>DATJUF010000001.1:0-3260 GCA_035502655.1 Binataceae bacterium (SeqCode)
GTTACTGTGCGGATTGTCTTATGCACCCGCTTGATCGTTTCGGCGCTGGGATTGCCTTCAGGGCACCCAGCCTCTACATAGCGCCGCATCAGGTTCCATACGCGCGAGAGATAGCGCGCAGTTCCAACGACGCCTTCTTCATTCCAGTTGGTTGCCTCCTCGAAGGGTCCCATGAAGAGTTCCCAGAGCCGCAGGGCGTCGGCGCCGTACTTCTCGACCATCGCGTCGGGCGTGACGACATTGCCCTTGCTCTTCGACATCTTCTGGCCGTCGGCTGCCCAGATCATTCCTTGATTGCGCAGGGCCGGGAACGGTTCCTTGAACTTGATTAGCCCGGCGTCGAACATCACCTTGGTCCACATACGCGCGTAAAGCAGATGCATCACGGCGTGTTCGGCGCCACCGACGTAAAGGTCAACCGGCAGCCAATAGCTGCCCGCACGTGGATCGAACGGACCGGTGTCATAATGGGGCGAGGCGAACCGCAGAAAATACCAGGACGAACAGGCAAACCCATCGAGCGTGTCGGTCTCGCGTTCGGCCGGCCCGCCGCATTGCGGACACGTGGTATTAACAAACTCGGGAACGTTAGCGAGCGGCGAGCGTCCGGTGCCCGACGGCTGATAGTCCTTCATATCAGGCAGAATAACCGGTAACTGATCCTCTGGGACGGGCACGATGCCATCTTTGCCGCAGTAGACGATCGGAATTGGACAGCCCCAATAGCGCTGGCGCGAGATAAGCCAGTCGCGCATCCGGTAACTGACGGTGGCGCGTCCGATTTCGCACTCCTCCGCATATTTGCAGACGGCTTTGATGGCCTCTGCGGTGGATAATCCGGTGAGGAAGCCCGAGTTGACTGTTACGCCATGGTCGCTGAAAGCACGATCAGAAGGCGCTATGGAACCGTCCGAGGGACCGGTAACTATCGGAATCTCAAGGCCGTACTTTCGTGCAAAATCGAAGTCACGCTGGTCCTCGCCAGGCGCAGCCATGATCGCGCCGGTGCCATAGCCCATCAGGACGTAATCGGCTATCCAAATCGGGATGGCCTTGCCGCTAAAGAGGTTGTGCGCATACGCACCAGTAAAGACGCCGGTCTTTTCCTTTACGGTCGAAAGCCGTTCGATGTCGCTTTGGCGCCGAGCCTGAGCAACGTACTCGTCGACTTCCGCGCGCTGCGCCTGAGACGTGATTTCGGCGACCAGCGGATGCTCAGGCGCGAGCACCATGAACGATACGCCGAAGACCGTGTCGGGCCTGGTGGTGAAGAAGCGCACCTCTTTGCCCGGATGATCAACGATAGGAAAGGCAAGTTCAGCACCCTCCGAACGGCCGATCCAGTTGCGCTGCATCAGCTTAATCGGTTCAGGCCAGTCGATGCCGTCGAGGTCCTCAAGTAGGCGATCGGCGTAGGCGGTGATTTTGAAATACCACTGCTCAAGGTCTTTCTTGGTGACCTGAACCTCGGGGTGGCGCCAGCAACATCCGTTGATTACCTGCTCGTTCGCCAGGATCGTGCGGCATTTCTCGCACCACCATTGCGAACCCAAAGCGCGGTAAGCGAGGCCCCGCTTATACAGCAGCAGGAAGAACCATTGGGTCCATCTGTAGTAATCGGGCGAGGATGAGTTGATTTCGCGCGTCCAGTCGTAGGCGCATCCAGCCAATTTCAACTGACGCTTGAAATTTGCAGCATAGCGCGGAACCGTTTCCTTAGGATGCAGACCCTTCAGCAGAGCGTCATTTTCGGCCGGCAGGCCGAAGGCGTCCCAGCCCATCGCATGAAGAACGTTATTACCAGTCATCCGCTTGAAGCGGCCGATAACGTCGCAGGGGACATAGTTATGCAGGTGACCGACGGAAAGCCCGTCGCCAGAAGGGTAGGGGAACATCTCGAGGACGTAAAACTTCGGGCGGCTGCGGTCCTCAGCGGTCAAATAAATTTGCGTGCGTTCCCATTCTTCACGCCATTTTGACTCGATTTTTTGCGGCTCGTAACGCTCATCCATTGCCTACAATAAAAGGCTTTTAGAGCGTACTGTCCAGTGCCGAGCCGCAAAAGTAGGCAAACCCCGGCAGCCAAAGCTGACGCCCTCCACGCCAGCTACTCCTCAAGTTGAGTGTTTCTTGACTCCGCCTCAGCGCTTGCGGCAAACGGTCAGGCCGTCGGCGATTGGCAACAGCACCGTATCGACGCGCGGATCGGTGACCAGGAAGTCGTTCAGTTCACGAATCGCCCGCGTGTCCTCGCTTTGATCCGCCGGGTCGGCAACTGCTCCATTCCATAGGACATTATCGAATAAAATGAGGCCGCCGATGCGTGTGCGGCGCAAAATCTCCTCATAATAAAAGCGATAGCCGGTTTTGTCGGCGTCGATAAAGGCGAAATCGAACATATGGTCGGATGGCAGGGCGCGGAGCGTGTCCGCTGCTGGCGCCAGCTTCAGCGTGATCTTTCCGGAGAGGCCGGCGCGCTCCCAGTAACGGCGAGCGATCGAGGTCCATTCCTCGCTGACGTCGCAACATAAGAGCCGGCCGTCGGCCGGCAGCGCACGTGCGACACAGATCGAGCTATAGCCGGTGAAAGTTCCGACTTCGACCGCTGCCCGCGCTCCGATCGCGGTCGCGAGAAGACCCATGAAATTGCCCTGCTCGGCTGAGATCTGCATCCCGCTGATGCGGCCTAGTTGGGCCGTCTCGCCGGCTAATTCCTCGAGCAACGAATCGGCATTTTTTCCGTGCGCGACCACATAGTCATAGAGGTCGGGATTGAGAGCGATATACTTGCGTGCGTTAGCCATATGATCAAATTAGCGGGTCAAGCCGCAGCGTACTACCCGTAGGCATTAACGAGCAATGTCGGCCAACAAGGTTCTGGATTGCAGATCGAGGTTATCAATTTCGCCGAGCGCACGAGTGAGATGAGTGGCGGGCCAGTAAACCTTGCCGCATAAATCGCAGACGGCGAAATTATCGTAGCTGGCGAAGACGAAGGATGGCACACGGCGCCGAATCGAGTCGCGGCTAACCCAGCGTAGACGGTTGTTGCACAGTGAGCAGCGGGTGAAAGCATTTTGATGCGGATCAAATGGGAAGTGGTTCAGTACCTCGCGCAGCTGATCGCGAAACAGATGGTGCTCGATATAGAGCGTATCGGCCGCTGTGCGCAGGCGTTTGTCGCGAGTGAGCATCGAACGGCCCTCAATGCGGGCGCGTTCGAGCGTCGCGGCGGCTGAGAGCGATTGATCGCATAAAAC
>DATJUF010000002.1:0-10995 GCA_035502655.1 Binataceae bacterium (SeqCode)
CCGGCTGCTTAACCTTATATTCGAGGTCTGCGCTCTCCTCCCAGCTTCGATCCAGATTCCGATACCAGTTGAGGCCGCCGCGAAAGCCAGTCTTGCTGAACGCCTTCACGAAAACGTCGAAATCTTCATCGGTGATAAAGGCCCCATGCGGCCTATCCGGCAACCGTTCCAACAGTCCTCCACCAGCCGGTCCAAAGACCCCCGGCGGGTCGCCTGACGTGATCTCGCTTACGAGATCACGTCCGCCCTGATAAAAGCCACGCAGGGATCGCGCCACATCCCGTTCAAGTTCCGCCTCGGCCACTCCAGGCTGCTGAAAGTAGAGCATGTAATGGAATTTGCCTTGCGCGATCATTTCGAGCATCAGGGTTGGCTTGATCGGCGCGCGCGGAAAGAAGGGCGTATTCACACCAATCACGCGGGTGAATCGATCCGGCGCCATCATCGCGGCGTTCCACGCTACTGCCCCGCCCCAGTCATGACCGACAATTACCGCCTTGTCGATGGCAAGAGCATCGAGCATTCCGACGATATCGGCGACGAGCAGTTTTTGCGTGTAGGCCTCTATCGGCTGCGGCGCGTCGGTCTCACCATAGCCGCGCTGGTCCGGTGCTATTGCTCGAAATCCCTCCGCCCCCAAGGCATTCAACTGATGACGCCACGAATACCATAGCTCCGGAAACCCGTGGCAGAACACCACCGGATAGCCCTTACCGGCCGCCACGGTATGCATGCGGATTCCGTTGGACTGAACAAACTGATGCTTGAATTCGCTCATGGATTGCACTTCCCCGCGCTATGTTCGCAGACTCATTGCCAACGCTCGACTCTCGCCGGTTCGTTCACTTTAGGCTCCGTTCTGTACGGTGCATGGCCTCACAAGCTCGGCCTATTTCTTAACTTTCGGCGGATTGACATACTTGTGCAAGCCGCCCTATCTTTCGACTAACGTGCGGTTCAGGCCGGAATAGCAGCTTAAAGAGAAAGGAGAACGATCATGGGCAAAGACTTCGAGTTCCGCCAGCTCCTGCGCGCCTACCGCGCGGGACTAATTACCGAGGAGACTTTCGAGACCGAAATGGCCATGCTCGACGCGCAAAACGGCGGCTCGGGCCAGCCGCGCGGCTTTCAGGCCTTCGGCAAAACTTACAATAGCGAGCGCGACGCTATCGTCAGCTTCCTCGACAAGGTTCAGGCTGCCGAGTCTAACGCTGGCGCCGCCTTCAGCGATTGGGCCAAGGTCTGCACCACTGATTGCATTCGCAGTGGCATTAAGATGATCGCGGAGCGAGAGAACTATCACGGCCGCATCTTCAGCCAGCGTATCCGTGAACTCGGCGCCGAACCGCGCGCCACCGTTAGTGAGGAAAGCAAGCAGTTTGCCGCGTGTGCCGCCGACCCAGCGATGAGTGATGGCGACAAGCTGATGCGCGTTGCCACCTCTTTCGCTAATCCGGAAGCCGTCATCCAGCCGATCATCGATTTCGCCAACCTGATCAACGAGGATCAGGAGACCAAAGAGGCCCTCCGCCTCTTCGCCGAAGACGAATTGTCGTCCACCCGATGGCTGGTGTATGCGTGTGGCGCGCTCAACGCCCCGGCTGAACAAGCCAGCGCCAATCAGCAATAGCCAAGCCTCTGCACGTCGAATAGAAAAAGACCGGCGGGTAAAGTTTGCCGCCGGTCTTTTTCGTTAACAGCGGATAGGCGCCAATCAAGCCTTGCAGAGCCCGGCTCCTGTACCGCTACATTCCTTCACCGCCTCCGGCCGGTTTTGCCAGCGGTACCATCTGGGCAATCTGACACTGCACCATCGCACGGAGCTTGTTATCGATCTGGAAGAAGCGCGTGGCTTCGACTTGGGAAACCACCGCTCGGAACTTCGGAATATAGGCTTTCTGGACATTGAGCCGCGCCTGCGCGATGGCCATCACTTCATCGAGCTTGCGCTTGGCGTCGGCGTCTGTCAGGGAATCGTAATTCTTCGCAAAGTCCTTTATCTCGCGGATATGCCGCTCCTCGACTTTATCCATCGCTGCTTCGTATTTCTCATAGAGTGGCCAAAAGGCCTTCGCCTCGTCTGGCGTTAACTTCATATTGTCGTTGACGATGGCCTTGCGCTCGGCGCGCGCAGCGGCCAGATCGATCTGCTTCCCCGACTGAGGTGCCGCAGCCGTCGACGCTTCCGGCGCGGGCGCTGCCGCCGAAGCCTCGGGTGCCGGAGCCGGCGATTGCGCCGCGCACGGACGCATCGCTCCCACCGCACAAACCAGCGCCAACGCCACGACCGGCGACGCGATTATCTTTCCAGGACGCATGCTTAGAAATCTCCTGCCCTTTTGAATTCTTTTCACGCTCGCGCGCGATGCTGCGCTATCCCCCCTTCTGAGTCAAGCTCCAGACCTGGGTTGCTGACGTACCCCTCACCCTCATTTAAGGGCGGCGACGTCTTGCACGATTGTTTGGCCGAACTGGCCGTGGCGAAGACACAGGTTCCGCCATCTTGCGGATATCGAGGAAGAGCTGAATCGAGGCCACCATGCCAGCCGCCCAGACCACAATCCAAATCCGGCGGAAAGTTCGCATCGCGTCCGGCGCGCTGATATTGGCGAACTCGAAGTAGCGGTCGGAGACCCGATACGCTACCTGCATCAGCAGCAGCACAATGATCACCTGAAGGATCGAGAGAAGAATTCCTGGCCGGCTTCTCGTACGGCGGAGAAACGTTCGCACCGCAAGCAACCAAATGACCCATATAGCCGTCAGACTAAGACCGGCCGCGATTGCCGCCACATAAAAGTTCACGCCATGTTACTCTGAGATTATTGACCGATCAGGCCAAGCGATACAGCGGTTTTGATACTTACGAACCCCCTGCTTCTACTCAATTCGAGCTGCCTTAGTGGAAATGAACAGGGAGACTCGGCCATAGCAAGCTCCGGCGCACTAAGGCGCTGTCCTTACAGTGCAAGGCTCCCCGAACCTCCACCAGTGTAAGAGCGGCGGCAAACCGAACCGAAATATTCTCGTGACGGGCCAAAAAAGCCGATAAAATTCAGCAGTCCAGCGCTTTCTCAGAGGGGACTCTCCATTACGGAGAGTCCCCGAATTACGTCAAACTAAGCGGCGGCAGATTTGGGCAATGACAGTTCCCGCGATTCGCCCAGTGGCGATCCTTTCCATTTTTTCACTTCCGGCAGGACGTTCTTGGCGAAACACTTAAGGTTCCGCTCGGCCTCGTCCCATGGCATCCCGGCATAACTGAAATTCAGCATGAAGCCGTTGGCGTCGATTGTGTCACGAATAAAGGCGAGCTTCTCCAAAACCTGATCAGGCGTGCCCCACGGCATCAGCTTGGCGAAATCCGCTGCTGCTCCTTCCATCCCATGCTTTGAGATGTACTTGCCGACGTGGCTATAAAACTCGTAACTCTTATGTGACCCGAATTGCTGCGAGGTCATCTCATAATGACGCATGGCGGTATGGTAATAAGCAGTGATCCACTTCATCGCCATCTCTTCCGCTCGATCCTTGTTCTCATCGACGAAACAGAATCCGCCTGAGAGCGGCTTCGGCGCAGGCACGGCTCCATTAACGTCACGCCATACCTTGTGATAAACTTCGAAGTCCTGCTTCACGACATCCCATGGCTTCTGCGGAATCACGAGCAGGCCTACGCCCAGCTTGGCCATAATTGGCATAGACTCGGGTGATACCGCCGCCGCGTAGGTACGGCCCTTGAACGAGCGCCCTGGGAATGGCCGAATCTCGCGGCGCGGCTGCTTGGTGTACTTACCACCTTCCATCACACCGGTCTCGAGCGCATTGAGAATCAGCTCGCCGTACTCGACGAACAGGTTGCGCCCCTCGTTCTGATCGAGCCGGAATCCTTCGTATTCGATCCGCGCCAGCCCGCGTCCCAATCCCAGGATAAATCGCCCATTCGATAGATGGTCGAGCGCCGAGACCTGCTCGGCCACCCGAATCGGATCATGCCACGGCAGGACTACAACCATCGATCCGAGCTGCGCATGCTTGGTCTTGCCTGCCATGTACGAAAGGAACTGCAAGACATCCGGGCACATCGTGTAATCGTCAAAATGATGCTCGACCGACCATACCGAGTCGAAGCCAAGCGGTTCAGCCATCTCACACAGCCGCACTTCCTCGCGGTAGACTTCGGTGTCAGACAGCCGATTGTGGGGGTTTTGAAACGCTACGCCATAACCTACATGCATCGATTTTTTTCTCCCGTCCAGCCGCTTAGCTTACATGGAACTCGCGCCATCCTGACAGTCATCCATCAGGCAAGCCCGGGGCGTCGAGTCACTATAAACAAACGCCCGTTTTTATTATTTTTAGCAGGATTCCCCGCGGAATTGCCACGGGGGCTAATCGTTTTACTCAATCATCTAACACCCAACCGCCGCAATAAGTCCCGCCTAAGCCATCGGCATTAACCTTTTCGCCCTGGCCAATCATGAAAACCCCTGTTCATTTAGCCGATTGATTGGTATGCATTCACCAATTGACTATCGGCGCATGCCAAAAGCGGCGCAGATTTATTTAACCAAGCTACGGTGCACATGCCAGCCGTGGCAGGCAATCCATCAGCCGCGGACGAAAATCGGAGGTAATACAATGGCTATCAACAGTGTCAGCGGAAAACTGGACCCCAGGGAACTGGGTTCCACCCTCATTCACGAACATCTCGCCGCCGGGATGCCCGGATGGGAATTCGATAACCATCAATTCGACCGCAAGCGCGAACTTGCCAAAGTCGTCGAGCGTCTCAAGGAAATCCGCAGCCTTGGCATTTCCAGCATGGTCGATCCGTGCCCGATGGAACTTGGCCGTGATCCTGAGTTCGCCGCGGAAGCCTCCGAGCAGTCCGGCGTGAAAATCGTTATCGCGACTGGGGTCTATAATGAGGCGCTGGGCTTCCCGATGCACTTCCGCATGCTCGAACCCGATGACATCGCGGAAATTTACGTCCGCGAAATCACCGAAGGCATCGGAAACACCGGCATCAAGGCCGGTATCATCAAGACCGCGACCGGGGGCGTCCCTGGATGGACGGTCGATACTGAAATCACCAAGAACGAAGAGAAGGCGCTGCGCGCCGCGGCCCGTACTCACAAGGCCACCGGCACCCCGATTCTGTGCCACAACAATGAAATGTCGCCGTTCGGCCGCGAAACTCTAGATATCTTCGAATCCGAGGGCGTCGATTTCAACAACGTTCTGATCGGTCACGCCTGCGGCGTCGGCAACATGCGTTACTACTTCGATATCCTCGAACGTGGCGCCTGGCTCGGTTTCGACCGCTTCGGCATCGAGCCGATCGCCCCCGACAAGATGCGCCTCGCGTCGCTCATCGGCTTGCTCGCGGTAGGCTACGACCGCATCATGCTCTCCCATGACGCTGTGGCCTGCTGGCTCGGCCGCCAGACCCCTGCTATCAAGAAAATGATCGAGGCGTCACCGAATAATCATTATGCGCATATCTCGAAGAACATTCTGCCTGCGATGCGCAAAATGGGCGTCAGCGAGGAAAAAATTCACACCCTGATGGTCGACAATCCGCGCAGCTATCTCGGCGGCCGTTAAGATCCGGCTGCTACGAAAAGGGCGCGAGGTATGGCCAAACCCATGCCTCCCGCCCAAACTGCACTATCTTCTCATTCGCATGAGGCCAGGGCGAAGGTAAACTCGATTGCGTCAGCTCCATCCGCGCCGCCTTTAATATAGGCGGCTACCAGCTCATCTTTCGCCCCGAATACTGCATCCGATTCGATATAGCGATCGCCAGCATTATATAATGCGGTCGTCAGAGTCTCATATCCTTCCGCACTAATCATAAAATGGATATGCGCCGGACGGTACGAATGCCTTCCCTCGGCTCGCAATAATTTTCCCACCGGTCCGTCGGTCGGCACCGAATAGCTGATCGGCTTGGTCGTGCGGAATGTAAAGCTGCCATCGTTAGCCGATCGAAATCGTCCGCGCATATTTATTTCCGGCTGATTCGGATCCTGCAAATCGTACAGTCCGTTCGATGCCGCCTGCCATACATCAATTAAGGCACCGCTGATCGGCTTGCCGGCCCTTCCAATTACCCTTCCGCGCATCACCACTCTTTCGCCTTCCGGCCCGCCAGCGGCAATATTCGCGCCATTCTGAAGCTCCGGTACGCCGGTACGATAAAACGGCCCTAGCAGGCTCGACGCTGTCGCACCGTCATTGCTACTCGCATGCGCGATCATATCAACAAGTGCGCTCAGCCCCAGCGTATCTGACAGAAGGATAAATTCCTGCCGTTTATCATCACTGATTTGCCCGACGCGAGTCAGAAACTGGATTCCCTCCATCCATTCGCCCGGCTCCAGCCGCACCTCGCGCGCGAAGTCATGCAGATGGCGCGTGAGAGCCGTCATGATTTCCTTAAGCCGAGGATCCGGAGTCTCGGACAACCGCGCCGATGCTTCAGCGGTTATATTATTTTCATCCAGATGTTTCATCTTTCTAGCTACTTACTATTGGTGACACTTTGCGCTTCCATCAATTCTTGCGCTGCATCTTCCACGACGGTTCCTGCAAAAAAATCCGGATTAACTTCAGCCTTCGCCCGGACAGGATTCCCGAATACAAAATCGCGGAAATCGTTTTCATCGATCAGTCCGTGCTCGGCCAACTCCCACGCTTCCGCCGCCGCGTCGCGCATGTCCGGCAAATCCCAATGGCCCAGGTCGGAACTGTAGATCGCATTGAGCCGAGCACCGAATGCATTCTTGCCGCGATCGAACGCAAGCGCCGTCATGCGATCGTCGCCTTCGCATCCGAAGTAGAATTTAGGCACAAACAGGTCACGAATATCAGTCACATTTTCGATCCTGCAGTGAGACCATTCATCATTCGCCACCGAGTCCTCTCGCGCACCCCACAGCAGTTGCGACCGCTCATCGATCGGCATCCCCGCCAGGTCCTGTTTGTAGCTGCTATACTCGTTAAACAAGCGCGACATCAGTTGTTCGTCCAGATTCGCTGGATCGAAGCGCTCGAGCACTCGTGGATTATGCTTTTCCCAATGACCAGCGATATCACCCAGCAGGCTCGCGGCCCATCCGGCACCGCCTTCGAGAAAGGCAAATCTCAGTTGAGGAAAGCGCCGTGTCACCCCGCCAAAGAATACTGCTTTGCAAATCGCCTCGCTCGACGCCGCAAAGTGACCTATATGATTATACATGAAGTTGCTAATCGAGTTGCGCAGGCCGATCCCGGCGGAAGGCGAATGAAAGCTCGGCGCTACTTTGAGTTTTACGCATTCCGCCCACACTGGATCGTAATCATATTCGCTGTCGAGGCACAGGTTATCAAGCCAATAGGCATAGCGCCGCGCCGGTCCTTCAGCCGCCGCGATTGGCCGCCGCACCCACCCCGCCATTACGACGGCCTTCAATCCGATTCCCACGCAATGCCGCAGTTCCGCGATAGCTTCTTCTGGCGTATGCATCGGAATCACCGCCACCGGCGTAATCCGATCTGAGTATTCGCGGAAAATATCCGCATTCAGATTATTCAGTGCACGGCATGCCACCCCGCGCAATTCGTCATCGCCCAAATGGAGCAGGAACAAGCCAAGGCTTGGATAGATGATCGTGAAGTCGATCCCCATTTCGTCAAGCCGCCGATACAGCAGTTTCGGCAAGGAACTGGCCGCCCGGTCGAGTGTGTTGAGTGTCGGATGAACCCACCAATGGGGCCTGGGTTGCCGCTGCGCGCGCCGTTCTTTTTCTGACAAGCGATACCATCTGAATGACAGCGGAGTGTCCGGCAGCGACTTCAAACGCCGAACTGCCGAGTCGCCGCCAGCGTCTTTAAGATAGTCAAAAAGCGCTGGCTCAAACTCCGCCGAATGGCCATCCGAATCGATGATCGGATGATTCAGTTTCGCTCTTATTTCCGCCGACCGTGACTGCTTTCCATTTGCCGTGCTCATGTCGCCATCCCGCGCCGATAGCGGCCGCTTGCACCCCGTCCGGCTGTGAGTTCACTAACCAGCCGCTTAACGACTCTACATCATACCGATATTCCCAGTCCGCAAAACTGTCGTGCTAAAAGTCAATCGGATTCGGCTTAAGCTTCTTGCTTGCGTATAGTTCGGGGAGCGCCGGATCTGCATTCTCCCATACCAGCAGCATCGACCGCTTCGGCGACATTCCCTGATGGCGTATATCGGCCGGCATCGCCGCCACGTCACCGGCTTTCATCACTACGCGCGCCCGTGCCGCACCCGTATCCCGATCGGCTATTTGCCAATGGATCTCGTCGCTCAATTGGATAAACCATTCCACTCGGTCGTTGCCATGAATTACGGGCAACATGTATTCCTCTGTGGTCGGGCAGAACAAACTGTCCTTGACAACTGAGCACACCGATGGATTCCATGTGACATCCGATCGCGACAAATATGCGAAGAGGTTAAACGCATGGACCTCGCCCTCAAATCCTTGCTCCGCATGGATTTCCGGCTCGTCCTGTACCACATCTGCGAACTGCCGATTGACTAAATAGCCATTCGCATCGCCGCGTAGCGGCGTGTCATCCGCCACTCCCGCCATCCGCCTGGCAGAAACGCGCTGACGCTTCACCGCCACAGTATTACTTCCACGCTTCGGACCGAAGGCGCTGCCGGTCTCCGTCGGCGCCGCGAACGGGTCGAACCCTTCATTAGTCCAGTCTTCTAGTATCGCTTCGAAGATGGCGCGCGCCGGCGCGCTCTCAAAGGTTTCTGTATAATCCTTGCCATTCGACCGATAGCCCACGTTAAACGATCCAGCGAATACGTTGACGGTGCCGTAATGATTCGCCGTGCCGAATACTTCATCGAAATTGACAATGCCATAGAAGAAGTTCCACGCTACATCACGCATCAGTGCTTTCAGGAAACGATCAGCCGGCAGCGTATGACTGCCATTCGGCCATTTAATATGCACAAAGTATTCATCACGGATGAAAATATAATTGCCCAGCTTGAACGTCCGGTAGCCCGCTTCATTCACGTGCATGTCCGTTTTTTCTGTCATTTTACCGTCACTGCCTATTGCTCGTAATTCTGGGGCTGTGCGCGATTATTATATAAAGACAACCGCTATTTCTGGCAGATTTCTCCCCAGCGCTCCACTGTCAGGTCACCTGCGATCGTCTGTATCAGCATCACCGCGGTTCCCTCGGCGTGAAATTGATACGCTGATCCTTTTGGCAACAGTGCCATATGACCACGCCGCGCCTTGATATGGCCCATCGCCCGGCCCCGTGGATCGCCCTCAAGAAGAGTCGCTCCCTTATGCTCTTCCGCTACGATCACTGTGTCCGGCTTGACCAGCCGAATCCCGACCTCGCCGTCCATCACCAGCGCCGCCTCGTCGTGCGCGCACGCATACCACGGCGAAGTCCCTTCTGCTTTAACCACTTCGATCACGTACTTGAGATTACGCGCGACCGCCACCCGTTCCCACTTCTCGGCCTTGCCTGCTACTTCAAAGATGTTGGCGAAAGCGTAATTGCGCGGGTCATCATTGATAGCCTCAACGCCGCCTTTCTGATATTGCCGAAGCGATCCAAACTGCGTATGAGATGCCATCATGAGATCCTTCGATTGCCGCTGGCGGCGCTACTTTGCCAGATCTCGCCGATTTTGAACGGCAATCCTATCAGCCGCCCGCGCCTTTGGTTCTTGCGCTAACACGCACGTGCGACTGATGTCAAACCTATTTCCGAGGCGGCCTCCCAAGGGCCTGGATTCAGTTTCTGCGCGGATATCCACTTCCCTTGCGCAACGACGGCACCGATGGCTGGTCCGCATCACTCAGCGTAAGCTCACTTTTCCCGTCTTCGGGCTGTGCCGGGATGACGGTTCGCTGCTTGTGTTGGTCCTGGCGATTAAGTTGCTGCTGCTATGTTTCGGGGTGTGGACCTTCACGATTGTTAATAATCAATCTCTCCACTCATTCGCCGATATTCTGGGTGTCTGGAACCGCTGGGACGGTACTCACTATCTCGATATCGCTCGCGATGGTTACAACTCTAGCGGCGACGCACGCCTGCTGCTGGTCTTCTATCCGTTCTATCCAATCCTGGTCCACGTCACTACATTAGTCCTTGGAAATATACTCTATAGCGGATTTATCGTGTCGGCGGTTGCCTCGCTAGCCTTGGCCATCTTGATGAGGCGCCTCGTCGCATTGGACTATCCGGCTGACCTGGCATGGAACGCAGTATGGTTTCTTTTTATCTTTCCCACCTCTTATTTTCTCCACATCGACTATACGGAGAGCCTGCTGCTTCTCCTGGTTGTGAGCGCATTTCTGGCGGCCCGCCGGAGCGATTGGCCGTTAGCGGGCGTGATTGGGATGCTCGCCAGCCTGACTCATAGTAACGGTATCCTGTTGGCTCCGGCGCTTGGATTGGAGGCACTGCTTGGCATGTGGCGCGCGCGCCGATGGAACAGCGAATGCCTCTGGCTCGGCTTGGTTCCACTGGGATTGCTCGGTTATCTATGGATTAACTATCGCGTCGCGGGCCGCCCCTTCGATTTTCTCCATAGCGAAAGCGGCCATTGGGCACAAAACCTCGTGCCGCCCTGGACCGGCCTTGGCGGCACGATCGGCGTGATGCTGCACTATGCTCCCGGCAATGCGCAAATGATCGGCGTGCAGGTGCTCTTCTATATGATTTTGGCCTTGTCCGCATGTATCTATTCTGCGGTCAAGTTGCCGCTTTCTTATACAGTCTGGAGTGTCGCGAACTGGCTATTGTTCGCCTGCGCCTCATGGGACTTAAGCGGACCCCGTTACATCCTTGTCATCTTTCCGATCTTTATCATGTTCGCCGATCTCGCCCGGCGCCAGATATGGTATCGGCTGATTACTGTATGGTCGCTGATCTGGCTCGGTTTCTTCGCTAGCCAGTTTGCCCTCGGCCACTGGGCTTTCT
>DATJUF010000003.1:0-21219 GCA_035502655.1 Binataceae bacterium (SeqCode)
GTGTAGGTTGTGCAGTGTGAGGGCTGTGGCGGCAAAATTCCAAATCCGAAATCCCGTCAAAAATTCTGTAAGACGGGCTGCCGATCTTCGGCATGGCGCCGAGCTAATGTCCGCCCGAAGCGGACCAAAACGAAACGGCATTGGCCGATGACAGCCGATGAACGCATGGCCGTGATGGAATTGGGGCAATGGCTGATCTGATGTCCCCTTGGAGCTTGGTCCCGCGGAAGCGGAGAGAACATCGCCAGGCTAAAAGACACTGACTGTCAATGAAGAGGGCGGAGCGGCGGCGATGAACGAAAGCCGAAAAATTAATTTGAATGTCGGCTGAGGACCAAATCGTAGCTTTCGCGCTAGCAGTGCTCGCGCACGCGCGGCGGCATCTGCGAATCTGCGCTCATTGCGGAATGACCAATTATGACTTTGCACTTCGCCACTTCGCGGATGGCGATGACGACCACGTTTTCGTCGAGCTAAGCCTGAACTAGAAAAGGAAGTAAAGAAGGACGCCTTCCATAATTTGCGCCACGACCATAAAAGACCCGAAGGGCGCGCATTATGGGGCTTGATTTCAATCGCGGCGCTCGAATACGTCAAGCGCGGCACCCGCGTGAACGCGGTCAATCCCCGCCTGATTAACCCGCAGATCGCTCGCGACGCCGTCAGCGGGAATCGAATCAATTGCTGCTGGTCTGAAGCGCAGCTTTGACGGTCGGCTGTCCCGCGGCTTTCCAGCCGGCGATACCATCAGCCATCACACTGACGTTTGTATAACCCGCGTTGACCGCGCGCCGCGCGGCCTCATGGGAGGCCAGACAATGGGTGTTAGCGCAGTAGAAGACGAGAGGGTCACCTTTATCCGCTGGAAGCGTGGCGCCAACATTGTAATCGTCGTCAGATGAGAGCAATTTTGCGCCGGGGATGACACCATATTTATCGCGGGTCTCAGAACTGTTGGCGTCATAAACATGGAGGTTGAGCGTCTTCTCGCTCATCATCGAGGCGAGATCGGTGACATGAATAATCTTGAAGGTGTTGAGATTCTGTTCGTCACCGGTGCCGCCGAGGAGTTTAGGTAAATCAAACGCGAGGGCAGGGGTCGTGGCAGCAATTGCTACTATCGCGGTCAGGACCAGGACCAATCGGTTACGCATAAGCACGCCTCCGGTTAGAACAGTTAAAGATCAGTCTGTACCTAATAGGCAGGGCTGATCAACCGGTCACGAAATGCCGGCAGTGCTGGGCGGCTCTGCGGTTGCTGGCGATCTATGGTTTACAGGATAGGTAGCGGATGGCAGATTACCTGCGCGGCTATATTTGATGAATAAGACCTTTGTGCCGCACGAAAATACCGGAGAATCCGGAAACGGAGTATCGCGATGAGTGATGACTGGCGTTCGCGGGCCAGAAAATTACCGAAGGGGCATCTGTTCGAGGACTTCAGCCTTGGGCAGGTCTATCAGCATCATTGGGGCCGTACGCTCAACGAGGGCGACAATACGCTTTTTTCGACCCTGACCCTGAGCTACAACCCGCTCTATTTTAATGAGCCGTTCGCCCGCGCCCACGGTCATCGGACGAGCCCTGTGAATCCGATGCTGGTGTTCGCGACCGTATTCGGGCTGACTGTCGAGGACCTGAGCGAGGCGGGTGGACTCTTTTTAGGCGTTGATAACCTGACCTTCCATCGCGCGGTTTATCCTGGCCAGACGTTGATCGCGCGCAGCACCGTACATGACATCCGCGAATCGCAGAGCCGTCCCGGGTCGGGAATCGTGACGTGGCATACGGAGGGTTTTCTCGCGGACGGAGATGATAGTGGCGATTTGCTGGTAGTGGATTTTCGCCGATCCAATTTGATTCCCAGGCGGAGCAGCGCGGGGGCAGGTGAATGAGCTTTGACGTGGCCGGACTGACCGGCAAGGATAATTTCTACGAAGATTTCAACGTCGGCGATGTATATGAGCATGCGCGCGGTAAAACCATGGAGCCGATCGAGAATGTAGTAATCACGAACCTGGTGCTGAACACTGCACAGCTCCATTTCAACGAGGACGCGGCGGAGAAACTGGGCGGGCAACCCCATCGAGTGGTCTTCGGCGGCGTCACGGCCTCGCTAGTGATCGGGCTGGCGATGCAGGACACGGGTGAGCAAGCGGTAGAAGAGGTGGGACTCGATAAGGTCCGCTTTCGCCTGCCGGTGATGCATGGCGATACCCTCTACGCGTTCACCGAAGTGCTAGGTAAAAATGATAGCGAGGAATTCAGCCGGGGCCATCGCGAAGTTGGCGAAATTCATTTCAAGCACTACGGCGTGAATCAGCGCGGTGAAACGGTCTTCGAGGGCGAGCGGCGCGTCTTGATCAAGAAGCGCGCGTTCAGCACTTTTGGACTCGAGTACGAAGACCCTGAGACTGTGGCGGCAGTCGTCGTAGCCGAAGAGCGCGTAATTGATACCTTCACGCCGAAGCGAGCGGCGAAGGCTAAGCCTGCCGGATTGATTAAAAAGGCTGCCCCGAAGAGCGTCAAGACCAAGCCAGCTAAGCCCGCGGCTCCCAAGGCGAAAAGGGTCAAAGCGAAAGTCGTGAAAAAGATCGCGAAGCTCGCGAGCAAAGCGGTGCATCCAAAGAAGCGGCCTCGATAGGCGAATGATGGTTTAATGGCTGGGGCGGCGGCGGGAAGCGTCCGCTGCCCGCCACGTCTGTCCCGGTAACAGGGGCCCGTTGCCACAAACGGGAAAGCAGGGATGGAAGTTGCGAATCAGCGCAACCTTTCCTCCCTGCTTTGTGCGCGGCTGCGGCTAGGCAGGTTTGGAGGTCAGCGTCGGATCACGGACGAGAATCCCGTCAGAATAGAGCTTGGCAATCTGATCGTCGCTCAGATTCGTCAACTCATGCAGCACCCTCTCGTTATCCTCGCCGAGATGCGCCGAACGCAGTTCGGTGCGATCGGGCCAAGCCGAGAATTTCACCGGTACCGCTGGAATCGCGACTCTGCCGAGCTCGGGATCGTCGATCCAGCGCACGGTCTTGCGCTCGTTAAGATGAGGATGCTTGACTGCCTCGTTGACTGTTAGTACGGGAGCGCAGGGAACGCGTTCCTTGTCTAGGGCAGCAATCACGGCCTCCCGCGAAGGCATCGATGCCATCCACTTTTCGATAATTTCCTTCAATTCGTTATTGTTGTCGCGGCGGCCTCGTGCGCCCTTGAAGCGAGGGTCATTGGCCAATTCCGGCATCCCCATCGCGCGCGTGAAAGCTACCCATTGATGGGGCGTCGGAATGGTCAGGAAGACGTATTGACCGTCCCGATAGTGAAAGATGCCGGTCGGACCGCCCTGCGGATGCTGTGAGCCGTTGCGGGTTGGACGATATTTGTCGCCGCGTAACGATACCATCGGCACGTTGGTCTCGTGCATGTGGAAATAGGTGTCGAGCAGCGATGCGTCGAGATACTGGCCCTCACCGGTGCGTTCGCGATGGATTAATGCGAAGCCGATCGCCATCGCAGCCGCCACGCCAGTTGACACGTCGCCGATTGCCATCGTGACGGCCGAAGGTGCGCGATCAGGTTCGCCGATACCGTCTGTGACACCGGCATAGGCCTGACCGATATAGTCGTAACCGGCCTTGTCGGAGAGCGGACCGGTCTGTCCGGCCATCGAAATCGACAGCATGATGATGCGCGGATTGATCTTTTTGATTTCTTCGTACGAGAAACCCAGGCGGTTGATGACTTTCGGGGCGAAATTTTCGACGACTACGTCAATCTTGGGCAGCATCGCCATCACAAGCTCTTTCGCCCCAGGCTTTTTCAAGTCGATCGCGAAGCTGAGCTTGCTGTGATTGTGCTGCAAATAATACGTGCTATGCGAGGAACTCTTATGTTCCGGATGCTGCGAATGCAGGCCGCCTGCGCGTACCCGATCACCTTCCGGGGCGAGTTCGAGCTTGATTACCTCGGCTCCCATCTCGGCCAGCAGGCGTGTGCAGGTCGGACCGGCGACAAACTGGGTGAAGTCAAGAACACGATAGCCTTCGAGCATGCGCGGCTTGTTCGACGACATTAAATTTCGCACCTCCGTCGTGGCGGAAAAAGTTGTAGCCAGTAGCTGTAGGCCCAACCTACAAAATGCGATGCAGATTGTCCATTCCAGCGGCGTAACGCTGCGAGATGGCGCCTCGCAATAGCAATGCGGCGCGAATAGGAGTAAACGGCGCCGTCCGCCGCTGCGCGTCCGCTGACGAACTGATTGGCTAAGAATTAAAGATTCGCCGAGGCTGCGAACGTTAATCCAATTGATGCGCTGCGGCTACTTACGGTCGCCGTTACGATGTTCGAGATTTTTCAGGGCGGCTTCGGTCGCGCGGCCTGCTGCGACGACTTCCAGTTGTGCGCGGATTCGATTTGCTAGCTGGCGGCGGAAGACTGGCTTGGCTAGGAAATCGCTCACACCAAGCCGCATGCCTTCGGCGCGGGCGTCGAGGTCGTCGCGCGCCGTAATCATGATAACCGGGATATCCGCAGTATGACTTTCGTCCTTGAGCGCCCGACAGACCTCGAAACCGTCCATCTCAGGCATCATCAAGTCGAGTAGAATCACGTCGACGGGATGCTCCCGGACCAGCCGCAGGCATTCGGCGCCCGAAACCGCTTCTATCGCAACAAACCCTTCGCGCTGCAGATGCCGCGCTAGAATCGAAACAGTATCCGGGTCGTCGTCGACCACCATGATACGCGGTACTGTGTTGACTTCGTCCATCAATCACCCACCTCAGGAAGCCTACACCAAAATCATCCGTCCTCGCGATCACTTACGTTTGCAGGCGCGATTACCCCGCAACGCCGGAGTTTGGCGGCAAACGTTGTTCGCTTAAGCCCGAGCAGGCGCGCGGCCGCCTGCTTATTGCCGCTGGTTTGCTTCAGCGCCTCGTTGATCATGCGGCCTTCCAATTCCCGCACTATCGCATTCAGATTGATGCCATTTTCGCCCAGTGGAGTCGGCGTGCGATTTTCGGTAATGCGGGTGCCATTGACTAGGTTGGGTGGCAATAGCTGAGTATCGATAATCGAGTCCTCGCACAGGATAACGAGGCGCTCCACCATGTTTTCAAGTTCGCGGACATTTCCAGGCCAATCGTACGACCATAGATGGACCATCGCTTCGCGCGTTACGGTCCAGTCGCGCGTAGGCAAACGCGCACGCATCCGATCGAGGAAATGCTCGATCAGCAAGGGTACATCGGATCGCCGCTCCCGCAAGGGTGGGATGATAATAGGCACGACCTGCAAGCGATAGAACAGGTCCTCACGAAAAGTGTTTTTCTTGACGGAGGCAACCAGGTCGTTATTGCTGGCCGCGATAACCCGCGTGTCAACCTTCGCCGAGCGATCGGAGCCGACCGGCCGGACCACCCCATCTTCAAGTACGCGCAGAAGTTTGGCCTGTAGTTGCATCGGCATTTCGCCGATTTCGTCCAGAAAGATGGTCCCACCGTCCGCGCTGCTGAAGAGTCCGTGGCGTTGGCCCGCCGCACCAGTAAAGGCGCCGCGCTCATGGCCGAACATCTCGGATTCGAGTAATTCATGAGGGATTGCGGCGCAATTTACCGGCACGAAGGCACGGCTCGCGCGGGCCGAGAGCGAATGGATAGCATGGGCAACAATTTCCTTCCCACTGCCACTCTCACCGGAAATCAACACCGTCGCGTCAGTCGCGGCGACACGCTGAATCAGCGCGCGCAACTTCACTATGGTTGGATGTTCACCGATCAAGGCGCGCTCAGCCGCTGAGCGGACGGCCGAGTCTGCCAGCTTGGCCTCGTATGCCATCCCCTTTTCCATTCTCCTTAAGCCACGATCGGTCCAGAAGTATTCGTCTTAACTCCTACAGTAGTAGACATTTACCGGTCAGCGCAATCGGTCATCGCAGAACTATCAACATAGGTACAATGCAGTTACTAATACGAGGCACGCCGGCAGATAAAACGCAATAACTTTTTAGTTCCAGCATAATTGGAGAAAAGCCAACCGTTCGGTCCACGGACCCAACTGAGTACTGGCAGCGCATTATTGAATTGGCGCAACGGGCGCGGGGTAAGGTTCGTCTCTTACAGGAGCTGGGCGTGAATCGGCGGCCGGCGCACGTTCTACTGATTGCCTTGTCACACGGCAGATCCGCCCATATCATTAAGGCTAGCCACACGAAAATCCCTCTGATGCCCTCAACACCACAGCCATCACTGGAACCTCCGTTCGAGTGTTCGCAGCCTGCAAAGGCCGCTAGCTCGAGATTGATGAATCTCCTGCGGATATTGATATTGGTTCTGCTGGTGGGCGGCTCCATTTATCTTTTGCTCGCGCACCTGAACTGGTTTGAGGACCCGCGCCTGATCAAGAGCGAAGTCCTGGAGTGTGGAGTATGGGGGCCAATCGTTTACATCCTGCTGTTTGCCGTGGGACCCTCGTTCCTGGTACCCGGCGCCGTGATGACGATTGCAGGAGGCCTCGCATTTGGCACGCTATGGGGCTCCGTTTGGTCGATGATTGGGGCTTATCTCGGATGCTTCGTGGCATTTGGGGCGGGAAGATTTCTTGGACGCTCATTCGTTGAACGGGTGATCGGCGAACGGCTACGGGTACTGGGAGAGAAAATTGCGCGTAACGGCTTTTATGTGATTCTTTATCTGCGCTTGGTGCCGGTCATTCCTTATAACGCGCTGAATCTGCTGGCGGGCGCTTCGCCAATCGGCTTCCGCGACTATTTCTGGGCGAGCTTGATCGGAATGATACCGGGTACGATTTTGTTTGCCTTTCTTGGTGATGCGTTATGGCATCCGAGTTCGCCTCGCTTTTTCTTAGCTATCGGGCTCATTTTGGTTTGTTTCCTTGGGGGCGAGTTGTTCCGCCGAGCGCGCAAGATTTCAATCGAAGTCTAATCGCCCCGTTAACCGAAATATCTTTTCAATTCGTTATGGCGAAGGTGTGGCGGGGTTCGATGGACGTTCGGCCTGGATGTCAAAACTGACTGTCACCTCTTTGCCAGCCGGGATGAAAAACAGAGTAGGAGGTGTGATGCCGAAGTCAGCGTAGTCGAAGGTAACTTCACCTCGAGCGTTAAATACCCCATCCGGAGTCATCGACAAGTTGACCGGCACACTTATCTGGCGGGTCACACCGTGCAGCCTGAGATTACCCACCACAGTCGCGGTCCCCAACGCATCAGGAACCTCCACCTGGATGTTTTCGATACGCGTACTCTCGAAAGTAATTGCTGAGTAGTTGAAAGTCTCGAGCGCGGAATGGATCACGTGAGTATCGCGAGTGCCGTTGCCCGAGTGGTAAGTAGTCGCATCGACTACCAAGCTAACGTGACCGGTCGCCGCCAAATTGTCCGGGTCGCCGTCGATTTCGCCGGTTATGATTTCGAAGGTACCGGTGGTTTGTGGCTGATCACGCATGCGGGCGAGCGGCAGATTAACAGTCGCGCTGATGTGCGAAGCCTGGGTGTCGACCGGTAAGCGGATCATGATGGCTTGCGCCGCTTGCGAATGGCAGAGGGCGATCGCCAATCCGGCGCCGACGGCCCCGATCAGGTGTGAAGAGCGCTTCTTTCCCATGTTCCCCCGAAAATGCCGTGCGTGACGCGCCAGCGTGAGTAGCGCAAGTCCGTGGCATTATGCAAATGCGATTAAGAAAGCCGGGCCGTCATCTGGAGTGACGGCCCGGTAAGGGAGAAATTTGGTGATTTGGTCCCGTGATTGGGTCAGGTGCCGCTTTGCCAGCTTGTGAGATAACGCTTCTGCTCGTCGGATAATGCATCGATCGTGATGCCCATGGCGGCTAATTTTAGTCCGGCGACTTCCTGCTCTATTCCGATCGGGACGTCATGCACCTTGATCGGCAACGCGCCGCTCTCGGCGGTCCAGCGTGAGGCCAGCGCCTGCGTCGCGAAACTCATATCCATCACTTGCGCCGGATGGCCTTCGGCACACGCCAGGTTCACCAAACGCCCCTGCCCCAGGACGTAAAGGGTATGGCCATTGACGAGTTTATAAGCGTCAACGTTGTTGGTTACATCGCGCTCGATTTGGCTGGCGGAGTCATTGAGGTAGGCGATGTCAATCTCGACGTCGAAATGACCCGCATTGCACAGGATCGCGCCGTCTTTCATCACGCCAAAATGGGCCGGATTAAGCACCGAGCGATCGCCGGTCGCACTGACGAAGATATCGCCAAGGCGAGCCGCCTCGACCATAGGCATCACGCGTAGGCCGTCCATCGCCGCCTCGAGAGCCCGCACCGGATCGACTTCGGCGACGATAACATCCGCACCCATGCCGCGGGCACGCGAGGCAATACCGCGACCGCACCATCCGTAACCTGCAACGACGAAAACCGAACCGGCAATCAGCACGCCGGTCGCACGGATGATGCCGTCCAGCGTAGACTGGCCGGTACCGTAGCGATTATCAAAAAGATGCTTGGTTTGAGCATCATTGACTGCGACTACGGGGATCTTCAGTGCACCGTCCTTCTCCATCGCGCGCAGGCGAATTACGCCAGTCGTAGTCTCTTCCATACTGGCACGAACTTGCGGCGCGTGATCACGAAATTCGGTATGCAGCAGGCTGACCAGATCTGCGCCGTCGTCCATTGTGATCGTCGGATGCTGCTGAAGCACCGCCCGCAGATGGTTGTAATAGGTCTCGCGATCCTCGCCGTGGATTGCATAAGTAGAAATGCCGTACTCGGCCACAAGCGCCGCGGCGACGTCGTCCTGAGTGGAGAGCGGATTACTGGCGCAGCATAGGACGTCTGCACCGCCCGCCTTCAGCGCACGCAACAGATTGGCGGTCTCGCAAGTGACGTGCAGGCAGGCCGCGAGACGGTGGCCTTTGAGCGGCAGGTCGCGGCTAAACTGTTCTCGAATAAGGCGAAGCACCGGCATCTGGCGGTCGGCCCATTCGATTCGTTTGCGGCCAATCGCGGCTAATCCTAAATCGCGAACGTCATAACTCAGCTCGCTGGATCGAGACTTGGACATTAGGGTCCTCCTGAAATGCTTGGCGCCGTGATTGGCGTTAACTCAACGATTTCGAGCCAAGTTCTACTAACGCAGATTAAAGGCGCTGCGCAGGGCCTCTGCCATGCCAGTGCGCTCCCATGGGAAATGACCGTTGACGGCAGGCCGCCCGAAATGGCCATATGCCGCGGTCGCCTGGTAGATCGGGCGCTTTAAATCGAGTGTGCGAATGATTCCGGCCGGGCGAAAATCGAAAAGCTCGCGCAAGGTGGTCGAAAGCTTATGGTCAGGGACCAGACCCGTATCGAAGGTGTCAATCAAAATCGAAACCGGTTCAGCCACGCCGATAGCATATGCGAGCTGGATTTCACAGCGCTTGGCGAGACCTGCCGCAACGACGTTTTTCGCTACATGGCGCGCCATGTAGCAGGCTGAGCGATCAACTTTGGAAGGATCCTTGCCGGAAAAGGCACCGCCGCCATGGCGGCCATAGCCGCCGTAGGTATCAACGATGATCTTGCGCCCGGTCAAGCCACAGTCGCCGTGGGGGCCGCCGATGACAAAACTGCCGGTCGGATTAACATGGAAGACCGTCGAACTGTCGAGATAGTGGGAAGGAATCGTCTTCTTGATCAGCTCTTCGATGATCACTTCACGAATAGTTGCGTAGCTGACACTAGGGGAGTGCTGGGTCGATACGACCACCGCACTGATACCCACGGGCTCGCCGTTGGCGTAGCGCACCGTCACCTGGCTTTTCGCGTCGGGCCGGAGAAAATCCACCTTTTTCGCCTTGCGCATCAGGCTAAGGTTTTCCATCAGGCGATGGGCCAGCGAAATCGGCAGGGGCATCAGTTCGGGCGTCTCATCGCAGGCAAAGCCGAACATCAGGCCCTGGTCACCTGCGCCTTGTTCTTTGAATAGTCCCTGACCCTCGGTGACGCCCTGAGAGATATCCGGTGATTGCGGCTCGATAGCGGTCAGCACCGCGCACATATTGCCATTGAAGCCGATCTCATCGTTGTCGTAGCCGATCTCAGTCGCGGTACGTCGTGCGATTTTGAGAAAGTCCGGATGGGCCCGCGAAGTTATCTCACCAGCCAGAACAATCAGGCCGGTCTTGACCAGAGTCTCAAGCGCTACCCGCGAGTCAGGATCCTCAGCGACCAAGGCGTCAAGCACGGCATCCGAGATCTGATCGCACATTTTGTCTGGATGGCCTTCTGAGACCGATTCCGACGTAAAAACAAAGTCTTTTAGCGGCATCGCGACGCACTCCTTTAACGAAGATGATGAGCCGTACCCTGTCCTTTCGAGTTTGGCGTGGCGCCAGCGGAGGTCAGGCCGCTGGCCGAGTTGTCAATGGCTTGGGAAGAGATCGCGGTGCGGAGCCGATTCGCGGGCGATTAATCTCTTCTGTGCTAAATTTCTCATAGGTTGCGTATAAATATTATTTATATATGAAAGGCGTAGGCAAGCCTCTCACGACCGCGCCGGGCGAGATGGCACCGCTGATGCTGCCACGCCTCATTCCTCGTTAAAGCGTTGCTCGAAGAGCGACTTGATAGCAGCCATCGCCTCCGCTGCATCAGGCCCTTGAACCTTGATTTTAAGCTTGGCGCCATGAGCAGCGCCAAGCATCATCAACTGAATGACGCTGCGGGCATTAACTTCCTGATTGCCGTAGCTCACTATGATGGCCGATTGGAAATCTTTAGCTACCTGTGAGAGAACCGACGCCGCACGCAGATGTAATCCCAGCTTATTTTTTACTTCGAGGGTCGCCGCAAGAGAATTCACCTATTAAGGATAAATGCCGGCGCTGATCCGGTAAACGCCACTAGCACGAAAGTGAGTTCCGCGTTGCACCGCCCACAACCACTATTGCCGATGTCCGGCACAAACTATGAGTGGCCATTGCGATTCGCATGCGGCTCAAGCGCTTCATCGTCGCCGATGATGCCAGCGGTGAACAACTCCCGCAGCCGGGGTTCGATTGCGCTGTCGAGACTGGTCCCTTCACGCTCGCGCCACTTGCCAAGCGGTACGACTGCCTTGGACATATTACGGTGTCCGCCGGCGCTGCCGATGTCACCGAACAAGCGCTTCACCGTCTCACCAGCATTGGCCCGGCCGATACCATGATTGCGCACTGCGATTACGAGGCTGCCGCCCAGCTTGCCGGATACGGCGACCCACTCAACGCCCTCGAACTGAAGGCAAAAATCCGCCATTTGTACGATTAGATCGTCACGCTCGACCGATCCCAGGTGGAGCACGACCAGGCCGTCGCGGACGCAAAACCGGCGCATCGCGCGTGACAGGATGCGAGCGAAGCTGATTGGCAACTCAGGGCGGTCAATGTGGCGCAGAAGGCTATAATTGGCGATCGGATAAAGATGCAGGAAAGCACCTACGTCGGCGTCGGTTACGCGGCGCGAAAGCGATAAAGTATCGCTGCGAATGCCGTAAAGCAGCGCAGTTGCGATCCGCTCGCTTATGCGTTCGCCGGCGGCAATGAGGTACTCAGTCATAATGGTCGCGGTGGCGCCGTAACCGACGCGGATGTCCTCAAAGGGCGCGTTTCCGCTCGGATAACCCTGATGGTGGTCGATGACGATATCGGCGCGTGGCAGCTTATCGCCGAAGTAAGGCGGCTCCACGTCGACCATCGCGATTTTACTGAAGGTGGCCAGTTCTTCCTTGGAGGCGGCCGCGACCTCGATTTCAAGCATGTGCATCATCGTGCGGTTTTCAGGCCGCGTCACTGGCTTGAAGGCGAAGATCGGGGTGGTCTGCTTGTTGCGGCCGAGCAGCGTGCGTAAGGCGATTGCACTCGACATCGCGTCAGGGTCTGGATCGTCCTGCAAGACAATCGCGACACGGTCGTTATCGTGGACGAGCGCTCGTAACTCCTTGAGTTTATTTTTTGTATGAGATTGATCCATAAAAACGGACCGCAGCTGAAAATTGTAAACTGCGGTCCAACCATAATCCGCTTCTTCGAGCTTGAACTAACAAAATTTATTCAGCCAAGCGACCTGCCAGCCATTTGCGCATTGAATTTGAGTAAGTGTCATCGACAGAGCGATTCTCCCTGCAGTAGTCACGGCTTAACATGGCAGTGAAGGCCCGATCAATGCGGGAAAAGGAATATGTATGATATTCTGCACATTCCCATATGTCAGTGGCCCCACTTTAGTGGAGCAACGCCACCAACCGCCGGCTGTGGCATTGCAGAGATGGCGAAACTCCAAAAAGAGGGATCATTGGGGAATATAACCATGGATGGAGAAATGTGTCAGATCTGCCGCCGTCCAATCGAGAGCTGGCTGCTGAGATTGACAGTCGAGGATACGGCTGGTTATGCGGAAATCGCCTATATATGTGCGAACTGCGGCATTAAATTGCGGCTGGCATCTGAAAAAATGCGCGATTTGCAAATTGACCCGTGGATCCATGATGCGGTCGCTTCCGTCCTTAGAGGGCGTCAATAGCACGAATGGCAGCAGATAAACCTAATGAATCTGGCTTGTGGCCATATGAAGAGGCGCGCAAGCTGGCCGAACGCGTCGCTGGTTACAAGCCGGACCGGCCGGTGGTGTTTGAGAGCGGCTTCGGTCCGTCCGGCTTGCCCCATTTAGGCACGATGGGCGAGGTTTTGCGGCCATCTTATGTGCGCCAAGCCTTTGGCCTTCTGGGTTACGCTCGTCCAGACCGTTTCGTGGTCTTTATCGATGACATGGATGGGCTGCGCAAGGTGCCTGAGAGTATTCCCAACCGTGAAGCCTGGACGCGCTATCTTGGACGGCCGGTCTCTCGCATCCCAGACCCTTTCGGCGATTGCCATAACAATTTTGCGGCCCACATGATTGCGCTCCTGCGCACCTTTCTCGAACCGGTTGAAGTCTCGTACGAGTTGCTGCGATCGAGCGAGGTCTATAGCTCCGGGGCCTTCGACGAAGGGTTGCGGCTCGTGCTCGCAAAGCATCAGGAGATTGCAGCAATTGTCTCGCCGACCTTGCGTGAAGAGAACCGCGCCGGATGGTCACCGATCATGCCGCTCTGCCCGCAATGTGGCCAAATCAATTCTACGCTGGTGACGGCGTACCATCCGGAACGCGGAACGGTCGAATTTTCGTGCGAACGGAGCTTTGGCGGCGCGCACGGATGCAGCTATCGCGGCGAGCAAACCGTGCTCAGCGGGCGTGCCAAGGCTCAGTGGAAGGTCGATTGGGCGCTGCGCTGGTATGTGCTCAAGGTCGATTACGAACTCTATGGAAAGGATCTGATCGACTCAGCGCGCATCTCAGGCCAAATCGTGAAGCTGATGGGCGGGCGGGCGCCGCTCGGCTTCCCGTTCGAGATGTATCTCGACGAGGAGGGGCATAAGGTCTCGAAGTCGGTGGGACGCGGCGTGGGCGTCGAGCAATGGCGGCGCTACGCACCGATCGAGGTGCTCAAGTACTTCCTCATTCTTAACCCGCGGCGTGCACGCAAACTATTCCTCGAAGCGATTCCGCAATACGTCGACGAGTATCTTGAGGCCTTGCGCGACTGGAGCGCAAGCGATGAAGCTGAGCGGCGCAAGAGTCCCCTTCAATTCGTCTTGCAAAGTTCCAGCGCGCAGCGGTTTAACTCAAGTATTACTTTCAGTTTGATCATGAATCTGGTGCCTGCCGTCGGCAGCAATGATGACACCCTGATATGGAATTACCTGGTGGCTTATGACCCCGCGATCACGTCGGACGCCGAGACTGAGCGGCTGGCGCGCACACTGATGCAGTGCGCGATCAACTTCTACCGCGACTTTATCGAGGGGACGAAGCAAGCCTGCGCGCCGGTTGACGGCGAGCGCGATCAATTACGGGCGCTCGAAGCATTTCTCGTGACGAATCCTGCGGCAACCGCTGAGGAAATCGAAAAGACGATCTACGATCTCGGGCGGGCTAATTACGACAAGCCGGGTAAGATTTTTCCCCTGCTCTACCGGGTGCTACTCGGCCAGGAGCGCGGGCCTCGCCTTGGTGCGTTCATCCGGCTGGCGACGCCCGGCAAAATCGCCGAAGCGATTAACGCGGCGCTAGCGGCACCGGCTGAGGCTCCGGCAAAATCTGATATCGCGCCATGAAGCAGCAACAACCTCAAGCATTGGCAACTGCTGCGAGTACAGCGGGCGATCTGACAGTTGCGGCGGCAACTGCTGCACTCAGCTACGCGGAGGAGGCTGTGGCTCATCTGCGGCGAATCGATCCGGTGATGGCGGGGATTATCGACCGCGTCGGACCGCTCAAGATCAATTACCGGCGCGAGCGCTTTCCGGCATTAGTTCGCGCGATCATCTTTCAGCAACTCGCAGGCCGTGCGGCGCAGGCAATCTACGATCGTTTCGTCCGCGAAATCGGCAAAGGGCGCTTCCCTTCGCCTGAGGCGGTCCTTGCCGCGTCTGACGAGGAGTTGCGGGCGGTTGGATTATCGCGGGGCAAGATGGCCTATATTCGTGACCTCGCTAGTCACGTGCAAAGCGGCTCGCTCGATTTCAAGCGGCTGCCACGGCTGACCGATGATGAAATTATCGCTCATCTGACGCGCGTGCATGGAATCGGCCGTTGGACGGCCGAGATGTTTATGATGTTCAATCTGCGCCGGCCAGATATTCTGCCCGTGGACGATCTCGGCGTACGAACGGCGGTGATGAAGGCCTACGGCATGGCCGAAGCTCCGTTGCCCAAGCAGTTGCGCGAATTCGGCGAGCGCTGGAAGCCGCATCGTACGGCCGCGTCGTGGTATTTGTGGCAAAGCATGCGGATGGTAACGGTCGATTCGACTGCTAAAGCAGTTAAAGCCGCGACCGCTGCAATCAAGACTGGGGATGGACGGCGAGGCAAGACGAAAGCATCGAAGGCCGTCGCAATCGCCAGTTCAAACGAGGCGAAGCCAGCGCGAAAGCAAGGTGATCGTGGGACTAGAAAGACCACAAACGTCACGGCCGGACACGGGCGAAGGCATCGTGAAGGCGACTCGTGAAAATCGCCGCCGTATCATCGAGCTTCGATGAGTGCGAACGACTTTGTTGAACGTCTTGTCGCGGCGCAACGCGCCCGCCAGACGATCGCCGTGCTCGGTGTCGACCCGCAACTCGATACCGCCAACGCCCCCGGTATTCCGCCGGCTTATACGCTAACGCGCTTTTGCTGCGAAATTGTCGAAGCCTGCGCTCCGTACGTCCTCGCGGTCAAGCCGCAACTTGCCTTTTTCGAGGCTCGTGGTCTCGATGGCATGCGAGCCTTCGCCGAGGTGATCAGGCTCGCCCGTTCGCTCGGCCTGGTTGTTATAGCAGACGCCAAGCGTGGAGATATTGGCTCAACCTCGGCGGCCTATGCCGAAGCGTTTCTCGGCGATGGCGATTTCGGATGCGACGCCATTACGGTGAATCCATACCTGGGCAGTGACGCGCTCGCCCCTTTTGTCGCCAAGGCTCGCGAAGGGCGGGGAGTGTTCGTCCTGGTGAAGACCTCGAATCCGTCTTCCGGGGAATTCCAGGATCGTCCAGCCCCTGAAGAACCGCTATGGGAGGCGGTCGCGAGACGAGTGCATGGATGGGCTAGCGATTATATTGGCAGTCATGATCTGACTCCGATCGGGGCTGTAGTTGGAGCGACCTACCCAGATCATGCGCGGCACGCGCGCGAACTGATGCCCAATTCGGTAATTCTCGTGCCGGGCTATGGGGCGCAGGGGGCCAACGCCAGTGGCGCGATAGCGGGAATCCGCAATGATGGCCTCGGCGTCATCGTCAACGCGAGCCGCAGCCTTATGTACGCGTGGCGGAAACGAGATGGTTTAAGCCCTGCCGCCGCAGCCGCCGAGGCCGCGGATCAGATGCGCTGTGAACTCAATGACGCAATCACGACAGCCCAGCCCAAGGCTTTTAGGGTTGTTGAGCGAGCGATTGATCAAAGTTGAGGCCGCTACAGAGTCTCGCGCACGGCCGATTCGCACACTCACGTCCAGCTCAGTTTTGCATACCTGCGTTGCGCAACCTTTGGGTGGCGGTGGTTTGCACGGCGAACCTACCTCTCGCGGGCTCGGCCTACCTCTCAAGCAAAGCCGGGCCTAATTGATTTCGGCGCCTTGCCAGTGGCCGGAGCGCATCAGTTCGGCTTCGTCAGCCGCGAGTGTCGCATAAACCTCACGATCGATCTCGCGATAGCGGTTCAGGATTTGATCGGCAAGGCCGTTACTGTTCGGTCCGGCAACTTCGCGCATCTTCTTTTCGATCCATGATAGATGCCAGCTCTCGTCTTCGGTTACCGAGTGCAAAACTTCGAGCGTGTCGGGATCAACGTTTGGCAGCGCTGCATGAGCCATGTAGCGGCTGTGGGCGCGTTCCTCGACCACGACAGTCAAACCCAGCAGCTCGACGACTGTCTTTGGCACGCCGGTGCGCAATCCAAGCCGTCTTTGGTAGCCATCGGTGATCGTAACCGGTGAGCCACCCAAGTCCGCGATTCGGCGCGTCCACAACCATGCATGGCGGGTTTCGTCCGCCAGATGCTTCGACATTTTAAGCTGCGAGTCGCCGTCTTTGAGATGGCCGAGCAGATTAAAAAGCAGACGTGCGCCGCGCAGTTCGGCGTCGCGGTAAAAGCTGAAAATCATTACCTGCTTTTCAGTGGCCGAAAGCCCCCTCAGCTCCATCCCATTGCGCTCTCCCCCGTCAGCCATGTGTCATCCTTGGGTTCACTCAGTCGTTTTGAGGTCGCGGCCCGAAGTGAGCCGCCACTGTGGTAGCAAAAGCGGTAACCGCACCGTAACTATTTGATTCCGCCGGACGGGTCAAGTTCGCGGACGCTAAGTTCGGACGGCTCGGCAACCGGCCGCGACGTGTCGTCCTTGCACGCTATCGAGCAATTCTGGCGAAGAATTCTCGCAGGATTATTGGTTTTGTAACCGCCCATCCAACCCAACCTGCCCAATCCAGTTTTGCATACAACAGCATCCGTTGAAAGCTGCCTGCTAGATGCGCCGGCAGGCCAAACTTGAACTGTCGCTGGAGATTAATTTTGGCGGGATGACCTCACCTCTTGGATGCAGGGTGCTTGCCAACCGGCGCTTCGTACAATATAGGCTCAAGTCTGAAAAGGGGGTTCAGGACGGCCTGTCTGATGGTTCCTTCCCCATTGGCTTAGATGGTAGAGGGTTTCGCGAGATGGCTCCATCCGCCGACGCATATTGGCTGGGCTTAAGGCGAGTTCACGGCGTAGGCCCGCGGGTCGCGCGTCTCCTGCTGGAACGTTTCAAGACGCCCGAGCGGGTTTTCGCGGAGAGTCCCGAGGTGTTGGCGCAAACCGGGATTCCGCGTTCAACTGCGCGTAATATCACGGCCTTTCGGGATTTCGATCCGCTCGAGAGGGAATTGTGCGAATTGCCCCGTCTGGGAGCCCGGCTGGTGCGCTGGAGTGATCCAGACTATCCAGCAAACCTACGCCACATAGCGGATCCGCCGCCCTACTTCTTCGTCCGCGGCGCGCTCCCAAACGATTCTCACTCGATTGCCGTAGTAGGCGCACGGGCGGCGAGCGAGGCTGGCCGGCGGATGGCCCAGCGGCTCGGCTTCGAACTGGCCGGGAAAGGCTTTGCCGTGGTCAGCGGCTTGGCGCGTGGAATCGATTCAGAGGCTCATCAAGGGGCGCTCGACGCCGAAGGCCATACAGTGGCCGTGCTCGGGTGCGGGATCGACGTGATGTATCCGCCCGAGAATCGCAAGCTGGCCGAGGCGATTATCGCAGGCGGGGGCGCACTGCTCAGTGAATTGCCGATAGGGACGCCGCCGATCGCGGAAAATTTTCCGGTGCGAAACCGCCTGATCTCCGGGTTATGCCTTGGCGTTGTGGTAGTCGAGGCAGCCGAGAAAAGTGGCTCGCTGATAACCGCGCGGATGGCGCTTGAGCAGGATCGGCAGGTCTTCGCCGTGCCCGGCAGCCCTCTGTCCGGCAAGTCGCGTGGCAGTAACCGGCTGATCAAGGAAGGTGCGCGGGTGGTGGATTGCGTCGAGGATGTGCTGGAAGATCTGGCGCCACAACTGATTGCAGGTGGCCTGGAAGTTGCTCCATCCATGCCCACGGAATCCGTTTCGTCAATACCGAGGCAAGCAGCTTCGTCCATATCCATGGAGACCCGGGTGGAGGCCGCTAAAGCAGTCCCAGTGGCTCCAGAACTGGAGTCTAACGACACTAAAACTCTATTAAATTGTCTAAAAGATGCTGACAAGTTGCACGTTGACTCGTTGATCGAGGGTTCCAGACTTAACGCTCAGACCGTGCTTAACTTGATGCTTGAACTGGAGCTGAAAGGGATCGTGGTTCAACATCCCGGAAAGCTGTTCGCGCTCGCCAATCCGTCCGCAGCGCGGCAGCTATGAAGACGACCGCCGGTAGGCGCTCAGGAGGAAGGGCTGAAGAGTGGCAAAAAACCTGATAATTGTCGAATCGCCAGCTAAGGCCAAAACAATCAAGCGTTATCTTGGGTCGGACTACCAGGTTACGCCGTCGGTCGGCCATGTGGTCGATCTGCCCAAGAGCAAGCTCGGCGTGGACATCGAAGATGGCTTCAAGCCGGAATACCACGTGATCGCGGGCAAGGCCAAGGTAATTGACGGGATCAAGGCCGCCGCAAAGAACAAAAGGAACGTCTATCTGGCAACCGACCCGGACCGCGAGGGTGAGGCGATCGCTTGGCATATCGCAGAAAAGCTCGGGGATATCACCGGCGACGTGCATCGGGTGTTGCTCCACGAGATTACCGAAAAGGCAATCAAGCAGGCGATCGCGAATCCGGGGCGGCTGGATAAGCATCTGTTTGACGCCCAACAGGCGCGGCGCGTACTCGACCGGCTGGTTGGTTACAAGGTCAGTCCGCTGCTATGGGAGAAAGTTAAGCGCGGTATTAGCGCGGGACGGGTACAGTCGGTCGCGCTACGGATAATCGTCGAGCGCGAGAAAGAGCGCGAGGCGTTCCGCTCGGAAGAATACTGGACGCTCGACGCCAACCTCCAGGCCAAGAATCCGCCGCCATTCAAGGCGCGGCTGTATAGCCATAAAGATCAGCGAATCGACAACAAGGCCTACAAGCTTCCCGAAGCGGAAGCGCGCGCGATAATTGCAGCTTGCGAGAATCAGCCGTTTACCGTCCGCAAAATCGAGCGCAAAGAGGTACGGCGCAGTCCGGCGCCTCCGTTCATCACTTCGCGCCTGCAGCAGGAGGCCTCGCGCAAACTGTATTTCGCGCCGTCGCGCACGATGAAACTGGCGCAGCGGCTCTATGAAGGAATGGAAATCGGCGACATGGGCGCGGTCGGCCTTATCACTTATATGCGTACCGATTCGCCTCGCGTGTCGGATGACGCTTTGGCTGCTGTTCGAGGCCATATCGAGGCGCGTTACGGTAAGGATTACCTGCCGGCCCGAGCCAACGTCTATCGATCGGGCAAGTCGGCGCAGGAAGCCCACGAAGCGATTCGTCCGACTGCATTGGAGCGTGACCCCGAGTCGATGGCGCATTACCTTCAGAAGGACGAACTCGCACTCTATACGCTGATCTACAACCGTTTCGTCTCCAGCCAGATGAACCCGGCGGTCTATGATCGAACTACTGTTGATATTGCGGCCGCCGATGCGATCTTCCGTGCGACCGGCCAAGTGATGAAATTCGACGGGTTCATGCGGGTCTATCTCGAAGGCCAGGACGAGCCTGATGAGGACGAAGTTGCGACGCTGCCGGCCATGACGGAAGGTGAAGTATTGAAATTACTGGGCTTCTTGCCGGAGCAGCATTTCACGCAGCCACCGCCGCGCTTCACGCAAGCCACGCTAATCAAAGAGCTGGAAGAAAAGGGTATTGGCCGTCCTTCGACCTACGCCGCGATCATGGCGAGTATCTTGAATCGCGAATACGTCGAAGAGGACGAGAGCAAGCGAATGCGTCCGACCTCGCTCGGGCGGGTGGTCGCCGATCTTCTTGTCGCCGCATTTCCCGATATCCTCGAAGTCGGTTTCACGGCGCAGATGGAGCAAAATCTCGACGGCGTCGAAGAGGGCCAGGAGGATTGGGTCAAGACACTCACGCGCTTCTATGGACCATTCGAGAAGCGGCTCAAGGCGGCGAAGAAGAGCATGCCCGAGGTCAAACGGGAGGGCCTCAAGACCGATATCAAGTGCGAACTCGACGGCGGCATGATGGTGATTAAATGGGGCCGCAACGGCGAGTTCCTCGGCTGCTCGAACTATCCGAAATGCACCAACACAATGGAATTCGCTCGCGACGACCAGGGCAATATCGTGCCGAAAGAAGCCAGCGCCCCTGCCGTCAGCGATGAGGTTTGTGAGAAATGCGGTAAGCCGATGGTGCGCCGGCGCTCGCGTTTCGGCGAGTTCCTGGGATGTTCCGGCTATCCCGAATGCGACGGGATCAAGCGCGCCAAAGCGGCCGAACCAATCCATACCGGCGTCAAATGTCCTGAATGCAAAGAGGGTGAGTTGCTCGAACGGCGCAGCCGCCGCGGCAAAGTATTTTTTGGCTGCGGGCGTTATCCGAAGTGCAAGTTCGCGAGCTGGGATCGTGTCGTAGCGCAGCCATGCCCGGATTGCGGGTCGGCGTACCTGGTCGAGAAAGTCACAAAGCGGGAAGGCTCGCGCTGGCAGTGTCCGAACAAGGAATGCGGCTTCCAGATGCCGATCGACGAGAGCAAACAGTCACCTGCCGCTGAAGCCCCGGCCACAGTCGCCTAACCGAACTTCCGTGAATCAAAAAGGGCCGGAGCGTTCGACCCCTGGCCCTTTCGCGTTATCACGTCGGCCGGATCATTTTCGCTTCGGGATGATTGGAAGCGTCAGGTATGACGCGTGGCCGCGAGTATGAAACACCGTCTGTAGCGCAGGTTGCGTTTCGGCGTCGGTGAACTGATCGTGCCCAGTATTCGGATTCCTATCGAAGCGTGGGAAATTGCTCGAACTCACCTCAAGCCGGATTTTATGGCCTGCCTTGAACAGGTTAGCAGTTGACCACATATCGATACTGTATTCGTAGACCTTGCCGGGCGTGATCAGTTTCGGATCGGACTGCGATTCACGCACGCGAGCGCGAATAATCCCGTCAGTAAGATTGCGCGCGAAACCGCAATCGGTCACGTCCAC
>DATJUF010000004.1:0-10501 GCA_035502655.1 Binataceae bacterium (SeqCode)
TTCGGCAGCCTCGGCGAGATGCCGCCCTGGTACTATCTCACGCCGCTGCTGTTCAATTCGCTGCCGCTCAGCCTGTTCGTTCCGATCGCGGTGATTACAGCGCTGATTTCGCGCCGTATCTGGCAGCCGGCAGACTCCGCCAAGCCGCTACAATCTGTAGCATTATCTTCACGCCGCAATCGCGCTGTTTCGGCAGCCCGCTTGCTCGCGCTCTTCTGGATCGCCACAGTCGTTTTTTTCGATCTGGCCGCGTACAAGCGCCGCGATTATCTGCTGCCGCTATGGCCAGCGGCCGCGGTTTTGCTCGCATGGTGGATCATTGATTGGATCATTCCGCGTCTCACTTCGTTGCGAGGCGCAATTGTCTATCGCGTCGCGCTGGGCGTGTGCCTGGTCCTTGCAGCGGCGAATTTTCTCTTCCTCCCAGCCTATGAACTTCATCAATGCGGCGCGCCGTTCACGCCGGCCGCACTCTTTCGATGGCCCTCCAATGGCTTCGCCGGAGAGTCGTCGGGCGACACTGGCCAGGCAAAGTCGTACCGTGCCGCGGCAGCCCGGATAAATCAGCTCGCGTCACCGGAGGCGCCGCTCTATACCTACGGCTTTCAGGACGCGCTCGAGCCACTGGTATTCTATCTGGATCGCTGTGCGCGGCCGTTGCCGCGTCCACTGACCGCGCCGCGCGACGGGTACGTTATCGTGCCCGCTCAGGCATGGGCTCGCGCGGGCAGTCACATTTCCAGTCTCACTCAGGTAGCGAAGATTCCCTACGATAAGAACGATCTGATTCTTTTGCGCCCTACGCCACGTCACTGAACGCAGGCTTCATGCAGAGCGGCTCTGCACAAAATTGGCGCGCGCTGGCCGTCAGCCATTTTCAGTGGTATGCGTCAGCAGAGTTGAAGGGAGGCTGCCACCGATGGATTACAACTACGACTTTCTCGATATCAACGTGACGGACCGCGTTGCGACAGTGACTATCAAGCGGCCCGAGTACTTCAGTTACGAGGTGCATCACGAAGTTGAAGAGATCTGGACCGACCTTGCTGCCGACCATGAGGTTAATGCGATTATCCTCACGGGCGCCGGAAATGTCTTCCTTAACCCCAAAGAGATGGGCATGGCGCGCGAACCGAAACCCTCGCGCCGCAATCATGGGCGCCATCAGACCTCAAACGGACGCCGTATCGTCGAGAATTTTCTTGAGGTCGAACAGCCGATTATCGGTGCGATCAATGGTGACGCGTTCTCGCTCGGCGCCACGCTGGCATTGATGTGCGATATTACGGTCGCCTCGGAAACCGCCCGGATCGCGGACACGCATGTGAAGATGAGCGTCGTAGCCGGCGATGGCGGTGCGGTAATCTGGCCATTGCTGATAGGGCCTCATCGGGCAAAAGAATATCTGATGCGCGGAAATATCATTACTGGTGCCGAAGCTGCCCGGATTGGCCTGGTCAACTATGCGGTTCAGCCGGATCAGGTGCTCCCGAAGGCGCGGGAACTGGCTCAGGAACTCGCGGATGGGCCTACGTGGGCGATTCGATGGAGCAAGCTCGCGGTGAATAAATGGCTCAAGCGCCAGAGCAATTTAATTATGGATGCGGGCCTTGCGTATGAAGCATTGACAATCAAGGCGGCTGAAGAAGCTCAGCGCAAAGCGAGTGAACGCCGCAAGTCAGGTTCTGTCAAAGCCAAGTAGGAACGGGCCAGGGCGCCGCCTCGGACTGCCTGAAAGGACGCGAATTGAAAGCTGCGCGCCAGGCGGGCGTTAGGCCTCATCCGGCGCGTAGCTTTAGGGATTCAGTTTAGATCGATTGAGTAAAGCTTGATTGCATTGTCACAAACGATCTTGCGCGTCACGTCTTCCGGTACGCCGTCAAAATCCTGCTTAATGACCCTGATCGAATTGGGCCAGGTCGAATCGGTATGGGGGAAATCCGAAGCCCACATATAATTGTTCTCGCCAAAATACTTGTAGGTCATCGGGCCGATGGCGTCGTCCTGGAAGGTCGCCCAGATATTACGCCGCACGTATTCCGATGGCTGCATCTGAAGCTTGGTTTCGTCGCGCATAGTCCCGAACTTCCCGTAGAAATGGTCGATCCGGTACATGAAATGGGCAATCCAGCCGGTGTCATTCTCGGCCGAGACGATGCGCAGTTCGGGGAAGCGTTCGAAGACCTTGCCAAAGATAAAACTTGAAAGCGTGCGCTGCACTTCGTACACAGGCTGCATCGTGCCGATCAGCATCTTGACGCCGCCGAACACGATCGGCCTGCTGTCATCGCGAGGCTTTTCACCATCGCGCTTGCTCCTGCTCTTTTGATTGCGCTGCGTGATTACGTGCAGTGACAGCGGCATCTTGAGTTCCTGCGCCGCGGCCCAGAACGGATCGTAGAGTTCGCTGTAATATGGCTTGTCATCGGGCGGCACGCCCCAAATCATCGCGCCCTTGAGGCCAATCTTCGCACAGCGCTCCAACTCCTTGACTGCCAGCGGAATGTCGTCGAGCGAAAGCAGCGCAATCGGATGCAGCCGCGGCGGGCAATAGGATCGGAACTCCGCTACCCAATCGTTGTAAACCTTGAAACAGGCACGGCGCAGTTCATCGTCGTCGAGGCCGAACAGCGGCATCCCCAGGGTCGTGTAAATCACTTCCGCCTTAACGCCATCGATGTCCTGATCCTTGAGCCGTTCGGCTGGATCCCATCCGCTAGGCCGTGCCGCCTCGTAGCCTTTCTTCAGATGTTCCTTAAGTTCCTCGCCGCTCTTGCCGATACCGAAGCCGCCGGCGACGGGAAAAGGCCGTACACCTGGAGCGACAAATTGGTAGCCTGTGCTTTTTTCGTTTTTGACAACCTTGGGAGCGCGGTCACGGAATTTGTTGTCGAGACGCGTTTCCCACAGGTCCGCCGGTTCCATCATATGAGAGTCGGCTGAGATAACTTGCAGTTCCGCCATGACAAGCACCTCTTAAGTTTTTGTGCAGACTGTCTAATAGGTCCTTCTATCACATCCGAGGCAAACGGCGGTAAGGCTCAGAGTAATTCAGCGGCACCGTCAGTACGCCTGGCTGAGGGGAGTGATGTCAGGCGGTGAGCGTTGATGGCCGAGAGCAGGAGATAGTAGTGATTCCTCATTCTCGCGACATTCCCTCCAGCCTTTGCCTCGTTTAGTTAGTGGCGAAGCCGTAAAGCCTGGCGGCATTCGCGCAAACTATTTTGTGGCGCACCGCGGCTGGCAGATGACCCAATTCGCGCTCTATATACTCTTGGGAATCGGGCCAGATACCGTCGGGATGAGGAAAGTCAGAACCCCACATGATGTTGTCTTCGCCAATTTCGCCGAGCAGCTTGATGCCAATACGATCGCTCTGATAGGTCGCGTAGCATTGCCGCCGCCAATAGTCACTCGGCTTCATCTTGAGATCCAGATCCTTGAACTGGTCTTCCCATTCGAGGTCCATGTGATCGAGGACGTACGGAATCCAGCCGATACCGCTTTCGCCGATTACCATCCTAAGACCGGGATGATGTTCGAGGACGCCGGCGAAGATAGTCGCCATGAGCGGGATCGACATATACATCTGAAAACTCGAAATCGCGGTCGCGAATGCGGCGCGGCCGACCTTGTGTTCGAGCTTTCTGAAGTCCGGGATCGAGCCACCGATCGTATGCAGATGCACTGGCAGCCGCGCCTCTTCAGCGATGTCCCAGAGCGGGTTCCAGCAGGGATCCCAGAACGGCGGGATGTCAGGACGGTTGACGATATCAAGGCCGCGCAACACCCCGTCATTGGCTACTCGCTTAATTTCAGCAACGGCCGCACCGATATCGTGACTCGGAATCGAGGCGAGGCCGGCGTAGCGGTCGGAATGTGTCCGGCAGAAGGCGGCCAGCCATTGATTGTAAATGCGCAACATTTCAGTGGCGGCCTCGTCATCCTTGAGGCGCATGCTCGCGCCGAGAATGCCGTAGAGCACTTCTGCCTGGACGCCGTCACGCTCCTGGTCTTTGAGACGCAGCTCAGGATCTGTCAGGCGGCGGATACCTTTGCGGCCGTCGTCGTAGAGGCCGGTCGAGGCCATGCGATCGGAGCGATGGATTTCGCCGGGAACATATTCGCGCCCCGCCGATCCCATGCCGTTGACCAGGCCGAATTTAGCGCCATTCCTTGCTACCCATTGCAGGCCTTTGCGCCCCTCGGCGACGTAGGGCATGCGATCTTTCAAGGCAGCGGGCGCGTTCGCGGTAAACAGATCGGGGGGCAGCCAAATCAAATCGATATGACAATCTGCTGAAATGAATTGGTATTCCATTAGTTAAGTCCTTTGGGCTGTGCTTATTTCACTGCACCTCAAGCAAATAGCTAATCCGATTCCAGCATAGCGTAATCCGGCCGGCTAGCGCGGACCGCGCTGCAATACGCCTTCGGCCTCCAATGCCGCAATCCGCTCGGGGGAGTAGCCCAAATACTCTTCGAGAACGACATGATTGTGCTCGCCGAGCGTTGGTGCGCCGAGCTCCGGATGGCGCGGATACCCCGAAAATCGTAATGGGAAGCCCGGAATATCGAATTCCCCCAGAAAGCGATCGTTGAATTTCCGCACAATACCGCGTTCACGCAAATGCGGATGCGCCATCGCTTCCTCAATCGCCAGCACGGGAGCGTAGGGGACGCGATATTCCTCGAAAAGCCGGAACACCTCGTCATCTTCGTTCGCGTCAAACCAGGCCTGGATGATGCGCTTGAGCTCTTCGATATTTGCCATGCGGTCAGGATTCGTACGGAAGCGCGGGTCACTGGCCAATTCGGGACGCCCCATTGCCTGGCATAGGTAGGGGAACTGATGTTCGGTACTTGCCATGATCAGGATGCCACCGCGCTTGCCGTTGAAGATGCCGAGTGGTGCCACGCCGAAATGATGTGAGCCGTTACGGCGGGGCAGCACTTTGCCCTTGCTTAAGCTGGCGGTCTGGACCGTCAAATCGTTGTAGCTGAAGTAGCAGTCGAGCAGTGATGTCTCGACGTATTGGCCTTCACCGGTACGCTCGCGGTGGAGCAGAGCGGCCAGAATCGCAGTCAATGCGTGAACGCCAGTGCTGATATCTCCGACCCCCACCTGCGGCAGCGAGGCCGGATGATCGGGTTCGCCGAACATGCTGAGCACACCGGAATAGGCACAACCGATGAAGTCATAACCGGGCCGTTCGGCGAGCGGGCCACTCTGGCCGAAAGTGGAAATCGAACACATGACAATCTTTGGATTGAGGGCCTTTACATTCTCATAGGCAAAGCCCAGCCGCCCGATCACGCCGGGAGCGAAATTTTCGACTAGTATATCAACCTTGGGAATCAACTCTTTGATAATCGCGGTGGCTCCCGGATGCTTAAGGTCAAGGCACAGGCTCCGCTTCCCGCGATTCTGCTGAACGTAGTAGCCACTGCGGCCATCCACGAGATAGGGCACGGCACGCGAGATATCCCCGTTGGGCGCGAATTCGATCTTGATTACTTCGGCGCCCATTTCAGCCATGTAGCGGCTGGTGGTCGGACCGGCCAGAACCTGGGTGAAGTCGAGTACCCGATAACCTTCGAGCATTGGCTTGGTCGTTGCCGTCATCAAATTACCTCTCGCAGTTCATGCCGCAACAACTCGCATCACTTTTCGCTGAAAGCAAGCATAGTGGCGGGTATAGCTTTTGGCCCCGCGCGAGCCCTTCACGACCGGGAATCTCCTGCTAGTTGTAAATCAGCGCGACTGCAAGAGAAATTCTGCAAGCGCATCTCGTCGCGAGTCAGGCCGGCCGAATGCGCTGCTCGTTTATCGCAGCAACGGCTTCGCGCAACGTATAGAAGATATGATCAGCACCGATAACTTTAGCCAGGCGATGACGTTCCAAATCGGCGCGCAGTGAGGGTTCGGCGCGGGCAAGGATCAGCCCAATGTGGCGGGCGATCAGTTCCTGATGGACATCGCACATGACGCGGGCCGCGGAATAATCGATGCTGGTGATCGCGGCGGCATCGATGATAAGCCATTTTACCGGCGGGGCAGCGCCGTCGATGAGCCTCTTGACGTCGGTGGCGAAGCTGCTGGCATTCGCGTAGAAAAGGTCCGCGCCGAATTGAAAGATGATCAGTCCCGGCCCGCTAGCCGTACCGGGGACGGCGGGAACCGGGCGCCAATATCCCCCGTCGTCGATCAGGACGGCAGTGTATGGCCGATAACTGTGACGGACATGACGCAGCAGCGACAGCGCTATCGCCAGGATAATGCCCTGCTCGACGCCGATTACCACGACCACTGTGGCGGTGATCAGCGCCAGTTCGAACTCGCCGGGACTCTCGCGCCAGATGTCGCGCAGGCCGCGCAGGTCGACGAGCCGGATGGCTATCGTGAAGACAACCGCGGCGAGTACGCAGCGCGGCAAATAGTGCAATGGGCCAGTCAGAAAAAGCAGTACTAAGGCGACTACTCCAACCGTTGCGAGGTGCGCGATTTGGCTACGGCCGCCAGAGCTTTCGACCATTGCCGTTTGCGTAGGACTGCCGTTAACCACGAACGCGCCACTGAATGCCGCAGCGGCATTAGCTGCGGCGAGGCCAACGAGGTCGGTGTTTTCATCGAGAGTTTGGCGATGGCGTGACGCATAGGCATAGGCGGTCGCGGAGCTTTGCGCGACAATCATCACGAAGCACGAGCCCGCGATGGGGAGCAGCGGCGGTATCTCGTGCCAGCCTACGCCGGGAAGGCCCATCGACGGCAGACCGGCCGTCACTCCCTGGATGAGCTTGATGCCGTAACGCGCGAAGCCGAACATTTCGCTCGCGGCAATCGCTCCAACGACGATAAAAAGAGAAGCCGGCAGCCTCGGCGCGAACTTGCTGATTACCAGGATTATCGTGACCGTGGCAGCCGCGAGGCAGAGCGTGGGGACATGCACCATTGCTAAACTACGAAGCACCTGCGCGAACTGGCCAACGGTACGGCTGGATGCGACGTGCACTCCCAGCATATCGCCGAGCATCGCAATCCCGACCTGGACTCCGACGCCGGTCAGAAAACCGACCAAGACCGTCTGTGAAAGAAAATCGGCGAGAAAACCGAGCTTAAACAGGCCTGCCGCGAACAGGCCTGCGCCGGTCAGAAGAGCCACCATCCCAGCCAACGCCACATAGTGGGGGCTGGCCATCGGCGCCATCGTTGACAGGCCTCCGGCGAGGATAGCTGCCGTCGCCGAATCAGCCGCTACCACCAAATAACGTGAGGCGCCGAAGGTTGCGAACGCAATCAGCGGAAGCAGTAGTGTGTAGAGACCGGTCACCACCGGCATGCCGGCAATTCGCGTGTAGCCTAATGCCTGTGGCACGTTCATCGCCGCCAAAGTGAAGCCTGCCAGCGCGTCGCGCATCGCACCCGCGCGGCTAACCGGCACGACGCCGCGGAAGAGCCATTGTCCAACCCTCGGCGGCAGCTTTCGTTGCGTCACATTCATCAGGCGGCTGGTTCAGGCATCGTTATTTTCTGCGCAATTCTAAGCAGTGGCCGAGCAGCGCCACAGCCGCACCAAAAAAACATATAACTTGCACGGCGATGCTGGCATCAAACCGTCCATTAGGACAAGAATGCAAGCAAAGACCAACGCCAGGAGTTCGAAACATGGGAACCAGAGTTTCGTCAGTCCTGCAGCACAAAGGCCATAACGTGTTTACCGTCACAGGCCGCGAGCCCGTTTCGGGAGTCGTGAAAGTGCTCGCCGAAAAGCGGATCGGCGCAGTTCCAGTCGTTGACGAGGCGGGTAACCTGATAGGGATTATCTCCGAACGCGACATCATCCGCGGCCTGTCAGAGTTCGCCGGCGCTGCCCTCAATCTTACAGCCGGGCAGCTGATGACGAGCGAGGTCAAGACCTGCGCGGCAGATGACGAACTGGTTGATCTGATGGAGGTGATGACGCAACAGCGCATCCGGCATCTGCCCGTCCTCCAGAGCGGTGCGCTTGATGGGATCGTCAGCATCGGCGACGTGGTGAAGCAGCGGCTCGAAGAGGTCCGTTTCGAAGCTGAGGAACTTCGCCGCTATATCGCGTCGGCATAGTCCCGCTGTCCGCGTACGGCGCTATAGTCCCGCATACGGCTCTTTCGTTGGATGGGCGGCTAGTAGAAGATCCGTGCCGAAGGGCCGGGCACTCTGGCTGCTAGGGTTATATCCGTGATGACTCGGCGGAAGATTAGCCGGATCACTTGCGCATGAAATGTGCTAGCTAGACTTTGATCCCATCGTGCTTGGATCTTTCAGCAGCGCCTTGCCAGCGTTTCCCTATGACGAAGTAGCGACCAGGCTAGCGCTTACGCTCGGCATCGGCCTGGTTATCGGCCTTGAACGGGAATGGGCACAAAAGGCCGCTGGCGGCCGAACCTTTGCTATTACTGCACTGCTCGGTACCTTAACCGCCTTGGCCAATGTCAGTGCGGTTCTCCTCGCCTTCGCCAGCGTCACGCTGTTGGTGGGGCTGATGAATCTGCAGAGTTTCGTTAAGCGTGATGTGCTCGAAATAACCACCTCGGTCACTTTGCTGGTGACCTTCATATTGGGCGTTCTGATTGGGCAGGGACATTACTTTACCGCCACCTCGGCAGCGATCCTGATGACGCTGTTGCTTTCGTTCAAGGCAGGTTTTTCGGCCTTCACTGGCACCCTTCAGCTCGAGGAAATTCGCAGCGCAGTCCTGATCGGCCTTCTGAGTTTCGTCATCTATCCGCTGATGCCGGCCCACACGGTCGATCCGTGGCGTCTGATCGCGCCCCGTGAAGTGTGGGCTATCGTGGTGGTCATCGCCACCCTGGGCTTCTTCAATTACGCGATGCTGCGGCTGTTTGGCACCCGCGGGGTATATTACGCCGCGTTCCTCGGCGGACTGGTTAATAGCACCGCAGCCGCAGCCGAACTGGCTGGCGCGTTCGCTTCTCTCGAAGATGGCGTATTGCCGGTGGCAGCCTTGCTTTTGACCAGTGCCGCTATGTTCATTCGTAATCTCGCGATTCTGGCGATTTTCTCGCCTGCGGCTTTGCCTCAGGCTGCGCCGGCACTGCTCGGTATGGCGCTGGCCGCCCTTCCTTTTGTCTGGTGGGGCTGGCGCTCTGATAAACATCTCGGCGGCACACTCAAGCTCTCTTCGCCGTTGTCACTACTACGAGTCATCAAATTTGCGGGATTATTCGTTTTGATGGCGGCAGCCGGCGCCCTCGGCCAGCGCTATCTTGGCAACGCCGGATTTCTGCTTTTCAGCCTGTTGGGCGGATTAGTCAGCAGCGCCAGCACCACTGCGACGGCGGCGGCCTTAACCGCGAACGGTTCGGTCACGCCCGCTGTCGGCGCGGCCGCGGCAGTGAGCACTTCGATTACTAGCGCACTGATTACGTTACCAGTGGTCTATCGGCTCAATCCCCGTTCAGCCCTCGGCAGTTTAGTCGCCGCTTCCGCGCTGACCACAATGCTGGGGCTGGTCTTGCTGGTGCTGATGGACAAGGGAATCGCGGGTTTGGTATTGCCGTTTTAGTATTCGGCAGGCCGTGCCGGCTTCATCGCGGAAGCCTTCCATTCGGACCAGTTGAAACAGCCGAGTTTGCGCTGGCGCGCATGCTCGCAGATGCAGCGAACCGCCCGCCCGGGCTTGCTCGCGGTTGAGGCCATGCCGCGCCGGCTCTAATTCACTGTTGGATCAGCTTTCATCAAGGTAATCAACCCGACATGACGGCCAAACAAACGCCACCGATCGGCTTGCCAGGTCCACACATTCAAGTAACTGCTGAGCATTATGCGTCCGGCCATAGGACCATCGAATTGGCTATGTTCGTTGCCGACCGCCAGCGCCCGATCGCCATCTACGATCACTTGCAAAGTGATTCTCCGATGAGACAGGAGGCGTAAAGCGCCGCTCCCGATCAGGCCGAGTAAAACCTGCTTGCCAGCGTAGAGGTTGGAACTACTATAAGCTAGAAGCTCTTCCGTCCACAGGCCGTCGAGTGCGGCAACGTCGCCTCGCAGCGTTGCCTCGGCCTCTTCCTGCTCAGCCTGGCGGATACTAGTTTCAGCAGCTTTTGCCGCGTCTAGGGAACTGGACATGCTCTGCTCTGGTGGGATCGGATCCGTTTTAGTACCGCTTTTTGTCTGACAGGGAAGAATCAGTGTGCAGATTGCCGGCCAATTTGTCCACGGTATCGAAGAGCTGGGTAATGTCGATCGGCTTGAGCAGTACCGCATCGGCATCGATTCCGTCTGGATCTGCCAGCGCCGACATCACGACCACGGGCAAGTGCGTCAGCGCAGAATCCTTCTTCATTTCTTTCCGCAAACGCCAGCCGTCCATCACCGGCATGACGAGATCGTGGATCACCAGCCTCGGCGGGGGATTATTGCGCAGATAGTCCAATGCTCCGGCACCATTATTCGCTGGTACGACGTCGTAACCTCTGACCGAAAGTAAATCGGCCA
>DATJUF010000005.1:0-7139 GCA_035502655.1 Binataceae bacterium (SeqCode)
CGATTTGTCCCATAGTGGTTCGATATAATCGATGATTGCCTTGCTGTTCATTCACTGGCCTTCATACTTGTTGATTAGGTTGCGCCGCGACTCTGTTGATGACTCTTTCTTGGCACACAATGCGAAGCAACTGTTGTTTTAGGCCGCAGAAATCTTGATTCGTCAGCGGCTCTTGCTAGTGCCCGGCGAGTACCCGCAATGCCAGTCTGATGAACGATCATTCATCGCTTTGCAACGAAAATCAATCACGGTTTGCATCGAGGCATACAGGTCAAGGGATGGATGGTAATAGCTACTAAGCGCGCTCGCGGATGACCAAGCTGCTTTCAGCACTGACTAGCCGACAGGTAGCAACAGCGCCCGATTGTCAGCACAATAGGCTGACGGCCGAAGAATCTGGATCCGGCCGGGAGGGCGCGCAAAGCATGGCATCCAAGGTACGAGGTGAATTTAATCTGTTTCGCATCGCCGGCGTGCAGATCGCGATTGATTTCTCATGGCTCATAATCTTCGTGCTGGTGCTGTGGGGACTTTCCAGCGGCTATTTCCCGGCCCTGCATCCGGGCTATCCAACGGCCGATTATTGGCTTGTTGGTGTCGTCGGCACGATCCTTTTCTTCGCCTCGATCGTAATCCACGAACTAGCGCACGCGACAGTTGGTAATTTGCTCGGTCAGCCAGTCCATCGAATCTCGCTGTTCATCTTCGGTGGCATGGCCCATCTCGGCCACGAACCGACCGACGCCAACGCTGAGCTGAAAATCGCTGCCATTGGCCCTATCACCAGCATCGTCCTCGGCCTAATTTTTTTATGGATTGCAAGGGTGATCGGCGCCACAGGCCCCCATCCGATGTGGTCGTCGGTTTTCCAATATCTCGGTTTTATCAATATCGCGCTCGCCCTGTTCAATCTTCTGCCGGGCTTCCCGCTCGACGGCGGCCGCATTGTCCGCGCGATCCAGTGGAGGCGAACGGGTGATTTCCGGCGCGCCACTGCACTCGCGGCGGATTGGGGCCGTGGCATCGCTTACGGCCTCATCGGCCTGGGTGCACTCGAAATCTTTACCGGCTCATTGATGGGTGGCCTGTGGCTTATCTTTATCGCCTTGTTCCTCAAGGGCGCTGCCTCGAGCAGCTATCAGAGCATCATCATGGAGCAGGTGCTCGGGAGCGGCCGCGTCAGCGAAATCATGGTGCATAATCCCGAGACCGTCGAAGCGGGCGCCACCATCGCCGAGGCGATCAATCAGCATTTTATGCGTCACGGCTACGGCGCGTTTCCCGTCACGAGCAATGGCGTCCCGGCCGGCCTGCTTTCGCTGCGGCAGGTGCGGGATTGCCGGTCGGAGGAAAGGGCCGTGCGCAAGGTCAGCGAAATCATGCGCAAGCGCGAACCCAGCATCGAAATCTCGCCGTCTGCGACGGTTTCGCAGGCGCTCCGCCAGATGTCCGACGCGGATACCAGCCGCTTGCTGGTGATCCAGCAGGACCGCCTGGCCGGCCTGATTACCCGCTCCGCAATTGCGCGCTACGTGATGCTATGCAGCCAGTTGGGCTTTAATAATCCGCATGCCACACCCGGTTCGCCTGAAGCGCCAATTGTCACGACCGCCTCGACCATACCGCCGCCCGCATCCTCCGCCACCGGCTGAGACGCACCAGTGATTATTCCAGCCATGCCCTTGAAGTTATAAATTTGAAACCATCGTAAGGATCGTTAACGATGCAGGAGGGGCGGGACTACTTTGATTAGATTGCGGCACGCTAAGCTGCACGTGTCCCAGGCCGAGCACTGTAGTTTGGCGGGAACCGGCTCGCATTTCGTTTCGCACAGCCATTCGCTCCACTGGAAGGGCAGCCATTAGTAAAGTACGCGAAACAATAGCTGCCGGTGCCGAAAAAGTGGCGGCTGCGCGATTATCCTCCGGCGATCTCGCTGTTCACCTGTCCGGCCGATGGGACTTGCACGACGGTATTCCCTCAGCCCGTCCTATCGAAAGTGAACTAGCCAAAGCTCCTCAGCCGCACCGGGTCGTGATTGACGCTGGCGGCCTCGGTCCATGGGACAGCAGCCTTCTGAGCTTCCTCGTCACGCTCTCCGACACCTGTGCTGCCCGCGATATCCCTCTCATATGCGATGCGCTCCCGGAAGGTTTGCGGCGCCTGATCGCCTTGGCGGAGACCGTTCCCGAAACTAAAGACGCACACAGCAATCATCTGCCGCTGTCCTTGGTCGGAAGCCTCGGCACGTATGTGATTGCCTGGTTCAACGCTATCGGTGATGCGATCGCTTTCGTCGGCGACGTATCGATCTCGCTGGGGCGCTGGGTAAGCGGGACAGCCCATTTTCGTAAGTCGGATCTTCTTGAACTTGTCCAGGATTGCGGCCCCAAGGCACTCGGGATCGTCACTCTCATCAGCTATCTGGTTGGCATAATTCTGGCTTTTATGGGAGCGGTGCAACTCCAACAGTTCGGGGCCTCGATCTATGTCGCCGATCTCGTCGCTATCGGTATCACCCGCGAAATGGGTGCGATGATGACCGGCGTCATAATGTCAGGCCGCACTGGTGCCGCCTATGCCGCCCAGCTTGGCACGATGAAGGTCACGCAGGAGATTGATGCCCTTAGCACGATGGGCATCGCGCCCATGGACTTCCTCGTCCTGCCACGCGTGATCGCTTTGATCACAATGATGCCGCTGCTATGCCTCTATGCCGATATCATGGGGATCCTCGGCGGTGCCACGGTTGGAGCCGGGATGCTGGGGATCTCCTTTCGCAGCTATATGCTGGAAAGCGCTCATGCCGTCCTGCCAGCGACGTTCATCGGAGGACTGGTCAAAGCTATGGTCTACGGCGTGCTGATCGCACTCTCGGGATGCTACGAAGGCTTCAACTGCGGCAACAACTCGTCGGCAGTCGGTGACGCCGCAACCCACGCAATGGTCGACAGTATCGTCGCAATCATCGTCGCCAATGGCGTATTCGCCGTCGTGTTCAATATCTTGAATATCTGATGCCAGCCCAGCCAAGAGGTCCTCTTGCAGGACGCCTGTACTGACGCGCGCCGCTGCGGGGACGCTGCGCAGGCCGATCGCAGCGTCCATATCGAAGTGCGTGGCCTCACGATGGCCTACAATAGCTATGTCGTGATGCGCGACCTCAACTTCAAAATTCATAAGGGCGAAATTTTCGTCATCATGGGCGGTTCCGGAAGTGGCAAAAGCACGCTCCTGCGCCACATGGTTGGCTTGATGGAACCTGTCGCCGGTGAGGTCTTGTATGACGGCGAGAGCTTCACTAAAGCCGATCCCGACCGGCGCGAGGAGCTGCTCAGGCGCTTCGGTGTGCTCTATCAGAGTGGCGCGCTATGGAGCTCGATGACGCTGGCGGAAAACATCGGCCTGCCGCTCGGCGAATTCACCCGGCTTAAACCTGCCGAAATCCGCTCGATTGCCTCCCTCAAGCTGGCTTTGGTCGGACTCAAGGGCTTCGAGGATTCTTATCCGAATGAAATCAGCGGCGGCATGCAAAAGCGTGCGGGCCTCGCGCGCGCGATGGCGCTTGATCCTGACGTGCTCTTCTTCGACGAGCCATCGGGCGGTCTGGATCCAATCAGCTCACGCCTGCTCGACGAATTGATTCTCGAATTGCGCGGCAGCCTCGGCGCGACCTTCGTGGTCGTGACTCACGAGCTCGCGAGCATTTTCGCTATCGCCGACGCCGGGATCCTTCTCGATAGCGGCAGCCGCACCATGATCGCGAGCGGCGACCCGAGGCAGTTGCGCGATCACTCTGATGATCCGCGCGTAAAGAATTTCCTCACCCGGGGCGGTAAATTATCGGAGCACCGGCATGGCTAGACGCGCGAATCCGCAAGCGGTGGGCCTCTTCGTCCTGGGTGCGCTGGCGCTCGCCATTCTCGCGATCGTGGTTCTCGGTTCAGGCCGCTTTTTCCAGAAGACCCATAAGTACGTCTGTTTCTTCGCTGGCAACGTCAACGGGTTGCGCGTTGGCGCTCCTGTCAAGTTCAAAGGCGTCGAAGTCGGTTCAGTCGTAAACGTGCTGCTCAACCTTAATATCGAGTCTAAACAGGCAGCCTCCAATTATGCCGCTATCCGAATTCCGGTAATCATCGCGCTCTACGAGCATAAGATCGTCGGCCGCGGTGCTGTGACTGATTTCAGCCAGCCACAGAATCTCAAACGCGCGATCGCTTATGGGTTGCGCGCTCAGCTCGAAACCGAAAGCTTGCTCACCGGTTTGCTCTATATTGATTTGGATATGCATCCTGGCACGCAGGCCAAATTTTTCCTGCCGCCCCATTCCGAATACGAGGAAATTCCGACCCTGCCGAATCCCTTCGAGCAGGCACAATCGGCTGCCGCCCGGTTGATTCAGCAGGCAGACAAAATCCAATTGGATCAGCTGGTCGATACTGCCACCACGACTATGAATACGGCGACCGCTACTTTGAATGCCTACAAACAACTGGCCCAGTCGGATCAGCTCAAAGACGCGATAGCTTCAATCAATCGCGGGGGCGAGAGCATCGATCGCGCAGCGGACAGCCTTCGCCTGTTAAGTAACAACCTCAACCGTACGCTCGTGCCATTGGGACCGCAGTTGCAGGCGAGCGTACGCAGCGCCGACGCGACACTGAAGCAGGCCCAAGCCACGCTTAACACCCTGAACCTCGAGCTCCGGCCCAATTCACCTCTGGTCTACCAGACCAGCCAGACCCTCGCTAACGTGTCCGCCGCCGCCCGCTCCGTCCAGCAACTCGCCGATTATCTCAACCGTAATCCCAGCGCGATCATCCGCGGCCGCGACCAGCAGGGGGCCAAATGATCCGCTGGTTAATTCTCGCCGTATTCGGGCTGCTTAGCCTGGCCGCCGGATGCTCCTTGACTTCGCCAGTCCCTGACCTCTCGAAGTATTACTTCTTAACCGCAACGGCCCCGCCAGCAGCCGCCCCGGTCACTCGCCATCCGCTAATGATCGGCTTGGGTCCCGTAAACTTGCCCGGTTATCTCGCCGGCCATAACGAGATCGCCACCCGCATAGGACCCAATCAACTCAGCTTTTCCCCGACTGACCGCTGGGCTGAGCCGATGGATCAGAATTTCAAGAATGTACTCGCTCGCGATCTCGGCCAGCTTACCGGTGGCTCGATCGTGCAGTTCCCTTGGTACAATCCTTCCACACTCGGCTACCAGCTCGAACTTGACGTGACCCGCTTCGACACCAACGAATCCGGCGTTGCGACGCTCAGTGCCAGATGGGTTATCAGCGACCCTCGCAGCGGCCGCCAGTTGTTGGTCCGTGAGAGCACTCTGACCCAGGCGGCCGCGAGTACTTCGACTGCCGCTGAAGTCGCCGCCCTGAGCCAAACCGTGAGCGCGCTCAGCCAGGCGATCGCCAACGCAATCGTCCAGTTGCAGGCCCGGAACGTTCAGTTATCGAATGGTGATTGAGCGCCATTGTTAGCGGCGCGTGCGCAAGCGTCCGCGCCAATAGCCAAAGAAATTCGCGCATTCGAGCTCATGATATACCGCCTGCTCGGTATCGAAGCGCGCCGCCGCGGCCACCATCCGGAGCGCATTGCGCGCCAGCTTATCCAGGTGATTATGCGTACGGCCACCGGCGATCGCGCTGCCGAAACCGAAGGCAAAGCTCTTGCGCCGCAGATAGCGGCGGGTCATCCGCTCCGGCCCAATTAGGTGATGTACCCGTGCGCGAGGTACGAAGCCCATCACGCCGCCCCGCGCGATAATCCGCGCGTACAGTTCCGTGTCCTCGCCTGACATCGGATTACTGCCCACTACTCCCAGATCTTCACGAAAGGCTCCGAAGAGCTCGAACGTTTCGCGCAGAAAACCCGTATTGGCGCTGTAGTAGTTCTGCACAGAATCGAGATCCTTCTGAGGCAATTCGCTGAGCCCCTGCTCGTCATGCACTGCGAGGCGGCTATAGAGCCGCGGACCCAGCCATGATGGCGGACGGCCTTGCCAGCGTGGCAGCACGATCCCGCAAGCCGCGTCCAGCTTCCGGCGCTCGATTGCTCTCAAGAGTTCGATCGCCCAATCTCTATCCGCGATCGCATCGTCATCGAGAAAGAAAATGTAATCGCAATCCGACGTAGCGACCGCGCGATTGCGGGCATAACTCGAGCCCATCCGCGGCTCCATGATATAGCGCACCGGAACCGGAGCGTGGCGTGCAAACCGTTCGACCGCGTCGCTGGTCTGATCAGTCGAGTTATTATCGATAATAAGGCATTCCGCCTCGATTCCTTCCGGGATTGCCAGCGCAGCCACACTCGCGAGCGTCTCAGCCAGCAAAGCGGCCCGATTACGAGTCGGAACGGCGACGGTAAGCTTGCCCTTCAAGGCTGTCCTGCCGGTGCGCCGCTGGTGAGCGTGGAGCGCTTCGCACTCGAATGCGTTGCGCCGGCTGATGCTTTCAACGGCGCCGAAGGTCTCTTCGCGGATGGTGCCTGGGTGCTTATCGTCTTCGCCACCGGTAACGGAGCGGGCGACGCCGTAAACACGATCGCGCTGACTGTCACGTATGGCGACGCATTCTGCTGCACTTCAGCCGGTGCTGTGAGAATAAAGCCAAATTCGCGCGCCGCGCCAGGCAGAAACGGGACAACCGGACGGCTGAAATCGGTAAATTGCAGCGGTGTAATTACGATCTCATGCTGCTCGCGAAAGACCTGATGCAGCCCCTTTCCCCGCCCTTCATACCAAGTGACGGCCAGCGCTACCTGATCGAGCGCGCGGCTCCCTGCATTGGCGATCGTTCCAAAAATCCCCGGAACCCGATCTTCGGACATTTTCATCGCAACGTTGCTCAGCTTGAGCTTGGACTCAATATAGGCCTGGCTTAGCGGATGCTCGCGCACGATCTCCTCGGTCCGCGCCAGCTCGGCGCCATAGACCACCTTCATCGCTCCGCTGCCGGTCCCGTCAAATTGATCGGCTAGCGTGAGCAGCTTGCGGTAGGCCGCAACAGCCCCCTCAAAATTGCTCTGATCATACAACGCCACCGCCTTGCGGTACTGGTCCATAATATGATCATGCACAGCCAGCGAAGCGAGTATCCGCCACCGGTGATGCTCCTTCGTCAATAC
>DATJUF010000006.1:0-20401 GCA_035502655.1 Binataceae bacterium (SeqCode)
GCTTTCAGATGCTCGTTGAGCAGCCGATGGGCGGTTCGTTCCTTCTCCCGTTCGGATCCCATCGAGAGCAGCCCAGCCGGTTTGTCTACCACTACGATAGCGTCATCCAGGTGAATGATTTTTAGTCCGTGAAGCTCACTACTGCTGACGGCCGCTGGCTTCCGCTTCGCGATTGTAACGATATCCCCCGGCTCCAGCCGCGTGTCATGCTTGACCCATATATAACGGGGGACGGAAACCATGCCGAAGCGCAGCAGATCCTTCGCCTGCTTGCGTGATAAATGGATCGGCAGATTCAATAGAAACGCCAGCAGTTCGCACTCGCCGGTGACACCGAACTGCTGATTCTCTTTAGAATGAAAGAGTAACATCTGGCTAGCCGGCGCGCCCGTGAGGAAATTTTTAAATGGGACAGCTCATCGCGTCCCGTTTAGATTTTGCTTGCGTGGCGCGCGGAATGAGAACTTCGACGGCGGCTGTGCGAACCGCTCAGGCCTCGAAGTAGCGTCGAGGGTTCTCAACCAGCATCGCGTCGATCTTCTCTTCGCTGACGCCGGCCGTGCGCAGCGCTGGCAGGATATGCTTGAAAATGTGAGTAGGATTCCAATTCTCAATCAGCTTGAGTGTTTTGGCGTCCATGTCCGGCAGTCCGCGGCCCTTCCAGCACGCTACCGAGTCGTGTGACAGCACCAGTTGTTTCTCGAAGCCGATCCCAAGCAACCCGATCAATGCCGCCAGCCGTAAACGGTCAGGATGGATGAAGTCGAGGCCGAAGCGATCAAAGCCGAGGTAGCATCCGCGATCGAGCATATCGGTGTGATAAGCGAGATCAGCCGAGCCGCAGCTATGGCCGATGATCACGCGGTCCAAGTTCGCCCCTTCTTCGGCGAAAAGGTCGAGCTGCTCGCGGCCCATTGTGCCGTCTTCAGTATGAGTCGTGATCGGGACGCCAGTCCGCTTTGACGCCCGAGCAGCGGCGCGCAGGCATTTCTGCTCGTATTCGGTTATACGATCCTTGCCGGTGGCGCATTTGATCAGTCCCGCTTTGATACCGGTCTCGCCGACTCCATCACTCAATTCGGCGGTATAAACATCGGCAATCTCATCAATGGAACGCTGGCGGAAGTATGGTGTGCTGCCGAGATCCTCTTTGTAAAGGCCGGTGGAGCAAACCACGTTGACGCCGCTGGCGTCCGCCACTTCGGCCATGAAGACGACGTCGCGGCCGATATCGTTGGGGCACGGATCGACGAAGGTATTAAGGCCCAGGTCCTTGAGTTCCTTGAGCCGCTCAACGGCCTGCTTGAGTGCAGTCTTCCGCTCGAAGCGCGGGGCTTTGCAGTCGAGCTCCCACCCGGCCCATCCAATCAGCAAATGCTCATGCATAAGGGTGGTGCCGAGCTTTTCGGTGGAAATCGTTCCAGTGACAGTATTGACGGTCTTCATAAGCCTGCGCTCCTCAAGGACTGCTCATAATACGGACATTCGACACTGCTGATTTTCCCAAACCTTAGCCGCAGTCATGTGCTATCGTCAAACTTGGCCGAGAGTTATCGGATCGAGAGTAGTCGAAAGCTACGCCACCGCCTTGTCAATTTCGCGATCCATCGCATTCCGCATGCGCCATTTGTTCCTCGCTGGTTTGGTGATCAAATAGCTATTCGAGGAATTCGCTAACGATTTTGCTCGCGATGCGATTGAAAGGACTGGGCGCGGCCTTCGATGAGCCGGCTGACACGCTGGCAATTAACATCAAAATGACTAATATTGGGAAGGAGCCGCCATAAAACGGTGCTTCATGGCGGCGACTTTCGTGAATGGTGCGGAGAAATGGCGGCGGTCCCGAGCCGGTACAGGGGGATCGTTCTTGCCAATATGTCTTTAATCTTCAGGCTGGGTGCGGAAAGGCGAACTATGAAAGCAGCGGTGCTTAATTCCTATGACGAGAGTCTAAATCGTCCTGAGTTTGTCAGCTATCAGGAAGTGCCGAATCCTAAAATTGAATCGCCCACCGACGTGATAGTCCGAATTGGCGGAGCGGGCGTTTGCCGCACCGACCTGCACGTGATCGAAGGACTGTGGCGTCCGAAAGTCTCAGTGACGCTACCGTATATAATGGGTCATGAGAACGCCGGCTGGGTCGACGCGATCGGTAGCGGAGTACAGGGCATTAAAGTGGGCGATCCGGTGATCTGTCATCCGCTGATCAGCAAGGGCGACGCGCTGGCGGCGCGGCGCGGCAATGATATGCACGCCGGTGGCACATTTCCCGGAATCGATAGCAACGGCGGCTATGCCGAATTGCTCAAGACTGGCGAGCGGGCGCTGATCAAGCTGCCGCAGACATTGGCGCCCAAGGACGTGGCGCCGTACGCTGACGCGGGTTTGACCGCATACCATGTGGCGAAGAAGGCGGCAGCCCATCTGTTGCCTGGCCAGTTCGCTGTCGTTATTGGCGCCGGTGGCTTGGGCCATATCGGGATCCAGGTGCTGAAGGCGCTGTGCGCGGCCGAGATTATCGTTATCGATCGATCTGAGCTGGCCCTCGGCTTGGCCAAGGAGGGCGGCGCCGAACACAGCGTGAAGGCTGACGGGAGCGAAGTTGATCAAGTGCTGGCGCTGACCGAAGGAAACGGGGCTGAGGCGGTGATCGATTTCGTCGGCGAGGGCGAGGCAGTGGCCAACGGGCTCAAGATGACCCGCAACGCCGGCTACTACTATATCGTCGGCTATGGCGGCAAAGTTGAGATTCCGACGATGGACATGATCGTCTCGGAAAAGACGATCGTCGGCAACCTGGTGGGTACTTATCCCGACCTGGTTGAACTGATGGCGCTGGCTGATCGTGGAATGGTAAAGCTGGCAACGAAGGAATACCGGCTGAGCGAGGCGAACCAGGCTTTGCATGATTTAAGCCAAGGCAGGGTCAAGGGACGCGCAGTCCTGATTCCGTGATCAATGGCTATTGATACAAGTCGTAACTATTGCACGCAGATTATTTGACTAAGGGTGGCAGAGGCTCACAAAAATGTTCAGGACGGCTGATGGTGATGAGATTTTCGTAATCGATGCGCATGTCCATTGGTGGGATGGGAGCCCGGCGAATCAAAGTAACCGGCATGGCGCGGAGTTTATCAACTGTTTTTACGACTACCACAAGGGGCTCAGCCCTGAAGAGTATTTGTGGACACCGGAGCAATTCCACAAATATACTCCGGAGAAAATGTATAATGACCTGTTCGCCGAAGGCTACGACGATATAGGTATCTGCCAGCCGACCTATCTGACAGATTTTTACCGCAACGGCTTCAATACGACCGAGCAGAATGCCGTGGTCAAGCAGATGTATCCGAATCGTTTTATTCTCAACGGTGCGTTCGATCCGCGCGACGAAGAGAAGGGCCTCGACTACCTGGAGTCGCTGGTCGAGAAATACAAGATCAAAGGGGTCAAGCTGTACACGGCCGAATGGCGCGGCGTGTCTAAAGGCTACAAGCTTTCAGAGCCGTGGGCGCAGCGCTATCTCGAGCGCTGCCAGAAACTCGGCGTGGTAAATATCCATGTCCACAAGGGGCCGACGATCCTGCCTCTGAATCGCGATGCCTTTGATGTGGCGGATATCGACGACGCAGCGACGAGTTTCCCGGAACTGAACTTTATCGTTGACCATGTGGGACTGCCGCGCCTGGATGATTTCTGCTGGATCGCGACACAGGAACCAAACGTTTACGGCGGACTCGCGGTGGCAATGCCGTTCGTCAATGCGCGCCCGCGCTACTTCGCCCATATTATGGCGGAGTTGCTGTTCTGGATCGGCGAGGACCGGCTGCTCTACGGTAGTGATTACGCAATCTGGCAGCCGAAATGGATAATCGAAAAATTCATGGCGTTTCAGATTCCCGATGATTTGCAAAAGGAGACCGGCAAAAGCCTGAGCCTCGAAGCGAAACGGAAGATCCTTGGCGGCAATGCAGCACGGCTTTACGGAATTGATATCGACGCACATAAAGAATTACTGGAGCACGAAAACGCCGAGGGTTTGTGAGAAGCGTAGTTCTGGCGCAGCGCGATAAGACGCCCGCTACGGCGCAGGAGCCAAGGAGCGGCTAGTTGTGATCCACCCGGGATTACGTCGCGCGATCATGCAGGGTATATGGATAGCAGGGTTAGCGTTGATTGCTGGTCTTGGGCTGATAGCCGATGCGGTAACGACCCAGGCGGCTGGGGAACCTCCAAGCCAAGCGCCCGGCGCGAACGCTATCGATTATCTGCCCAGCATCACTCTGACTAATCAATACGGCAAGGCGCTGACGCTCGCCTCTTTAAGAGGTAAGCCGGTGTTAGTCAGCTTTATTCATACGACGTGCAAAGGCATATGCGAGTTGATGACGGCGAAGATGAAAGACGTTGATGCTGATTTGGGTACGAAAGGCACCAACGTCGCTATGGTTTCGATTTCGACCGACCCCGAGCATGACGGCCCGGCAGAACTTATAGCGTACGCGAAAAAAGAGGACGTTGCGAATAACGGATTCGTGTTCCTGACTGGCGAGCCTGCGGCGATTGAGCAGGTGCTCGCAATCTACGGGGTGAATCAGCACAAGGGCGACACCCCGATGACGCACGTACTTGATTTATTCTTGATCGGGCCGAATGGCCGCCAGATACGCCACTACCACGGACTCAATGTCCACGCCACAACGGTCGCAGACGATATTCAGCAGACCTTGGCCGGCGAATAACAGCTTTCGGGCAGTCCCAGTCCTATCTAGCAGTAAAAGATTCGTTCTGGCGGTTAGCGTATTATTCGGAAATCGCTAGCCGATGCCGCTTGATCAAGTAGACGCCCGTCGCAAGTGTTCGTGACGATGCCGTGGCGCTGGGCAGATGCATCAAAGATGAGCATCGTGGAGCCGAGGCGCCAGAATTCGTGGCAAAGAAGTCAATCTTTATGTGGCTTTCGTTGAGCTTTTTTGAGGCAAGTTCGGTGGCTTCGATTTTGCCACAACTTATCTGATTAGGCTTATTGCTCCTTCGATGAATTGGTTGGACACTTAAATCGAGAATGGCTATCCCACCAACGACCGAAAGTAATCGCGCGCTGTTCGTAACCCTGCTCGAACATCATCTACGGTTTACCCTGGCTAAGCCACGAGCGTCGCTAGGCAAGCATGATTGGTACCGGGCCTGTGCGATGGCGGTGCGCGACATGCTGATCGAGAAGATGATCGGAACGCAGAGCCGGTTTGCCAGAAACAACGCGAAGCGGCTGTACTACCTTTCGCTGGAATTTTTGATTGGCCGATCGCTCCAAAACAATCTTTTCAATCTGGGCATTATCGAGTTGTGCCGTGACTGGCTGAGCGAAAGCGGGATTGATCTCGAAACGCTATTCGACGAAGAGCCAGACGCGGCGCTAGGCAACGGGGGCCTTGGGCGGCTGGCAGCGTGCTTTCTCGATTCGCTGGCGACGCTAGACATGCCGGCCTACGGTTATGGGATCAATTATGAATTCGGCCTGTTCCGGCAGGAAATCCGCGACGGTTGCCAGGTAGAGCGACCGGATAGCTGGCAGCGCGAAGCCTCGCCGTGGCTGGTGCCTCGCCCCGAAGAGGCGGTGCGGGTGCCGGTGTACGGCCACGTCGAGCACCGAGTGGACCGCTTCGGCGAATACAGGCCAGCCTGGATCGGTCATCGGGAACTGCTGGGCGTGCCGTCGGACCTGCCGATCATCGGTTATGGCGGGCGGACAGTGAATTACGTCCGGCTGTTTTCGGCGGGGGCCTCGCACGAATTTGACATTGAAATCTTCAACGGAGGCGATTACGTCAAGGCAGTCGAGCAGAAGATGCTGTCGGAGACAGTGTCGAAGGTGCTCTACCCGTCAGACGCGGTGCAGCAGGGCCGGGAGTTGCGGCTCCTGCAGGAATATTTCTTTGTCGCATGCGCGGTGTACGACGTGATGCGCCACTTCGTGCGTCGCGGGGAAGACTTCCATGATTTTCCGTCGAAGGTCGCGATTCAGCTCAACGATACCCATCCGGCGCTGGCAGTGGCGGAGCTGATGCGGATGCTGGTGGACCAGCAGAACCTAGAGTGGGACGAGGCCTGGGAGATCGTCCGGGGGACGATCGGCTATACGAATCATACGCTGATGCCGGAGGCGCTCGAACAGTGGCCTGTGAGCCTGCTGGATCGGGTGGTGCCAAGGCATCTGCAAATTATCCAGGAGATCGATCGGCGTTTCCTGAACGGCGTATGCGCGGCGCGATCAATGAGCGGCGAGGCGGTGCGGCGGATCTCGATAATCGAGGACGGCCATGACGGGCGCGGCGCGCAGGTACGAATGGCGCATCTGGCGGTGGTCGGAAGTCATTCGGTGAATGGTGTCTCGGCGCTGCATTCTGAGCTGGTCAAGACGCGGCTGATGCCGGACTACTACGCAATCTGGCCGGAGCGCTTCAGTAACAAGACCAATGGGGTGACGCAGCGGCGATGGCTGTTGGCGGCGAATCCGGCTCTGGCGATGCTGCTCGACGAAACGATTGGGCCTGAGTGGACGACGAATCTCGATCACCTAATCGGGCTGGAACGGTTTGCGAAAGACAGCGAATTCCGGCGGCGTTTCAGGGCAATCAAGCTCGATAACAAGATGCGGCTGGCGACCGTGGCGCATCGGATAGCCGAGGTGGATATCGATCCTGAGTCAATTTTTGATGTGCAGGCTAAGCGAATCCACGAATACAAGCGGCAGTTGCTAATGGCGCTCGGGATCGTGCATGAGTATTTGAACATTGCCGAAGATGGAATCGAGCCGCCGGCGCCGCGCGTCTATGTAATGGCAGGGAAGGCCGCGCCGGGCTATTGGGCGGCCAAGATGATTATCAAGCTGATCGGTAATCTGGCAGCAGTGATTAATAACGATCAACGAACTCGCGGACTGATCAAGGTGGCGTTCATGCCCGACTACCGCGTATCGCTGGCGGAGAAGATCATTCCGGCAGCGGACGTATCGGAGCAGATATCGACGGCGGGGATGGAAGCGTCAGGCACCGGGAATATGAAGTTCGCGATGAATGGCGCGTTGATTATCGGCACGCTCGACGGAGCGAACATCGAAATCAAACAGGCGGTCGGCGACGAGAATATCTATATTTTCGGGCTGACGGCCGAACAGATCGAAGAAATGAAGCTGCGCGCGAGCTATAGTCCGCACGAGTATTACAGCTCCGACAAACGGCTGCGGCGGGTGCTCGATGAACTCGCGTCAAACCGCTTCTGTCCCAAGGAGCCGGGGCTATTCAGTTGGATTCGCGACATGCTGCTGAGCCATGATGCCTACTTCGTGGTGGCAGATTTCGCAGCGTACGTTGATACCCAGGCTATTATCGCGCGGGAATACACGCAGCATGACGATTGGACGCGCAAAGCGATCCTGAATGTCGCAAGGATGGGGCGGTTCTCGAGCGATCGCACGGTAAGCGAGTATGCGCGAGAGATCTGGCATCTGGAGGGGTACAGCGACTCGTTCCGTCAGCCATCCGAAGTGACTATGCGGCCGCCGGACTGATTATAGTCAGCCGAGAGCGTCAGCCAGAAGATTTAGAGCGGCAGCGGCGAATGCGCGCATATTGGCGGCGCGATCATTGCTGCCGGTTTCCAGTGTGACAACTTTTTCTTGCGGGCCGGCTAGCGCGATACAGGTATGGCCGGGCGCGTCGCCATAGCGGTTACCGGTGGGACCCGTCGCACCGGTTTCGGATAACGCCCAGGTGGCGCCAAATCGCTCGCGAGCGGAGCGGGCGAGGAGTGCGGCGTAAGGTTCGCTAGCGCTGCGCATCCCTTTGACGGCTTCGTTGGGGATGTTCATCAGCAGTTCGCGAGCCTTGAGCGTGTAAACAACGGCGCCACCGAGAAAATAGGCTGAGGCCCCTGGAACGCTGAGCAAAGCAGCGGAAATCAAGCCTCCAGTGGATGATTCGGCAATCACGATAGTCTCACGGCGCTGTTTTAAACGGTCACCGAGCTTTTGAGCGAGTGGCAGCAAGTCCTGCATGTTGAAGTCCTCCGTCAGAAAGGAAATCTAGCTGAGGATGAGACTCGCAACAAACGCCCAATGAGGGCAAGAGATCGGTGGATCGTTGGCGGTTGGGGTTCCTCGGTAATGAATCTTTTCTTTTGCCTCAACTTTCGGTAGGATTATCCTACTATTCAGTTGTCTAATGGTTCAATTAGCAGACGATTCGCACCACTTTGAATTTGACCTCGATTGCCGCATTCGGCCGCAGGTGTGAGAGAAGTTTGGCGCTCGCAGTTGGCACCATTGCGGCAAACGATCCAGAAGCAATGACGCTTACGGGCATGATGGGCTTCTTTCCACTTCGTAGAGACCATCGGACCGTTGCGGATTTTCACGATCAGGTCACAGACGGTGAAGCCGGCTTCTTCGGCCATCCGCATGAAATCGCAGTGAGGCCATTTCGATTTATGGTTATTTACCATGTCGGTGATTTTGGCGAGCAACAGGCCTTCGGGTTTCAGGACTCTTTTGGCCTGTTTTAGGAACGGCGGATAGAGATAGCTCAGATTCCAATCTTGTTCCTTGCCGCATTCGACGGTTGCGCCGAAATCCACGTCAAACCGCTTTCTGCTCTTGTCTCGGCCTTGCGGGCCGACGTGTGGAGGATCGAACACGACCGCGCCGAATGCCGCGGATGGAACGCCTTTCATTTCGCGGTTGTCGCCGACGATGTCGGGCTTATGCTGGGGGTCGATGTCCATCGAAACGACACGCCGAGCTGAATCTTTCCAAAATCGCCCAGCGTTGTAGGTAGCATCCAAAATGGGCTCGGGTTCGATGGCCGCGTAGAAGCTGAACATCGCCTGGAGCAGGTCGCCATCACTGCCTTCCCAAACGCTGCTTAGCGGCTCGTAAGTAGACCTACCGTTTTGGGAGACATCCTCAACGAATAGACTGCCCGTCTTCACACAACCTCCACCACTCTCGGCGCCTGAGCTTCAGCCGATGCAGTCAGCCAGACCTGAGCTGGTTCGTTACTGCTTCGCTATTGCGGCACATATTAACGCCCAATCACTTGTGACGAAATGATATCGGTTCAATAGCCCGCGATGGCGTTGTCAGGTTCGATGATTTTCCGATGAGCGGCGCGAGGCGAGCCGGTCAGATGACGCCGCGTTCGCGCAGGCTAGCGATCGTTGCCTCATCGTAACCAAGGGCGCTAAGGACAGCGTCGGTATGCTCACCCTTATCGGGCGCAGGCGAACGGAGCGCCCAAGGCGTACGGCTGAGATCGACGGCCTGTCCGACCAACTCCTGATGGCCATGCTGGGGCGTGTCGATCGGGCGGGCGATACCGAGATGGCGCACCTGGGGATCGGCAAAGACCTGATCGATGGTGTAAATCGGGCCACAGGGGACGCCGGCGGCGTTGAGGCGATCGATCCATTCGGCGGAAGGACGGGTGCGCGTGATTTCCTCGATAGCGGCATTGAGGCGATCTCGATTGTGCAGGCGTCCGCGTCCATTGGCGTAATCGGGATTCGTGGCGAGATGTTCGGCGCCGAGGGCCTTGCATAACCTGCTGAAGAGATCGGCGCCGGAGGCCGCGATATTGATATGGCCGTCGGCGGTGGCGAAGACGCCAGTCGGAATCGAAGTCGGATGATTGTTACCGGCCTGTTCTGGGACCTCGTGAGCAAGCAGCCAGCGCGCGGCCTGGAAATCGAGCATCGCGATTTGCGCGGCGAGCAGCGACGATTGAACGCATTGGCCCTCGCCGGATTGCTCGCGTTCGAGCAGAGCAACGAGGATGCCCATCGCGCAGAAGATGCCGGCCGTGAGATCCGCGATGGCGATACCCGCGCGGACGGGGCCTTGGCCGGGGAGTCCCGTAATGGACATCAGGCCGCCCATGCCTTGCGCGATCTGGTCGAGGCCGGGGCGATCGGCATAGGGGCCGTCCTGGCCGAAGCCGGAAATGCTCGCGTAGACGAGGCGCGGGTTGAGCGCGCGCAGATCCGTATAGCCGATGCCGAGGCGGTATTTGACGTCGGGACGATAGTTCTCGACAAGGACGTCAGCGGAGGCAACGAGGCGTTTAAGGATTTCGACGCCCTCGGGGCTTTTGAGGTCCAAGGTCATGCTGCGCTTGTTGCGATGGAGATTCTGGAAATCGAAACCGTTGCGCGAGCCAACTTCAAGTCTGGAATCCGGTGACTCAACTTTGAGCACGTCAGCACCCCAATCGGCGAGTTGGCGCACAGCAGTAGGGCCGGAACGGGCGCGGGTCAGATCGATTACCTTGAAACGGGCGAGCGGCAGTGGATTCATGAGCGCACCATCTGTCGTTTAACGTGAGCCAGGTTTGCTGCTCTCGAGAATATTGTACTGGCCGGCGAACCCCTCGAGATCAACCTCTGTGGTCTCAAGGATACTGGCGGTCTGGCGCCAATGGCCGATGATTATCAGCAATTCGATGATTTCGCCGGGACTGAGATGGCGCTTCAAACCTTCGAGGGTAGCGCGGCTGCCCTTGACGCTGGAGTTGACCTCGTCGGTGAGTTGCAGGACCAGGCGCTCGAGTTCGCTGAAACAAGTCGCGGCTGTCCAGTGCTCGATGGCGGCGATTTGCTCATCGGTGATGCCAACATGTTTCGCGGCGGGCACGTGCTGGGTCCATTCGTAAACGGACCCGCAATCCTTTGCGGTGCGCAGAATCGCGATTTCGCGGAGGCGCGCGTCGAGCTTGATCTGCGTGAAGAGGGCGTTACTGAGACGGCTGCGATGGGCGAAAATGCCCTGCGCGTTCGCGGTCATGCGCTGGACGTTGAGCACGACGGGGCGGCTGGTGAGGATCTTGCGGACTTCCGGCGTGGCGTCATTGTCGTCGAGATAGGGCAGCAAGGCCATCAGCGATTCTCCTTGCGGATCCGAGTTTTAGGCGGACCGGTTCGCGGATTCGTGCCTGAGAGTTCAATCGCGACACTCGCAGCCTCGCGTGGGAACGGCCTCGCGGGCTCGGCCCCGGATGGGTTCGCGATTGAACCCAGCCCGGCATCGCGCTGAATTAGCGAATTTTGCGCCTATGCTTCCCGGAGTGTCAAATTGTCAAGAGGGGTCACTGACCGGAGTCAGGAAATGAGTGGGCGAGGCTGTTCCAGCGGTACGGCGGATGTACTAAGGTTAGGCGTCCTGCTGCGCCCCGGTAGTGAAAAGGACATCACGGAGGTCTCCGGAACCTCAAGTCCGGGTTCGACTCCCGGCCGGGGCACTCGAACCGGAAAAAGTGCTTAAATTACAACGAGTTTCTCAGCCGTCGGCGGCCTCACTCGAAAATTCTTGGCAAATTCTTGGCAAGTTCGGCCGCGTTTTGGCCGCAAATGCCGGCAAATTCCGGATCGCTCTGAAGAACTCTTCGAGATCCAGTGCGTGTGTTGGAAGCTTGTGCGCGTCCCTCCAGCGCCCGTAAGTCTCGTCAATTTTTGCCACACCCCGGTGCCCAAGCTGTGCTGCAACCCACTGCAGGGGCTTGCCCGCAGAAAGCATCAGGAATGTGTAGGTGTGACGGAGAAGGTATAGACGCCGGTACTCCAGGCCGGCGCGTTCCAAAGCTCGGCGCCAAGGATCGTCATCCTGCCAACGAACGTTAAGTGGCGAGCCGTCTCGGTTTGCAAAAACAAACCTCGTGCGTAGGCGGTTCTTGGCCTGTAGCGCGCTGATTGCCGTTCGCACCGGCTCAAACATGGTTACATTGCGGCGTGATTTGAGCGTCTTGAGCCTTTCGGAGACCTGGCCGTTTTCTAGCACCTGCCTGCGAATGCGGAGCTCCATGTTCCGGGTGTCCACCTCCTCCCAACACAGCCCGAACATCTCGCCTGGCCGCAGCCCGCTTAAAGCGAACGTGATATAGAGCGCGCGCTGTTGGCCCTCCGTCACGGCGAAAAGACCAAGCAGTTCATCCGGCGTGAACGGATTGGGCTCCGCGCTTTCCGCGCGCAGGTTCTCAACCAGATCCATCGGGTTAACCGAGCGCGGAATATCACCACGCTTCCACGCCAGAGTTATGGCGGTTCGAACTCGGGCAAGAATTTTGTTCACCGTCGAAGCTTCGATTGTTTTCGCGCCGCGGACCCTGGTCTGCCGAACCTCGCCAAGCCATCTCTTGATGTGATTGTCTGTCAGCTCATCCAGATGAACCTTGGCCAGCGCGTTTCCAAAAACGTGTGTCCTGAAAACCGACTCGTACTGCCGTCGGGTATATTCGCCAACTTCGGTGCCGGGAAGGCTGTCGAGGTAATCGCGCATCAAGTCCCCCACCGTCGGACGGCTGGCAGGCTGCGGCGGATTTGGCTCGATGCCTCTGTGAACGAAGTGCGGGAAGTAGCGGGTGGGACCGAATGTTCCGGCCAGGCCACCGTGCGATTTCAGTAACTCCTCACTGATCTCGTCCAAGCGTCGCTTCCATTCCCGCCTATTGGCGCGCGAATCCTCAAGCCCCGTTGATTCCCGATAGCGACGAGGCTTCTCATCAGTCGGTCCCTTCCACAAAAGCGACACAAGCAGGTATCTGCGTTCGCGATCGTTCTTTCGACTGCGATACGTTATCGACCGTTCGAAACGCGCGTACGTTCGCACCTGCCCTCTACTCCAGATCGCCGCGCTCGATAGCTGCCTTGAACACGTTCCAGTCGATCAATCGCCTGCGACCGACTCGGCGCAACCCCTTCGCCACATCGAGCTTGCCGTCACTGATCCAGTGATAAATCGTCCATCGCGACATCTGTAGGCGGGCCGCGCACTGTTCAGCCGTCAGAAAAACCGGCTCTGAACCAACGCTTGTTGTTTCCATGAGGATCGGCACTCCTTGCTTTTAGTGCGTCGGCTGGCCGACCTCGTCACAAACCGCGCCTCCTCTCAGCCATCTGAGGCCAGCCGGCGCCACTCAAGAATACCCTCAGAGGCGCTAATTGTCAAATTCCAGTATTTATCAAGGAGACTGTCATTGACCCGTTATCTCTCAACGACCAAACGCAACTTACTCAGCCTTACCTGCGCCGCCAGTATCGACACGTCGCATTCTTCGATCACGCGCTTGATCAGTGCGCTGGCTACAGGTGAATTCAGCGCAAACGGTGGATTCTTCCCAAATCTCGCCGCGTATTCCGCCGCCCATCCCCGGACCGAGCTCGCTGGCATCAGAATGGCGCCGCTCACCCAGCCGGCCTGCCATTCAACCCAGTCTGTTTTCGGTGCGTTGACGATGCTGTCACGATGGCAGTTCCAAACCGCGCCGTCACTTGCCCGACTAGTGCCGAGACCTAATTTAATGCCGGCCTCGCGCCATAAGGGCGCATGAATCCATACGTGTCCAAACTCGTGGCATGTAGTGGTGCGGACCAGATGATCACTACGAGTATTGTAAATGCTCTCAGCGATTTTAACGTTGGGCTTGCGGTCGTAGTACATCGATGTCTGCCCGTAGATTCCCTCGGGCAGATTGGCATAAGTGTCGATTTTCCCCGCACGCTCTTCTAGCAGTCGGATCAACTCGTCGGTCGGAATCGGCAGCCGGTAACCGCCTGAGCGGCGCTCCATAAACTCGCGCACGATCCCTTCACAGCGTTTATCTAATACGTCGGTCTTAAGGTAGAGCCTCCTGATCGGTCGTCCGAGTGGATCACGAAAATCCCTCATCCTTTCTTCTTGCCGGACTTCGCGCCTGTAAACGCTTTGCGGAAGGCCTCCCACGCCGCTTCCACTTCTTCGTGTTCGATTTCGCCTCTTGAGTCACTGGGCATTCGGCCTGCGTGAAAAAAGAGAATGTCCTGCGAAATCCCGATGATCTTGGCGAGCTGCTCGATCAAATGATCTGGCGGCGGTCGCCGCCGGTCGTGTTCCACCGCGTTCAGGTACGGAGCATCAACCGACCTCCCGTCTTCGCGCCTCAGGCGTTCGGCAACCTCCTTTTGTGTTAAACCAGCCCGCTTGCGGGCTTCTGTAAGAACCTGGCCGAACGTTTTCATATGCTCCGGTCGGCATTGCTCATTCCGCCTTCCCCCTCTCGGTCAAAGAGACGATCGTAGTTCTCTACGGCGGATCAGTGCCAACTCAATCCACCGAATAAATTCCATAATCTCATAATCGCCTTAAGTGCATATCCTTTCAACATCCATGCCTCACAGCGCCCGAGGGACGCCGCCGCATTGAGGCTCAGGCTGAGTGAATCCCAAGAAACTGAGCCAGGACGGCAGGCTGCAATCTGATTTTACCAGCATCCGGCGCGGCGCCGAGTGTTTATCGATGTCCATCACGACACTCGGCTGGAGCCGTGCGACATATGCCGAGTTCATCGGCGACGAGCGGCTCGAGACGCTGCTTAGCTGTCACGAGCATGCATCGACCATTTCGGCGGAGTGCCGGACGAGGTGCTATAGGGTTATGTGGCGCGCCATATAAGCGTATTTCTGTGCCCTTCGCGATTATGTTGCCGGCTGTGAACAAAGGCTCAGGATGGTTGATGGTGAACCGCTAGAATAGTCACATAATTTTCGACTGCCAACCGACAATACCTTTCGCGCCGCATGCGCAGAAAGGAGATTGTCATGTTGGAACGCTACTTTGTTTTTCCACGTGCGGTCGATCGGATCCGAAATTCTTGGATCGGTGAATCGATCGAACGCTATGTAGAACACTTCGCCGAGCAGGGCTATGCAGCAGGAACAATGCATTACCGAGTTCCGTTGCTTGTCCGGTTTGGCGAATTCGCACGCAGCCGAGGAGCGAGGGCTTTGGCAGACCTGCCGGCATGTGGGGAGGACTTTATTGCCGACTGGATTAAGACGCACGAGTCCACCCGACAGTGCGACAAAGCCCCGTCCAGGCTTCACGAAAGAGATTCGCGGTCTGGTCGAACAGTTCTTGCGTCTGGTGGTTCGCGGCTATGTAGGCCACGTTCGCGGGCCGACCGCACGTGCCCCGTTCGTCGATTCGGCATCGGGCTTTTTCGTTATTTAAGCGAAGAGTGCGGACTGCGGCCAAGCACACTTTGGGCACTGTGGCTATCACCTGCGCGGCTTTGAGAACTTCCCACAAGTGAGATCGGCTTACACGATCTGCGCGATCTAACGCCGCCGGTCTTGGCGGCTTTCATCGCTAACAGCAGCCGAGTGGTGTCGAAGGACCTGAGCACACGTTAGTTGATGCTCCGCACGCCTATCGGCTTTCGCATATTCCGCGCTCGGTCACCTGGGAGGAGGTGCGAAAGATGCTCTCGGTGGTTGAGCGGCGCATGCCGGTCGGCAAACGCGATTACGCGATATTGCTGCTGCTGGTCACCTATGGTCTGCGCGCTCGGGAGGTTGCCGCGCTGCTGCTCGATCATATCGACTGGAAGCGCGAGCGACTGCATGTACCTGAGCGCAAGGCTGATCATGCCACTGCCTATCCGCTTTCCACGATCGTGGGCGACGCCATAGTTGATTACCTCCAATACGGAAGACCGAAGATTGTCACCTCTTTTTCCGAAGCGTCGCCCCTTACGTGCCGCTCACGTTTTCGGCGATTTCATGCCGCTCTACTCATTATCTCCGCAAGGCGGGGATCGCAATCTCGCGCGCTGGCTCGTATACGCTTCGCCACACTTTGCGTGCAGCGGCTGGTCGATGCCGATTTCTCGCTCAAAGTGATCGGTGACTACGTAGGCCACCGTGTGCCTGCCTCCACCGAGATTTACAGCAAGGTGGCGGTGGAAGCCTTGCGCAAGGTCGCACTGGGCGATGGAGAGGAAATCGTATGAAGCCACGCTGGCAAGGTTTCTGTGGGCCGATCGCCGCACCCCTCGAGCGCTACCTCAGATACAAGCATGCGCTGGGATGCAGCTTTCGGACCGAGGAAAGGACATTGCAGCTACTCGGCCGTTTTCTGATCGAGCGAGGGATCGAAACGACAGAGCAGATCGAATCCGAACTGCTGGAAGCATTCCTAGCCTCACGACCTCGTTCGCGGCCGAGTAGTTATAATCATTTATTCCGTGTAGTGCGGCGATTGTTCGACTTGTCGCACAGGTGAGCTGGCGTGCTCGCCGGTGCGGATCGGGCCTCGACGCGAGAGCGCACGGTGCATCCCCTTTTTAATGCGGACCAGGCCCGCCGTTTATTGGCGGCTGCCGTCAACTTGCCAGATAACTCCAACGCGCCGTTGCGTGGCCACACCTATCGAACGATGTTCTCGCTGCTGTACGGCCTCGGTTTCCGGGTAGGAGAAGTTTCACGTTTGCGCGGCCGAGACGTAGATTTCGGACGGCAATTGCTGGTCATTCGCGATACCAAGTTTTCCAAGAGTCGGCTGCTTCCTTTCGGACCGCGCATCGGCCAACTATTGGAAGGTTATATCGACAGGCTGACCCGCTTCAGAATCTACAAGATCGTCCGCCGGCGGGCTCGCGCCCTCGAAGCTGCGCAAACCTCGGCGCACTGTCGCCGCATATCACCTCACGTTTTTCGCTACACCACCGCGGTCCACCTGCTGGAAGCGGGCGTCGAGGTTAACGTCATTCGCGGCTGGCTCGGACACGTTAGTCTGATCACCACCAACCGTTACGCAGAGATTAGCGCAAAGGCCAATGAAGCAGCACTCCGCGCCTGCCAGCCGCCGGTTGAAGTTTCGTCGGGATTCTGCCGAAGCGCCGTAAGACGAGAGGATGAAACGCTTCTCAACTGGTTGAGTTCGCTGTGAAGATTATGCGCCCATTGTTGGCTGCCTGCCTCAATCCCCGCAGTCCTCCCCCGACCAGCCGGCAACATAATCGCGAAGGGCACAGAAATACCACAACATAGAGGCGGTGGTTATCGAGCGCGACGCGTACGGACCCGGCTGCCGTCACTACAATCAAACCTTCCTCGATTTCGCGCACCATTATGGGTTCCGGCCGCGGCACCGACGCGATGACTGATCACCTCGGTCTTCTGATTATCGACCATAACCTCGTTAGTCACTCCGCCGAAATACTCAAAACTTTGAATCAGCCTTCATAGGTGTGATCGGCATCTTCGCAGGCCATCGCCACGAAACGAAAACGCCGCGATTAGCGAGCGTGTTAACCGTGAAATGCACTTCCTGTTTGCGACCGTTCACCTGCGTGCAGTATTGTGCGCGATAGTCTCGCAATTGGTCGCCCGGTGCGGTCTTGAGCCGCACCGTCGCCCGCGCCTGAACCAGCAGTCGCGTTTTCGTGAGCGTCAAAGCAGTTGAAGGTCGAGATAGAGTCCGCACTCAGGATTTCTGAACCGGATCGAATCAGCCGGCCGAAGTCTAGCCAAGATCTCGTTGAAGGGCCGGCTGCGTGCCATAGTGGGACCGTTGACTCATATCGAATGCGACTCAGCGAAGATTGCGCTGCTTGAGCAGTTTCGTCCTTCCAGAATCGCTTTCATGGTCGCAGCGTTCGTGATACCGAAATCAGCATAACAATTGTTGAAGCTGGTGAAGGCGCGCCGCACCCACTTCCGACCTCGTTCACGCTTTGAGCCGCGTCTGAAACTCGGCCCTCCGAGTATAGATATTTGAATGACTCGCCGGGGGTGGCGTCGTGATCGCGTTGTCGGTTATGATCCTGTGGCGCGCCCGAGTTCTACGATTGAAGGTAGACATTGAGAGCGGTGCTTTCACCAGTGTCCGAGAGACGAAAGTCTTCACCGGATTTCCGCAACCGATCTTTATTATTAACAGAGCCTTTAATCCATGGTCTCACGTTGCTGGGCGGACGAGGCCGTGGCCATGGCTAGTCGCCAGAACGACCTCCAGGACTAAATCTCTTAGCGGCTGATTCACGCCGCCTCGCAGGGCCCGGGCAGCTTCGTGGGCGAGATCATCGAGCGAAAGCAGACCGGCCAATCTGCCCATTGGGTTTACGACAACTAGCCGTCGTTTGCCGTGCTGCCGCATCAATTCGGCCGCTGAAATGAGCTTGTCATCAGGATTGCAAGTGACTACCTCATGCGCCATTGCTTGATCGACAAGTATTTCTTTAATCGGCGTACCCTTCGTGTAAGCGGCCATACAAATATCGCGATCAGTCAAAAACCCGACCGGGTAATTGGTCTCGTTCACGACTGGAACGCCTCCACATCGATGCTCCCACATGAGTTGCGCGGCTTGGTTCAGGCTGTCGTGTGGCCGGCATGCCAACACCTGGGGATTCATAATTTGTTCGACTCTCATGAAAAGAGCCTCTCCGTATCAGCTCGAAAACGTCAGCCAACGATGGCTGATGGTTATGAAGCTGTCCTTCGCGTAACGCTTCCCAACTCCAGCAGTCAATTACGGGTTTCGTGCAAGACCTGTTATTCTACATAGTCTAGATCAATTACTGCCTTTCCTTCATGCGCGAGGCGCGGTTTAGCAATTGCTGCTAGCGTCGTTGCAACGTCCGCTGCGCTGAGCTCGATGCGTCGTCCCGGGGCCTTTTCAAGTTCGATCTCCCGAGCCAGATCGTTGAGTGACAGAATTCCAGCCAGGCGCCCATTCCTGCCTATCACTGGGAGGCGCCGCACTTGATGCTTTTTCATCAGAGTTTCAGCCACCGTGATATCGTCATCCTCATGACAGGTGATGATCGTATGTGCAACGAACGCCGTCAGAGGAATAGCCGACGGAGGTTTCCCTTGAGTGTATGTAGCCATCGCAATATCACGGTCAGTGACAACCCCCAGCAAGGCGCCAATGCCATCACTCTCGATTATGGGAAGGAAGCCACAATCATATTCCCACATCAGCTGCGCCGCCCGGCTGAGTGTCTCATTCGCCATACACACTTTAATTTCACGAGTCATCAATTCTTTGACTTTCATTGAATTTCTCCTTCCCAGCACTGCCGCTGAGCGGGTATCGCTGCAATTGTTTTGGCTGCGGGTGCGGCCACCTTTTTGGCTGCGGTGCGGTCACCTTTAAGATGCGCTATAGAACCAAGCGGAACTCACGCTCGCGGTTCTTCGCGAATCGTCAATACCGGGCAAGTTGCCTTGCGAACAATCGCTTCCGCAACGCTTCCGAGAAACACTCGCACAAACCCAGTTCGGCCATGCGTGGCAATCACGACAAGGTCAGGCTGATATTTCTTTTGTGCATCCAGGATACAGGTGATTATGTCACCGACGAAGAGAAGCGACTCATGTTCGATCCCGCTCAGCTTGGCCTTGGAAATGTCTTCGAGCTTAGCTCTGGCCGCCTTCTCTTGATCTTCATACATCGCGGCCGGCGGCGGGATTTCGCCGATGGTTATAACTATCGGAAGAGCATGGACTAATAGAACCTTGCTGGCGAAGTGATTGGCGAGTTCGACGGCTCTATCCAGAGCCACCAACGAATTCTCCTCGAAGTCTACCGGGCAAAGAATGGTTTTGTATGGAAATGCCATTGAACGATTCTCTCTAGAATATATCTGTCGCTTAACTGAATGGATATGAAGGCTCGAGCTCAACGATTCAATGGCATTAGGTCGTCAACCCATTGTTCGGCGCTCGCCCGCGTCTCAAAATCGCCCGCCTGCTTCACTTCTCGCCAGAAAATGTCCCATCGTCCGCTTTGCTGGTCGCGGCGAATCGTATAGCCGTACAATTCCGTCGAGAGCAGTTGCTTCTGATCGTTAGTCATTCGCCTGTACCAAAGGATAATTGTTTCGCCTGCAGCGATTCGATGTAATCGACCAAGGCCGAAATACGTCGCCGCACTTGATCCTCGCTCTCAGCACTTCCATGTTGGTCTTGATATTTCAGTCCCCAGATAGGCATATCGCCGATAAAGTGCGCCGAAAACCGTTTGCGCCCATCGATAGTATCGTACACTTCCTGACGCGGGAACTTGCCATCATTGGCTGCGCTGAGTGTCGTGAGATCCACCGACACATATCCCGGGACATTGCGCATCCGAGGCGAATTGCCAGTTCCATCGGTGCCGTGGCACTTGGCGCAGTCCCTGAGATAAGCCTGCTTGCCTGGAGGATCAGCCTGAACCATCGTCGTACAAACTAGAATGATAAGTAACGATGCTAAAACATGTTTTAGTAGCAGCAAGGGTCTACGGCCTATCCAGCATGAGTTCAGCAGCTCCACGGCGCCGCGCTCTGGCTGTCAGAGACTGGGTGGTTGAATTCCCACGGGCGGCGTGGGTTCGGCGGCTTGAGCCGGTGTGGCGCTGGCGGGGTTATCCGCCGGGGCCTGTCCGTTTAATCCCGCGAACGTCTCAAAGAGCCAGTTGCCAGTTGACAGATCATCTTCCGCCAGCAGGCGCAAGGCTTCTTTGGTATCCACATCACGGTTAAGGGCGGCGGCGAACGCCAGCAACGGTGCGGCCGCCTGTTGCGGATCCTGAATGAGCGAGGTGATC
>DATJUF010000007.1:0-9610 GCA_035502655.1 Binataceae bacterium (SeqCode)
TGGTGCGGATACCGGTAGCAACACGGGCATTATTCAGGCATTGCGATTGAGCGCAGCGAACTCTCTGAATCAAACGGGACAGCAGGCCGTTCGACGCAATTTGAACATCCAGCCGACGCTCACGATTCGTCCAGGATTTCCCGTTCGGGTAATCGTCAATCGGGATCTCGTGCTCGAGCCATACAGAGGGTGACAAAGGTGACTAAGCTCAAACTCGCTGTTGTTGACGATGCCAAGCCAGTCAAGATCACGCTTGAGTTGCCAGCAGACATTGACAGAGATCTGAGGACGTATGCTGAGTTGCTTAAACGCGAAAGTGGGCGATCCGTGAGTGACGCGACGAAGTTGATTGCACCAATGCTCAAGCGGTTTATGGCAACAGATCGTGCGTTTACCAAATTCAAGCGCCAATCTGCTCAGGACAGAACTGCATAGCGTTCTTGCAAGAGCTGCAGAAACTTCATCAGGGCCAAGTTTTTGTTTGAATCCTGCCAAAAGGCGGAAAAATCAACGCGTGCGGCACCTGTCCCATCTCTCAATTCCTTGAAGCCGATAGAAGGGACACGAACGCCAACGTCCGACTCCAGCATCAATCCAAGTCCAAGCTTCATACTGATGAGACTCTTCAAAATGCTCCGACTTACATCATGACGTTCAAGCTTGGGCCGATCGTCCGGCGAAAGAAGCTTTGAGGTTATGAGGTCTTCAAATTCCCAGTAGGGATCATACTGACTCATCAAAAGGGTTTCTGAGCGCAGGTCCGTCCAATAGACAATGTCACGACTGGAAAGACGGTGATTATCAGGTAAAGCAATTAGAACGCGCTCACTCCAGAGCGCGATGCGCTCACATTCAACGGGCAATTTGCCGGGCGCAATAATTATGTCTAGCGTACCATTCTGCAGCCTCATCGCGAGCCGAGACCGGCGTCGTTCCAACATCTCGAGCTGGAATTCCGGAAACCGGCTATGAAATTCCAAAAGGTTGGTACGCAATGCCCCTGCTGAGAGCGAGGTACAGAAACCAATTCGTAGGACTTCGTTACGCGATGGTATGGCTTTCGAGAGATCGAACTCGTTTATCTGCTCAAGAACACCCTTAGCCATTCTAATAAAGTCCCCGCCTAAGCGCGAGACAGCTACGCCACCGGGCGACCTCTCGAAGAGACGTATAGAAGTGGCGTGCTCAAGCTGAAGTATCGATCGGCTCAATGTTGACTGCTTTATGTTGAGCGCTTCTGCCGCCTGACGAAAGCTGCCATAATCAGCTGCTGCCACTGCGTGGCGAAGCTGCTTTAGATCAATTTTGCCATTGAGCTGTTTGTAAAGTGGTACGCTCATCCGTCTGCGCTCCCTGTCCGCGAACGTAACGGCGAATGCGACTATTTTAAGTTGCCGAAAAAGTGATCAACTCATTATGCCGTCAAAAAACCTTCACGTAGGCAAACGGGAGTAGCGGCATGACTGGGTAGGGTTCGGGAGGACCTTCCTACCCGCTCGCGAAATCTCCTGGTATGTCGAGCCATTATTCGGCTTGTGCGGCGACGGCCATGGACGGCGTGGTGAGGGCGTTGACCTTCCATACGATCGACGACCCATCGCGTTTCCGATCGGCATCAAGCGTCGGCGCCTATCTGGGTCTTACACCTCGACGCAACCAGTCTGGCGAAACTGCCGTCTATGACAAGATATCACGATGGGGCGACGCATAGGAGCGCACGGCGTCGAACACTTTGGGATTCGCCGCGATATGCCGCTAAGGCAACGAAAGCCTTTGCGAGGTTGCCTTCGAAAATGTCGATGCGCCCCATCACACCATCTCGCCGTTTCATACTATTCAATCGATGGCGTAAGCAATCTGGCTCCGGTAGTTGAACTGGTTCGGATCGCATTTGCAACCGACCTAAGGCCCAAGCGAACCGCATTTGGTCCGTCAACTGACAGGAATCGTAAACCGGAACGTGGCGCCGGCCAATTGGTTTTCGTCAATCCACAATCGTCCTCCGTGATCCTCGATGATCGTTCGGCTGATCGATAGCCCCATGCCCATACCGCCGGGCTTAGTCGTGTAAAAGGGCTCAAACAGGTGAGCCAGCTTCTCGATGTCGACGCCGGGTCCCGAATCCCGTACTGTTACGAGCACTCCCTCTGATCGATCGTAACTACTGCTGATGCAAAGTTCGCGCACACCGTCATGGACGGCGCTCAGTGCCTGGACGGCGTTCAAGATCAGGTTGATCATCACCTGCTGTAGTTGCACTTTGTCCCCGAGAATTTGCGGCAAATTGTCTGAGAGCTGCATCTGTGCCGTGATGCCGTGCTTGGCCGCCTCGGCGCGGGTGAGGGCAACAACCTCAAGGATCGCGTCGTTAATACAGATCGCATCCTTGGCAGGAGAAACCTTCCTTACGAGATTATGTATCCGGGTTATCACGTCAGTGGCTCGATTGGCATCCTTGACGGCATCTTCGATCGACTGTCTCGCTTCGTCGATATTGGCCGGAGCTCTAGCGAGCCAGCGCAAGGCAGTAGTTCCGTTCATTTTGGCTGCGGAAAGTGGCTGTCTCAGCTCATGCGCGATGGATGCTGTGAGCTGTCCCATAGCGGCGACACGGTTCGAGCGTGCCAGTTCCGATTGAGTTTCGCGCAGGGCTTCTGCGGCACGCTTGCGCTCGCTTAGGTCAAGTACGAAAGCCACGCCTTGATCTCCCTCATCTTCAAGGGTAGCGGCGCCTACAAGTACAGACACGCGGCTTCCATCCTTTTTCAAATATTCCTTCTCAAATGGTTGTGCTGTCCCCGAACGCTTGAGCAGCGGCACCCACTGTTGTTCATCCCGGTCGAGCCACTCTTGCGGCGTGAGGTCGGTCCAGCGAAGATGCCGTGAGGCGAGATCGGCGCGGTCATATCCCACGATCCGGAGGAACTCGTCATTAGCCTCAAGGATCTCCCCTCCGAAGTTCCAGATCATAATCCCGACAACGTTGGCATCGACCAAGCGTCGAATTTTTGCTTCGCGTTGTTCAAGATCGCGGTACAGGCGGGTATTTTCCAACGAGATCGCCGCCTGCGAGGCAATCAGCTTCAATACCGCGATCCGGGCTGGCGCGAAGGCTCGTGAGGTGAGGTTGTTCTCGAGGTAGAGGACGCCGATGAGCTTGGCTTGGTTGATGAGGGGCAGGCAAAGAAGGGAATGGGCCTGAGCCTCGCGAATGTAGGGGTCCGCGGCAAAGGCGGGTTGGCTTGCAGCATCATCGAGGATTAACGGCTCACCGGTCCGCAGGACATAATGAAGGACCGCTTCCGGCAGTACCGCCGCAGTCACCGACGTATCGCGAAGCTCCACCCACACCTTGTCACCGGATGTCGCGGCCTCCGCGGCGATCCGCATCTCGTCAGAGTGCATCTGCATCAGGAGGCCGCGCTGGGCGCCCGCCTGCGTGATCGCGGTACGCATGAGGGTGTCGATGAGTTTCTCCAGAACCATTCCGCCCGAGACGGCCTGCGACACCTTGATGACGGTCGCGAGGTCGAGGTGTTCGACAGGCGTCGCGATCGTGCCTGTGGGGCCGGGCGCTTGTGCCCCCTCTTCGAGCTGGGGATGAAGGTCGTCGAGCTGCTTAACCTTCCCATCTGCACCCCAGCGGAGGTAACAATAGCGCGCCTTTCTCCAGTACAGATGTGCTACGTCCTCCACCTCATGTGCCGCATAGAACCGTGCGGCGAGTTCGTAAGCAAGCGCCTCGATGTGGACGAACCCGTGGGCCCGTGCTGATTGGGCCGCCAGTTTGTAGAGGCGCATGGCCTCTGCATCCCTTCCCTCAATGCGCGCGAGTTCGGCTTCCACCAAAGCGGCTCGGTGCCCGAAGTTCTCCGGACAGTTCTGGGCCCAGACTTTCAGCCGCTTGTGATGCGCGGCGACAGCGTCTATCTGCTGTTGCCGCTCAGCCCCCGACACAGCGGCGCAACAGGCGGCTTTGGTCAAGGCGGCATAAAAATGATATTCTGATTCCTCGAGGATCATGGGTGTCGTCCAAAGCAGCTGTTCCGCTTTCGATGCGACGTCCATGGCCGTGCCGTAGTCCTCGGCCAGATAGCGCGCTTGCATTTTCTGAATCCAATACAAACAGGCCGCCATTGCTAGCCCAGGGGTGCTTGTCAAATGAGCTTCGACGCGAAGCTCATTATACGTCTCGTCGTCCAAGCAACCGAACATCGGTGTCAAGCCGCGAAGCGTGCGAATCAACGCGATCTGAGTGGTGATCCAGTTAATGACAAGGCCGAACCTAGCCTTTTCGGCGAAGGCGAGGCCAATCTCGGCTTCTCGCTGTACCTCGGCGAGCGGATCGCCCGCCACGAGATTGTCCGTGTTTATTACCCATCTGGCGTAAGTCGCGTAAGTGAGGTCGCCAATTTTGTTGGCCGCTTCGAAAGCAGGGAACAGCAGATCGCGGCAAGCCCGAATGTGTTTGGTCCAGCACATCGCAAATCCCGCGAAGCAAACACAAGTGCTCGCCGCAAAGCGTTTCAGCCCGTGTCGCTGGACGAGGTCGTAGCCGAGTTGGCTAAACTGAAATCCGGTCTTGTAGTGGTCAAAGCGCGGTCCGGCGACCCTGCTGAGCATGACATAAGAGACACAGGAGGCATCGCAGTTGCCACGTTCGAGGCTGAGACTGACCGCCTTGCAGGAAGTGAGGGCATTCAGGTTCGCATCCGTAAACGCCGCGGCTGGCAGGAGCTTAGTCAGAACATCGACGGTCGCAAGCGATGCCGCGTCCTCCATCAGCGGCAGATTGACGAGTTCCTCGATCGACCGTCCATCCAGCAGTAAAAGGATCCGCTCGTATTCATGGCGCACGTCTTCATCTGTAGGATGCGGTGACCACGCGATATCGACATGCCGAAGGTAGTCGAGACAGACCCCAACCGCGCGGTCACTCCGATCAAGAGTGATGCATACATCCATGTGCAGACATGCCACCATTGCGCGTTCGACGGTCGTTCTGGCTCGCTCTGACAGGGCGTCCAATCGCTTGTCTGCGATGGTCAACTGACCGGTCAAAAATTCGCATTCCGCTCGGTTTAGCTCCAAGGCAAAGATCAGATCATGCCGCCGATCACGGCAATCATCGTTTAAGAGATGCACACCCGAATTCAGATAGGTGAGTGCCGAAACATAGGCTGTCGACGCCTTTGCACGTTTGCCGGCGAGCAGGTTGAATTCGGCGAGCTGCTCACGTTCCTCCTGTCCGCTGATCAGTGCGGCGCCTCGATTGAGCTGACCCACGATTTCGAAGATCGCCGCCTCTTGCCGCTCGGGCGGCGTGTGTGTCAACAGTAATCGACCGATCCGCAAATGTGCCGCGGCACGTGATGCTTGTGGAATGAGGGAGTAGGCCGCTTCCTGCACCCGGTCGTGAATGAACCTGTAGGAGGCGTCCAGGCGCTCGACCAGCTCCTGACGCACCGCTGGCCACAGGACCGCATGCGCCTGCTCCTCCGGAATCGCGAGAACGGTAGATAGAATTCCGATTGCGGCAAGGTTGCCAAGGCATGCAAATTGCTGCAGCGCCTCTTGAGTTTCAATAGGCAGACGAATTACCTTGCCGACCATTAAATCGACGACGTTGTCGGTGTAGGCCTTGTTGTGAATGCCATCGAGATCCCAGACCCAGCGCGCCTCGTCGTGATTAAAAAGTAGCAAGGCCTCTTCACCGAGAACATAGAGAAACTGAATAACGAAGAAAGGATTGCCGGCAGTCTTCTCATGCACCAGCTGCGCCAAAGGTCCAACGTGGAGCACGTCGCTTCGAAGCGCATCGGCGGTCAACTGCGCAAGGTCATTGGTGGCTAACGGCGCCAAGTGAATCTCTTGCACCCGCGCTCGGACTTGGCGGATTGAATCGAGCTTGCGGGCCAACGGATGAGCGGTATCGACCTCGTTGTCGCGATAGGCGCCGATCAGCATGAGATTCTGCAAGTCTGACCGGATCAGAAGATCCTCGAGTAGATCAAGCGTCGCTCCGTCAAGCCATTGAAGATCGTCAAGAAAGAGCGCCAGTGGATGCTCGGGTCGGGCAAATACTCCGATGAATCGGCGGAAAACGAGCTGGAAACGGCTCTGTGCCTGCTGCGGCTCCAGTTCTGGGATTGGGGGCTGCTCCCCTATGATCAACTTCAGTTCAGGGATGAGGTCGGTCATTAGCCGCCCATTCGGCTCCAGAGCCTCCAGAAAGGCGTCACGCCAGATCCCCAGCTCGGTATCGCTCTTTCCGAGGAGCGGCCGCACAAGGCTTTGAAAAGCCTGGACCAGCGTCGAATACGGAATATCGCGCTTGTGTTGGTCGAACTTGCCGGAGGCAAAGAGCCCCCGCGGCGGCACCAGCACCTTGTGCAGCTCATTGACGACCGAGGACTTGCCGATCCCGGAATAGCCGGAGACCAGCACTAACTCCGGAGCTCCGCTTCTCACTGTGCGATCGAAGGCGCTAAGCAAGGTCTCGACCTCGCGCGCCCTACCGTACAGTTTTTCGGGGATCAGCAGCCGGTCGGGCGTGTCGTGTTGGGCGAGCGGGAACAAATCGATCTGGCCGTGAGCGTCCAAATCGATCAAGCAGCGCCGAAGATCGCGCTCGACGCCCGCCGCTGTTTGGTAACGCTCTTCGGCGGTCTTGGCGAGCAGCTTCATGATGATCGCTGAGAGGGCAGCCGGGATATCCTCGCGCCGCTCGCTAGGTGCCAGCGGTTGCCGCGCGATATGGGAATGGACCCAATCCATCGGATCAGAGCCCATTAGCGGCAGTGTTCCCGTCAGCATCTGATAGAACGTAACTCCGAGCGAATAGAGATCGCTGCGGGAATCGATTGAGCGGTTCATTCGCCCGGTCTGTTCGGGCGCCATGTAGGCGAGCGTGCCGGCGATGGTCTCGGGCGGTTCGGGGAGTTGGCGCTCGCGCGGAAGCCGCGAGGCGATGCCAAAGCCGGTGAGTTTAACTTCTCCCGTCACCCTATTGACCATGATGTTATGCGGCTTGATGTCCTTGTGCACGAGGCCGCGCTGATGGACCTTGCCAAGGGTCGCCGCGATGTGAATAGCTAGACGCAAGAAATCGTCTACGCGCATGCGTTCGCCGATCAGGCGATGTAGTGGCTCGCCGTCGGTATCTTCCAGCAATAGCATAGGCCGGATCGATTCGTAGACAAGCTCGAGTGGTCGCATTGCCCACGCACTGTCAAGCTGATCCCTCAATCCATATTCGTGAGCAAGACGATGAAGGACGGTAGAAGATGGATGCTCCGCGGAGGGTTGCACCGTCAGCACGGCGCTGCCATCGCCGTCCGTGTGTCGGCGCCATCCTCGACAGAAAACGACATCGCTATCCTCCCACAGGACTTTGAGACCGTCTTCTCCGCCAGTGTTGACGCCAGAAGTTCGGTTCATCTTCGACCTCCCCGCCATAGGACCGCCTTTGGGCCATCGATGACCGTACTGTGCCGGACCGGTTGCTGCCTAGTTTGCCACGCGCCGGACGGCCTGGCGACACCCCCTTGTTTGCAATTTCCGGACCTCATCGGTCTCACGAATCGTGCCAGTTTGTGACGCCCAAGCGAGCGTTCTGGGGTGCAATGGGAGTGAGTGGACCATCTTGGATGTGGGTCGCTTGTCAAACGCCGGTCCGTTCTCGGGTCAGTGCGCACTACGACGCATCCAGGTGAGCTGGCACGGCGAATTGAAAAATTGCACCTCGGGGCGCGTTGGCGCTCGCCCAGAGCCGCCCACCGTGGTCATCGATAATGGACCTGCTGATCGATAGCCCTATGCCCATGCCGCCTGGCTTTGTTGTGTAGAAAGCGTCAAAGAGTTGCTCTGGATCTCCTCCTAAGCCCGGGCCCGAATCCATTACCGCAACGAGCACATCTCTCGCCTCTGCCTCTGCGGTGCGGATCATTAACTCTCGCGGGCCATCACCGGAACCGCTCATGGCTTCGATAGCATTCATGATCAGGTTGACCATGACCTGTTGCAATTGGATCCTGTCTCCTAGGATGGGTGGCAGGTTGTCTGCCAGCAGCGTTTGCACAATGACATCGTGCTTAATGGCTTCCGTACGAATCAGTGCAATCACTTCAACGATCACTCCATTGACGTCGAGGTTGTCCCTTTTTGGTGCGCCCTTCATTGCAAAGTCACGAATGCGACCGATGACGTCGCTCGCTCGATGAACGTCGCTGACGATGCTTTCGATGGCTTGTTTTGCCTCTTCGATGTCAGGAGGAAGTTTTGTGAGCCACCGCAAAGCGGTAGTTCCACTCATCTTGACTGCGGAAAGTGGTTGTCGGATCTCATGCGCGATGGACGCCGAGAGTTGTCCCATCGTTGCAACGCGAGCGGCGTGCTCCAACTCCGCATGCAGTTCGCGGTATCTTCGCTCGCTCTCGCGTGCTTCGGCCTCTGCTCGCTTGCGCTCAGTAATGTCACGTGACACCGAAAGCAACTGCTCGGGCTCGCCGTTTACGTTGCAGATCGGTGTAGTGATGACATCCCACCAGCGCGGGGCTCCTTTTGCCGATGGACAGAACGCCTGAAAATTTCCGATTCCCCCGGCCCTGGCGGCAGCAATGGCTTCCCTTATTCTGGGACGATCTTCCGGCAGCCAGAAGTCGACCCAGCAGCCATTAAGATAATGATCGATATTATCTATTTCGAGCAACTGTTGACCGCCGCGACTCATGAATAGCAAGTTTCCGTCGAGGTCGAGCACCTTGATACAGTCCGTGCTGCTCTCGATGATTCTTCGCCTGAGCTCTTCGCTGTCCCGAAGGGCTCGCTCAGCCGCTTTGACTTCGGTAAGGTCCTGAAATTCGATGGCTGTACCTACCGCTCTGTCCTCACGAAAGATCGGACTGGCACTGTACTGGACCGGGAAGAATGTGCCGTCCTTGCGTACGAATAAATCTTCTCCGCATACTGTCTTCCGGTGCCGCGCGGCTCCCGTCAGCGGGCACTCACGTACAGGATAGGGCGATCCGTCGGGTTTTGTGTGGTGGATCTTGTCGTGGACGACATGCCCCATCAGTTCGTCGGCCCGATACCCGGTGATCCGCTCAAGAGCCGGATTGACAAATGTTCCTAGCCCGGTCGGGTCAACCATATATAACGCCGACGACGCGTTGTCCGTGATGGTCTTGAGGAGCTGAACCTGGTAGCGTTGCTCTTCGTTGGCCGTCTGAAGTTGCGCCGTGCGCTCGGCCACGCGCTGCTCCAACTCTGCATTCAGCCGGCGGAATCGTTCCTCGCTTTGCCGCAGCGCCTCCTGAGAGAACCGCAATTTAGCAACCACCCACACTATCCCGATTGTATAAACCAGATTCAGAACCATTCGGAATACAACCGGCGCGCCGATGTTCTGATGGGCAAAATATGCCGAAGCGACAGTACCGCCGACCAGTGCTACGATTCCGGCTCTCCAACCTCCTACCCATGTGGCCAGCGCTACCCCGACTTCGAAGAATAAAAGAACGGGCTGTTGGCGGTGATAGGGAAGGTTCAGAACGACTAGCAGCGCAGCAAGGGAGATGAGAACAGCAGACCCATAGCTGAAAGCATATGG
>DATJUF010000008.1:0-13533 GCA_035502655.1 Binataceae bacterium (SeqCode)
CATGCGTGGGGATGAGCGGCAAATCGCGAGTACAACGTTATCGACAGGAGAAATAATAGCGCTGGCCCTATAAGCTGCTCTTCCCCTATCGGTAGGCCTCCCATTAGTCTTGACGAGCAGGAGCATCTTGCTCAGTGTTAATGATTGCTGAAGCGCAGCGCCCAAGGCGTCCAGCCAAGCCACTAATCTACGGTCGTATCGCTTTTGATCTTCAGGCTGCGCGCGCCGACCAAGCCGGGGCGGCCATTGTGGCGCTCGGCGGCCTCGGATGCCAAGTTAGCAAGCTTCCGCGAATGGCCGGTGCACGGCTCCGTTCGCCATCGATGGTTCGCGTTACCGCCTATTTCGCTCAGACCAGTCAAGCCCACCTCCAACGGCTGGTACGTTTGATCAAGGCTACTCTGATGCTCGGCGAGTTGGCTCGCCTAACCATCGATCGAATCGAAGATCCAGGCTGGGCTACCATGTGGATGAAGCGCTTCGAACCGTTCACTATCGGCAAGCGCTTTCTGGTCGTACCGCCATGGAGCAGGAAAGAGCAGGCTGAGCGCGTGAGAATTGTGATCCAGCCCGGGCAAGGCTTCGGCACGGGCCATCATGGGAGCACGTATGGCGTGATGCGCATACTTGAAAAGCTTTATTGCGAGCGCAACTATGCACGCGTGCTCGACGTTGGAACTGGATCAGGAATTCTTGCGATCGCGATGAAGCTGCTGGGAGCGCGTGATATCACGGCAATTGACAATGATCCGGTGGCGCTCGAAAACGCCCGCGAGAATGCTGAGCTGAACGGCGTGGCGCGCGGCCTGCGCATCAGCGCGATTACGTTGAACTCAATCCGGCGGCGCTTCGATCTAATCACAGCCAATATCCTTGCGCCGGTTCTGATCGCGATGGCGCCGCGACTGAAGCGTAATCTTGCGCCAAATGGACGGCTGATTCTCGCAGGAATCCTCGCGCGTGAAGCATTAGGTGTGGTGGCGGCCTATCAGCCAGAGGTGCGTTGTATCAGCCGCCGGACCGATCGCGGATGGACCGCGCTGCTGATGGCAAACCACGGCTAATCCCACTCCGGCGCCAATTCTGAGATGAGCAGTCCGCCGCGCTTCATGGTTGCTTCTGACGCGATAATCGATGGCATCGCGCGGGTGACAGGCGGTGAATTGCATCATCTGCGCGATGTAAGGCGGCTGGCGCCAGGCGCCGCGCTCCAGCTAATCGATGAGGCCGGGGCCGCCTATACTGGCTATCTCGAGCGCTTCGAGCCTGATGCCGCAGTCGTGGCCCTTAGCGGCAGTATCGCGCATGAGGGGCATTCCGCGCGGATAATTCTGGCCGCGGCCATAATCAAGGGTCCGCATATGGATTTCCTGGTCGAGAAGGCGGTCGAATTAGGCGCCGCCGAGCTATGGCCGCTGGTTACGGCGCGAGGCATGGTGCATAGTCCATCGCTAGAGCGGCGCGAACGCTGGCAGCGCCTCGCCGGCGCCGCGGCCAAGCAGAGCCTGACTCGCACCCTGACGAAGATCGCCGAACCGCTCACGACCGCGGCGATGGCGGCGATTGTCCCGGCGGATTGGCTCGCTATACTCTGCGCTCAGGGCGGTGGCCCGCTTGCTCGAATAGTGCGCGAGCGCCGTTCGCGGACGATACTGATAGCCTGTGGTCCGGAAGGCGACTTCGATAACATCGAGCGGACGCAGATGCTCGATGCGGCGTTCGTCCTGGCGGGATTAGGTCCGAATCGACTCCGTAGCGAGACGGCGGCGCTGGCGGCGCTGAGTATCTCGGCTGGAGCATTGGATGAGATCGAACACTAGCGGAGCATTTTTGCCCGTAGCAAGCAAAGCCGCCGGCAGCGTGCGCATCATCGCTTGCAGAGCAAGCGATTCAAATTAGGATAATGCGGTGGCATATAAATTCGCATTCGTGATGGACCCGATGGAGAGCGTGCTGCCGGATAAGGACACGACCTTCGTCTTCATGCTCGAATCGCTCGCCCGCGGCCATCAGGTATTTCACCTGGGCTTGAAGGGCTTGTATACGCTGGGCCATCAGGCCTTCGCGTTCGCCCGCCGATGCGAAGTGGCGCGCGCCGAGCCGCATTACCGCTTTCTCGACGAGGGTTGCGCATACACGCTCGAAGCTTTCGACGCGATCTTCATGCGCAAGGACCCGCCGGCCGACGCCGCCTACCTTTTCGCCACGATGATGCTGAGCCTGGCCGATAGCCGCCGGACCTTCGTGCTGAACAGCCCCTCGGGTCTGCGTGAGGCGAATGAGAAGCTCTACGCGCTGAATTTTCCGGGCGCGATTCCACCGACGATGGTGAGCTACGAAATCACGCGGCTGAAGCAATTCATGAAAGACCAGGGGGGTGAGATGGTGGTCAAACCGCTCGACGGACATGGCGGCGAGAGCGTCTTTCTCGCCCGTGGTGATGACCGCAATCTTAATCCGATTCTCGAAACAGTGACCCGTTCTGAGTCCCGGCCGATCATGGCGCAGCGCTATGTCCCTGAAATCCGCGACGGCGACAAGCGTGTAATTCTACTCGACGGCGAGCCGCTCGGTGGGACGCTGCGGGTGCCGCGTGACGACGAGCATCGCGGCAATATCCATGTTGGCGGGAATTGCGTGAAGGTTGACCTCACCCCCCGCGACCTCGAGATCTGCCGGATGGTGGCGCAGCGCGCGCGCCGCGACGGGCTTTACTTCGTCGGGCTGGATATCATTGGGAATTACCTGACCGAGGTTAATGTCACAAGCCCGACCGGCGTGCAGGAGATCGACCGGCTGAATGGCGTCAACCTGGAAGCGCAAGTGATCGATTTCGTCGAGACGCGCGTGAAGGCTCTGCGCGCCTGAGAATGAAACATGACGGCATCTTGCAAGCCGGCGCATGGATAGGTAGCAATTGAGGGCTACGGTGTTCGATTACGAGCCGTGGGTGACACCCTCCTCATACGGTGGGCAGGTAGCTCAGTAGGTAGAGCAGAAGACTGAAAATCTTCGTGTCGGCAGTTCGATTCTGCCCCTGCCCACCAAGAAAAAGTTAACAAAATCGAGTCAAAAGTGGCGATCAGGTCGCAATTACTCAGGCACAGGGACTGGTTTTGTCAATCGAAAAAATGCAGTTAGCGCATAAATCTCCGACGTTGACTGAACGGACGGGGGAGTAGCACATGAAATTCGTTTTCGGTTAGAAGATTATCAATGCCGCAAGAAAAGAAACCGAACATTCTCCTGATCATGGCTGACGATGCCGGGTGGTTCGATGTTGGTGTATACCACCGCACATTATGGGCGCTCCGACTCCCAACATTGACAGCATTGTGAACGATGGGGTCATGCTTACTGACTGCTATGCTCAAGCCAGTTGCACCGCTGGCCGCGCGGCCTTTATAACGGGAGCAGATTCCGATGCGGACGGGCCTCACTACGATCGGCATGCCCGGAGCGCCTCAAGGGCTGCAGAAGGTGGATCCCACGCTGGCAGAGTTGCTCAACCCGGAGGGCTACATGACGGTCCAGATTGGCAAGAACTATCTTGGCGACCGCAATGAATTTCTCCACCCGGTTCATGGCTTGGATGAGTTCTACGGCAACCTCTACCACCTCAATGCCGAGGAAGAACCCGAGCAGGCTGACTATCCGAAGGATCACCCGGCGTTCACGGAGTTTTTCAAGCTGTGCGGCGTCTTGGATTACAAGGGGATAGATCTCGACGACCCTACGGAAGACCATCGCTTCGGCCAGATAGGCAAGCAGACCGTTAAAGGTATCGGTCTGGCATCAACTTGTCCGCGGACAAGCGAAGCGCCCAGGGGTGGCTCGTTCCCGGGAGTGAGTCTCTTGGTACGTTGGTAGAGGCGAGATCGGGGGTCGCGGTAACCCACGCAGAAGGGCAGGCGCTATCAGTCGAAAGAGTAGCTAGCGGTGGGAGCATGGGAGCCTGCCGCTGAGGTGGAGAAAGATGACCGAGTCAAAGCTCAAATTGGAGAGGCACGATTCTTTACCATTCCCACCGACGCCGTCCGGAAGCATCGCCGCTCGCACAATGCAGGAGTCCCTCTATAGCCCACTGCCAAAGCCTCGCCGGTTGCCGCCCGACGCCCCAAACATACTGATCGTTTTGATTGACGACGCCGGTCCAGCGCTTCCAGCGACTTTCGGCGGGGAAATCCAGACGCCGACCATGGATCGCATCGCAAGAGAGGGAATCGCGTATAACCGCTTCCACACTACGGCCATGTGCTCACCGACACGAGCATCATTGCTTACCGGTCGTAATCACCATCGAGTCGGAAACGGTCAGATTGCCGAGTTGGCGAACGACTGGGACGGCTATTCAGGCCGCATTCCGAGAAGCAGTGCGCTAGTGGCCGAGGTGCTGAAAGATTATGGCTATGCCACAAGCGCTTTCGGCAAATGGCACAACACGCCGGCTGAGGAGACCAGTCCAGCCGGCCCGTTTGAGAACTGGCCTACGAGCTTGGGATTCGAATACTTCTACGGCTTTCTGGGCGGCGAGGCCTCGCAGTACGAACCGAACCTTGTCCGCAACACGACATACGTTCCGCCGCCCAAAACCGTTGAGAGAGGGTATCACCTCAGCGAAGACCTGGCGGATGACGCGATTGGTTGGCTGCGAAAGCATAGGGCTTTTCAGCCTGACAAACCGTTTTTCATGTACTGGGCTAGCGGCGCGATACATGGTCCGCATCACGTCACGAAGGAGTGGGCGGATAAATATAAGGGCAAGTTCGACGATGGCTGGGACGCCTACCGCGAACGCGTTTTCAAACGCGCGAAAGAGAAAGGCTGGATTCCTGCAGAGGCGCAACTCACGCAGCGGCACGAGACGATGTCATCCTGGGACAGCATCCCGGATGACGAGAAGCCTTTCCAGCGCCGTTTGATGGAAGTGGCGGCCGGCTTCACTGAACACGTCGATGTTCAGGTCGGCCGCGTTATCGATGAGATCGATAAACTCGGGTACGGCAGCAATACTGTAATCTTTTACATCTGGGGTGATAACGGCTCTTCAGCAGAAGGGCAGGGAGGGACCATCAGCGAACTACTCGCTCAGAACGGCATTCCGAGCACGGTCGGGCAACACCTCAAAGCGCTCCAGGAACTTGGCGGTCTTGATGCACTCGGCTCGCCAAAGGCCGACAATATGTATCACGCGGGATGGGCCTGGGCGGGAAGCACCCCATACAAGGGCACGAAGTTATTAGCCTCGCATTTCGGCGGTACCCGCAACCCCATGGCCATCCGATGGCCGGCGAAGATCAAACCAGACGTAACTCCCCGCGCACAATTCCACCACGTCAACGATATCGCTCCGACAATCTATGAACTTCTAAGCATTATGCCGCCCCGCATCGTGAATGGCATCGAGCAAGATCCCATCGACGGCGTAAGTCTCTTGTATTCATTCGGAGATGCGAAGGCTAAAGGTCAGCTGCTCACCCAGTATTTTGAAATAATGGGCAGCCGCGCGATCTATCACGACAATTGGCTGGCTTGCACCTTTGGACCGCGCATCCCCTGGGTTCCCGGATTGCCGCCCGGAATCCAAACATGGACCCCCGACAACGACGTCTGGGAGCTTTACAACCTCGAGGAGGACTGGAGCCAAGCGAATGATCTCGCGTCGAAGATGCCTGAAAAGCTGGCCCAGATGAAGGAAATTTTTCTTATTGAGGCGGCGAAGAATAAGGCGCTTCCGATCGGTGGCGGACTTTGGGTGGTAGCACTCCATCCCGAGATGCGCGTTGCCCTACCATATACTGAGTGGACCTTCTCCGGCGATATCGTCCGAATGCCCGAGTTCTGCGCCCCGGCCCTGGGCAACAGACCGAACATCGTTACGATAGACGCAGTCGTCCCCGCCAATGCAAATGGTGTGCTCTATAAGTTAGGCGGGAACTCGGGCGGCCTCACTTGCTTCATTGAAGACGGGATCCTTTGCTACGAGTACAACCTCTTCATAATTCAGCGCACGAAGATCCGCGCCAAGGAAAAGCTCCCGGCAGCCAATGTCAGGATTGAAATAGAAACCAGCTATGTTGTGCCGAAGCCCGGCGGTCCACTCAAGGTCATCATAAAGGCTAATGGTAAGCTGATGGCCGAAGGCACGGTACCGATCAGCGCACCGTTGCTTTTCACCGCCAATGAATGTCTCGATATCGGGATGGCGCTTGGTTCGCCGGTGTCGCTCGACTATTACGACAAACTGCCATTCAAGTTCAACGGGAGCATCGGGCAGGTTCATGTGAAATACGTATTGATGAAGTGACGCGCCGTTTTTGAGATGATTGGGGGCCGTGGGGAAATCAAGTATGACGTCAAGTTCAAAGCATGCCGGCTCATAGCACTCAGTCTTTTCGTCGTGCTTCTGGCGGCGACACCCGTCCGTGCTGAACACGGCGATTATTTGCTAGGGACATTGGGCTACTGGGGGGACAGCAGCCAGAGGAGGGAATCTATTATTCGGACGTCTTCTCCTACTATCACGCGTAGGGCGACACTTTTTTCGAAGACAACAACTTCACCAGATGCGGATCAGTATTCCACTGGATTTGTGGAACATTGAACCTTAGCGCCCAGGCTCACGCCCACCAGTAAGGTCCAGGCTACAGCTATCAACCAATTGGAGCACACCCGGTCCCAAGTTTACGCAGCAGGGCTGGCAAGCCCAACTGTTGACGAAATTCGGACTGTTCAACCTGCGCTGGTACGAGGAATTTGGCGCGCACGCCACACTGTCCGGGCAGGAGATTGTCTTCAGCTTTGCAGTTGCCTGTGATCCGGATTGTCTCCGCGATCTGTTGAAGAGACGGATTCGAGTGCTGATTTTGTCTATAGATGTTCGTAACGGCGTGCACTGAAATGGCCGGCTCTGTGGCGTTGACGCTATGTCTCTTGCTCTGGGCTTTTTGCGTCGATTGTTCGGCGCAGCAAAGGGCAAGTCCGGGCACCGATCTTCGCGAGAGCTTGAGCGAAGAGGTCAACGACCCGACTGCCATTCTGACTCAAGTACAGGTTCGAGAGTTCTTCTCGCCGTCCGAGTACAGTACCAATGCCCAAACTAACACATTGCAGGGCAGGTTTGTCCTGGCGTTTCTTCCGCACAGTCTGCTGCCGCTCGCGCAGCTTGTGCGGCCCACTTTCTCGCTGCTCACCCCCGCCCCGAGGCAAGGGCGCTTCAACCCGCACCGAATTTGGTGACCTGCAACTTTTAGATCTTTCGTAATGCCTCGATCGCTAACCGAAGGGATCGATTTCAGATGGGCCCTAGGACCGTATTTGGTTTTGCCAACTGCGACTTCACGATCCGCGGGTCGGGGCGCGTGGCAGGCCGGCCCGGCGGCGGCATTCAGGTACCGTCCGTTTAACGGCCTGCTGATCTCCGGGCTTGTACAGCAGGCGACCTCTTTCGCTTATACGCCTCCGGATCGAACTCCTGTGACGCGGTTAACGTTCCAGCCGATGCTGAGTTATCAATTTGGGCGAGGTTGGTATGTGAGGTCGAGCGACGCGACCTGGAGTTTCAACCTGCGGCATCATACACCGACTACCATCCAGCTGAGCGCCGGACTGGGAAAGGTTTGGACTTTCTCTAGCGGTCTGCGGATCAATGGCTCGGCCGCTGGTGAATGGATGGCGTATCGGCAATTCGCTCCGCGGGCTGAACAATTCACACTCAAATTTCAGGCGGCTCTTTTATTTCCCTCGGTCGAACTGTGATCAAAGCAGAAAGAGAAATGACTATGACGTTCGCGCAAGTCCAGAAGCGCAACCAAGCAAACCTTCGTGATCATCCTAACTGAGACGATTTTGCGATGGGGCTTGCATCGCCGATTAAACTCTAGAGCATGTCGGAATGGGGATTCATTATGAACAGATGCGGCAGCACGGTGTTATTCCTTTTCGCCGTCGGTGTTCTGATCGGGTGCGCCTCTACCAAGGTGACCCAGGTGACACCGATGGTGAGCCCAAGGCTTCAGCGGCCAAATCGAATCTGGGTATATGACTTCATCGCCGATCCCTCGAAGCTCCCTCCCAATTCCTCGATCAGCTCGGGGGTAAGTGAGCCAAGTACGCCGCCAACGCCAGAGCAGCTCCAACAGGGCCGTGAACTCGGGGCAGCTATCGCAAAAGATTTGGTCTCGGATATCAACGCCATGGGTCTGACTGCATTGCAGGCCGGACCCGGAGCAGCACCGCAGGCCGGTGACGGCGTGCTCCGCGGATATCTAGTCTCTGTCGAACGTGGCAGCACAGCGGAGCGCTTCATCATCGGATTCGGGAAGGGAGCTTCCGAAATGGACACGGTTGTGGAGGGCTACGCAGTGACGCCTCAGGGCTGGCGCAAGCTCGGCTCTGGCACACTCAGCTCGTCCAGCAACAAGATGCCCGGCATGGTTGCGCCTGCAGCTCTGGCTATCGCAACCGGCAGTCCGATCGGCGTAATCGTGATGGGCGGTGCGAAGATATATGGCGAAGCGAGCGGTAGAAACACTATCGAGGGCCGAGCGAAAGCGACTTCCGATGCAATTGCGGAACAGCTTAAGATTCGGTTTCGAGAACGTGGCTGGATAAGTTGATCCGTGGTCTCCTGGTCGATGCCAAACGATTAACGCGTGGCCCGCCGATTTCGCGGGCCACACCCTCGTTGACCGAGACCACGTCCGCGGCTTTGTTCCAATCGATGCGCTGCGCGAGATTGCTGCCGGCCCACTCGCGGACGAATTGCAGGAAATCGCTTTTCTTCTTTCTGTAGGGGGTCGCGATGCACCTCGAGAAAGATTCCACCCGTTCTAGATTTCGGCTAGCAAGACTGGCTCATAGACGATCTCACCGCTTGGCCTAACTTTTACCTGCCGAAACAAGGCGCCGACATCATCGGGATGCATCCTAATGCAACCGCGGCTCTGAAAGTCGTAGATCGATAAGAGAGCATTGGTTCCGTGGATGCCATAGGAGGGAAAGCTTAGTCCAATTCAGTAGCCTCCGAGCAGATTGTTGAGCCAGGCGGCACCGTCTTTTTGACCACCTTGCCGGCACGCGCCCATTCCTCCTGGATCGATTGAGGTACGTACCACGTCGGATTCTCGCGCATCTGGATAACTGAGAAGCTCCCGATCGGTGTGGCAAAAGCCACCCTTACCCGGACCCTTTCTGTCTAGGACTTAATAGGTGGTAACACCTCGCTAGTATCGATTGCGATGTTGCCATGGAAATTCGATCGTCATTCGTTTCGTCGGCTGTCAATCCGGTCGATAGCGACTTGGGCCGATCCTCGACAATCGCGACTCCTATTGACAGCATCCAGACGCACGGCCCTTCATTGATCGGAATCGGTGTAGTGCGCGGTTGAGGAAGATCGCCATTCGCAGCGGTGCGATCAAGCAGTCCGCCCGGGACTGCCGCTGCTTCGCCCGCGTCACGGCGGTAATATTCCTCGAAAGCGCGATGCGCGGTCTCGCATCGAAGACCATGGAAGACTTCCTTGTGACGGCCGGAGAGCGCGGCAAGGCTGAGACCGTTTCAGGCCTTTTATCAAGCGTCAGCGGTATTCACCTTACTGTTGCAAGTGTAATCGCGCGGAATAAGATGAGGCGAGTGCCGAGGGGGACAGCTTCAGATACTGGGGACGCCGCAGTCCTTACCAAACCGAGGAGGGAACAGGAATGGCTGATTTCGATATCCAAATCAGAGGCGGAACGATCGTCGATGGTACGCGGGTACCCCGCTATCGCGGCGACGTCTGGATCAAGGACGGAAAAGTCGCGCAGCTCGGTGGACGCGCACCGGGCTTCGCCAAAAAGATCATCGACGCTAACGGCCTGATCGTCGCGCCCGGCTTCGTGGACTTGCACACTCATTACGATGCGCAGATTCGCTGGGATCCCTATTGCACCATCTCAGGATGGCACGGCGTGACGTCCCTGGTGCTTGGCAATTGTGGTTTCGGCTTCGCGCCTTGCAAAGCGGAATTCCGCGACCGTTCGATGCTCACGATGACCCGCACGGAGGCCATCCCCTACGAGTCGATGAAGGCCGGTATGAAGTGGGACTGGGAAACCATCCCCGAATATCTCGACTCGCTCGACCGTACAGCGAAAGGCATCAACTGTATCCAGTACATGCCGACCGCTTCGCTCATGACCTACGTAATGGGGCTTGACGCGGCGAAGACTCGTCCGGCGACCGCAGCGGAACGAGCCGAAATGGCTCGCCTGCTCGACGAAGGCATGGATGCGGGTCTGTGTGGGTTTTCGATTCAACGCCTCGGTCCCAACTCCGCGCAAGCCGACTTCGATGGCTCACCCATGGTCACCGACACCATGTGCGACGAAGATATCTTCAATCTCGCACGGGTGCTGCGTAAGCGCGATGAAGGCTTTATGGAGATTACCCAGGGCACCGGCGATGCGCGCCATGACCTTGACTTCGTCGAGAGGCTGGCCGACGAAGCCCGCCGTCCAATTCTCTTTCAGGCAGTAGCGCCGGCTCGAAATAACCCCGAGATCCATCGCCGCAGCCTTCGTTGGATCGAGCGCAACCGTGAGAAGGGCCGCCCGATCTTCGGCCAGGGTGCGACTCTTCGTAGCGGCTTCGCCTTCTCGCTCGAAGACTGGAATCTGTACGACACGCTTCCTGAATGGCGCGTGCTGACGACCGGTACCAAGGACGAAAAGCTTGCGAAGATGAAGGATCCGGCGCTGCGTGCGGCGGTGATCCACGCCAACGACAATGCCGACGCCAACTTCAAGGTGATTCAGGGTGGAGTCGGCGGTCATCCCAAACATCTGATTGTACAGTGGGTGGAGAATATCGAGGCGCTCGAAAAATATGTCGGGAAGTCGCTCGGCCAAATCGGGATGGAAGAGGACCGGCATCCGATTGAAGTTATGCTCGACCTAGCCGTCAAAACCAATCTTAAAGCCGAATTCCTGGGACCTAACCGCGGTTTCAACGCTGAGTACATGGCCGAAATCATCAACGCCTCGCAGTTCACTTTCCCGGGTGTTTCTGATGGCGGCGCGCACACCAAGTTCTTCACGGGCGGCGCGTTTACGACCGACTTCCTGCGTTGGATGGTGCGCGACGAACAGCGGATTACCCTGGAAGAGGCGCATTATCGCATGTCAGCGCTGCCTGCGCATGCCGCTGGTTTCCGCGATCGCGGCACGCTTCGTGACGGCGCTGCGGCTGACGTCGTTGTCTACGACCTCAACGGCCTCGGCATCGAGCCGGATTGGGTTGGTGAGATCGTGCACGATCTACCTGGTGGCGAATGGCGCAGGGTGCAGCGCCCGAAGGGCTATCGTTCGATCATCGTCAATGGAGTGGAGACCTTCAGCGAGGGCAATTGTACCGGAGCGACGCCGGGCAAGCTTCTGCGCAATGGCCACGCTTGATTTGGAACTGATATTTTAGATTGAGCAGGGTGGCTCTCACGAGCAACCCTGCTGCTTTGCCGATGTCCCGACTATTCTGCGGGCTGCTTCAATTATAAATCGGCAGATCGATCAGGCTCAGTTAGCAATGTCCCAGGCGACCGATCTTTTGCGCCGTCACTTTGAGAGCACTTGATCCAGGATTCCAGTCAGAGTCTCGGAATCTTTAATACACCGATCATATCACTAACAGTCCCGCCCCGAGCGCGGCGTGACCGGTTTCCAATCGTGACCACGAATCTGGCCTTCGCGCCGGAGAGCCGTGAGATGCTTGAGCGCGTCGAGGTAGCGATGGCCGGAGTATTCCCATAAATGGAACAAGCGCCAAGGCCATGACGACCGGCCTTGCTTTTGTAGCCATGGAGAGCCTCGCCCGCTGAGTCTGGGGCTCTGCTTACGCAGTGCTCGGTAACTTAGATGACGTGTGATTTGCGATATATTAAGCAAGAGACGAGGAGCCATTCTAACCATGCATAACAAGCCCCAACATCTGCTCGATGGCTACAAGATGCTCGACTTCACCCACTTTGTCGCCGGACCAACTACAACCCCGCCTGATGGCAGGGATGGGCGTTGAATCATCAAGGTAGAAATCGCCCCGCACGGCGACCGGGCGCCCGGGTTCGACTACCTCCGCGATCGGCGAAGCGCTTTCTTTGTCCAGCAAAACCGCGGCAAGAAAAGCTTATGGCGTTAAGCTCCGCACTCCCAAAGGCATCGACTTGATCAAGCAATTGGTAACGAAAGTCGACGTTGTCGTCGAGAATTTCGCTCCGGGTGTGATCAGCGAAATGGGCCTGGGCTACGAAGTGCTCAAATCCCTTAATCCGCACGTCGTGATGTGCTCGATCTCGGCCCTCGGCCAGACCGGTCCGCTAGCGATGACGCCGGGTTTGATTTCATCGGACAGGCCTATGCGGACGTGACCTCACTTAGTGGCGATGAGGAAGGACTACCTTACATGCCGATGGTAGAGATCGGCGATGTCAGTGCCGGCGCCCATGCAATGGGGGCGATAGCCCGCGCCCTGCTCCATCGTGAACGAACCGGTGACGGCCAGTATATTGATGTCTCGTTTGCTCGATACTTACTTTCATTGTCAGACGGTCGGAGTGCAAATCTACAGTGCCAGTCAGGGTGCGCGCGAGATGAAAGCCTCAGAGCTCCATCACTCGGTCGCCTGCCCCGCCGGCATTTTCAAAGGTCAGCAGCATTGGATCATCATCCTCGCGATGACCGACCAACAGTGGAGCAGCGTCTGCGCGGCGATAGGCAAACCGGAGTTGGCCACAGATCCCCGCTTTTGTGCGGGCGCGTGACCGCGTGCAATACCGCGCCGAAATCATTGGCATGATCGAAGCGTGACTAGCTGCAATGCCGAATGACGAAGCTTCGCTTGAAACATTACGGAGCCATCGTGGCCCGGTCGCTCCCATTCTTTTTGTGCGTGAGGCGATGGAGCATCCCCATCTGATCGCGCGTGGAACCGTGCGTACAATCAGCGACCCGATTCTAGGCGAATTCAAGATCCCCGCCTTTCCGTTGCGCTTCTCAGGCTTTCCCGAAGAGCTTGAATTCGGCGCGGCGATGCTGGGTGAGCACAATGTCCCGGTGCTAAAAGAATATTTAGGGTTTTCGGCCGACTGCGTCGCCGAACTCGAAACATCCGGTGTGGCTTCATCGCGCACCACATTGACTTTGCGCTGCCGATCTAACCTTGAATTGGCTTCGCATGAATGACGCTGTGCTATGGAAGTTGCTAGTCCACAAACATTGGCAGTAGCGATCTCAAACAGAAAGAAGACAGGCAAACACTGCGGGAGGGAGCGAATCATGCCATATCAGAGACCCGTGCTCAGTTTAGAAGATGCGCGCAAAGCCATGGACGGTATGCTCGGGGAGGCTCTCAACGCCTCTGAGCGACCGATCGCGATTGCCATTTGCGACGACCAAGGTGAACTGGTTGCCTTTGTTCGGATGGATAAATGCGCACCGCTGCCACTGACGATCGCACGGAAGAAGGCCTATACGGCGGCGCGGACTCGAAGCGACACGA
>DATJUF010000009.1:0-3734 GCA_035502655.1 Binataceae bacterium (SeqCode)
CGATTTCATCGAGCGCCTGCCGCTCGCGCTCCGGGAGGGAGGCGGCGGCGATGCCGCCGCCTCCCTCCCGGAGCGCCCCACGCAGTGCCCGATAATGGGCAATAAATGCGCTCACCGAGGAATAGGGCTTGAGACTCATCCCAGCGGCGTCCCCAACGGCGCGATCGCGAGCCCAATTAAATACCCGATTGCCGCTGCGCTCAGCGCGATCGCCAGGAAGCGTGCCCCCGCCGTCCACGGCCGCCGCAGTTCGCACAGGCGCCCCTCGATAAAGTACCCGACCGTGAAGAGGACTATCGCCGTCGCCGCGATTCCGGCGATTAGCCCATTGCGAATTGAGTTAAACAGCATGAACGGTCCCAACGGCACCAGCGCGCCGATCAAAAAGGCCACGCCCATCAGCAGGCCGTCCCTGATCGGATTGCCTGCGCCTTCTTCCGCCAGTCCGTAGATTTTTTGCTCGGCGGTCGCAAACAGCGCTTGCGGGGCGTTGCTCAGCAGCTTGACCACGCGATAACTGGCCTCGCGCGATAGCCCTTCCTTCGCCAGTTCGCCGAGCAGGCTTTCCTGGATCACGTACATTTGCTGCGCCGATTCCGCGCGCGTCCGCTCGCGCTCGCTACGGATTACCGAATTCTCCGCATGCGTACCGAGGTAGGCGCCCGCTCCCATCGAAAGTGCTCCAGCCGCGGTCGATGCGAGTGCCGCCAGCACTACCTGGCTGCGGCCCGAGACCGCCCCGCTCAAGCCCGCCAGCACGCCAGCGGTCGTCAATACGCCATCCTGAACTCCGAAGACGATCTCGCGGATATTCGCGAGCCGCTCGAACAGCCGGCGTTTCTCCTCAGGCCGGATAACAGCCAACGGCGTCAGTATTTAAGCCCGGCCGGCCCGGTGGCATCGCCCGGCTGCCAGTCCGCCGGACATGGCTGGCCGCTGCGCAGCGCCTTTACCACGCGTAACGTTTCGCTGACGCTGCGGCCTACATTGATCTGGCTGGCGACCGCGTAACTAATCATGCGCCGGCGATTCAGGATAAAAGTCGCCCGCATCGCTACCTGCTCCTTATCGTCAAAGACACCGTAAAGCCGCGCGACCTCGCCCTTGGCGTCAGCCGCCAGCGGATAACTCACGCCACCCAATTCTTGGGCCCATCGCCGATGCGATTCCACGTCATCCACGCTGATTCCGACGATACTCGCCGCGGCCGCTGCGAAGTCCTCGCGATGCTTATGGAAACCAATCACCTCCGTCGGGCAAATAAAGGAAAAGTCACGCGGGTAGAAGAACACCACCACCATTTCTGTTCGCAACCCGCCAAGGCTGACGCGCCCGGCCGCTCCGTCAACCGAGCACGGCATGTCGAAAGCTGGCGCCTGATCACCTGGTTTGAGCATTGCGTTCGCCCGCCCTGAAAGATTTTCAGCAATGATTTACTCAATCGCGTAAGTCAACGAAACCGTCGCCGGCACTGTGATTTCACCGGGAATGATCGGCGTCGGCCCATTGCCAGCCTCGCTCATCCGCGCCATCGCCATCACCGGTATCGGCCGCGATTCCGACTCGGTAGTGGCGGCGATTATCGGCCCCAGCTTAACGTGCAGCGAAGCCGCCAGTGCTTCGGCCTGCGCCTGTGCGTCGCGCGACGCATCGGAGATCGCCTCATCACGCGCCTTCCTATTATCACGCAGGCTGAAATCGAGCGAATCGACGCGATTCGCGCCCGCCGCGATCGCCGTATCGATCAGAGGCCCTATCACCGCAAGATCGCCCGTCTCGACGGTAATCGAATTCTGTGCCTGATAGTCCTTGATTCGCGGCCGCTCGTTCGCCTGAGTGTTGCTGTACTCCGGGTAGAGCGAATAGCCGCCGGTCGTCACCTTGCCCTTGCCCGCGAGCTTTTGCACCAGCGCCTGGTTGATCTTCTGCGCCAGCGCCGCATTACTCTGAGCCGCCTCGGACGCGGTCTTCGCATGCGTTTCGATCGCCAGATTTAACGCCGCCCAGTCCGGCGCCGCATGAGCCTCGCCGTTGCCGCTGACCTGGATCGTCCGCACGCTCGAACTTCCGCTCGCGTCGCCGATTGCAGTACCGCTCCCAATGGCGAACATCGCGATAGCCGGCAGCAAGATGAACCAGCGCCGTCTCCTAAACTTCTCCACCAGCTCCCGCATGCTTGCGATTCAATCCGGCAACGCTCTACCCGTCAAGCCTCTCCTCAGTTTCGCGATGGTACTGAGTCACCTTGGATCTTCTCTGTCATTCCCGCGCGTCTGATTTGCCCGGCGCGCGAGGAATCCCGGATGCCGGGACCCTTGACGCGGCAGCCACGCGCGAGGGTGACAAACAAACTCATCTAACTGACCCACTGCCTTTTCGATGGGTGGCTTGAGCCGCGATGCCCTCCATGCGATTTAATACCGGATGGCCGAGAAGCAGGATCAAAAGAAAGTCACGCCGCGCAGCCAGGATTTTGCGGCATGGTATAACGACATCATCATCCGCGCCGAATTGGCCGATTACTCGCCGGTCCGCGGATGCATCGTCTTTCGGCCCGACGGCTTTGCCATCTGGGAGGAACTGCGGGACGAGCTTGATCGGCGCATCAAGAAAACCGGCGCCCGTAACGCCTATTTCCCGCTTTTCATCCCGCAAAGCTTCCTGCACAAAGAGGCCCAGCACGTCGAGGGTTTCGCTCCCGAAGTCGCCGTCGTCACCCATGGCGGCGGCAAGGAACTCGAAGAGCCGCTGATCGTCCGCCCGACCTCCGAGACCATCATCAACCACATGTTCGCCCAATGGATTCATTCCCATCGCGACCTGCCGCTGATGATCAACCAATGGTGCAACGTCGTCCGCTGGGAACTACGTACCCGCCCCTTCCTCCGCACCTCCGAATTCCTCTGGCAGGAGGGTCATACCGCCCACGCCACGCGCGAGGAGGCCGAGCGCGAAACCCTCACGATGCTCGAGGTCTACCGCAACTTTGTCGAGGACTGCCTTGCCGTTCCGCTGGTCTACGGCCGCAAGTCCGCCGCCGAGCGCTTTCCGGGCGCCGACGAGACCTACGCCATCGAGGGCCTGATGGCCGACGGGCGCGCCCTCCAATGCGGCACCTCCCACTTCCTCGGCCAGAACTTTGCCAAGGCCTTTGAAATTCGCTTCCTCGATGAAGCCAATCAGATGCAGTACCCGTTTCAGACCAGTTGGGGCGTCTCGACCCGGCTGCTCGGCGCGCTCGTGATGGTCCATGGTGACGATCAGGGCCTGCGCCTGCCGCCCGCCGTCGCTTCGACTCAAGCCGTCGTCGTACCGATCTGGCGCAAGTCCGAAGAGGGTGAGCAGGTGATGGCCGCAGCGCGCAGCATCGTCGACGAGCTGGAAAAAGCGGGCCTGCGCGTCCGGCTCGATCAGCGCGACGGCCTCACGCCCGGCTTCAAGTTCAACGACTGGGAGATGCGCGGCGTACCGTTGCGCATCGAAATCGGCCCGCGTGACGTTGCGGCGGGTGAGGCCGTCCTCGCCCGCCGGGATATCTCAGGTCCGGCCGGCAAATCCAAGAGCGCACTTGATGGGATTGCCGCAAACGTCAAGAAATTCCTCGATGAGATTCAACACAATCTCTATCAGCAGGCGCGCACTGCGATGGAAAACAACACCCATCAGCTGGATTCCTACGCCGATCTACAGCAGCGGATGAAAGGTGAAGGCGGCGGCGGCTTCGCCGATATCTA
>DATJUF010000010.1:0-32658 GCA_035502655.1 Binataceae bacterium (SeqCode)
ATCGATCCCGCAACTCTCTACTTAGCCAAGCTCGCGGCCTCGTTTATCTTCATGGCCGTCGCCGAAGTCTCCGCGGTCACCATGATGGTGCTGTTTTTCAATCTCGCCTTCGACGAGCGATTGCTTAGGCTGGCGCCGCTAATCGTGCTGGGTGCGCTCGGCTTCGCCGCGCTGGCGACGCTCTTGGCAGCAATCACGGGCCGGGTGCGGGCTGGCGATTTGCTTTTGCCGATCCTGATCGTGCCGCTGTTCGTGCCGGCTCTGATTGCCGGGGTTAAGGGCAGCAGCGCGGCTCTCGCCGGAGCGCGATTGGCTGACCTCGCACAATGGCTCAAGATATTGATCGCCTTCGACGTATTGTTCCTCGCGGCCGGTTACCTGTTGTTCGAATACGTGGCAGGCGAGTAGGGTCCGCTTGCGAAGCGAGGAGCATAAATGCTGGCCGAACTGTGAGGCCATTAGCGAGGCTGGCGGCCAGGCAAAGGATTTCGATTTAGCCTGCGAGCTGGCCGCTCTGAAACTCTAGGGCCGCGGTGAACCTTATGCGATAAATCGCAGTGCACACCAAAATGAACCGACGCATAAATCTATGGTTAGGTCTTCCCGCCGGCATCCTGATGCTGGCGTCGATCTACATGGTCTTCGCTTGGGTCCCCACGGAAGCCGAACAGGGGATTGTCCAACGCATCTTTTATTTCCATGTACCCTGCGCATGGGTCGCCTTCGCAGCCTTCGGCTTGGTCGCGATCTGCGGTATTTTCTACCTATGGCTGGGGCAGCAGGTGTGGGACGACCTCGGCTATGCTGCGGCCGAGAGCGGGATGGTGTTCTGTACGCTGGTGCTGATTACCGGGTCGTTATGGGCCAAGCCGATTTGGGGAACCTGGTGGACATGGGATTCGCGGCTTACCACCACGCTAATTCTATGGCTGCTATACGGTGGCTATCTTTTATTGCGCGCGATGGCCGATGATACGCCGCAGGTCGCACAGTTCGCGGCAGTGATTGGAATCGTGGCAGCAGCCGACGTGCCGGTTGTGATTGTCTCAGTGCGGCTGTGGCGTACAATTCATCCCGCCGTGCTGGTAACGCGCCAAGGCGGCCACGGGCTCGAAGATCCGCGAATGGTAGCGACGCTGCTGGTGGCGATGATAGCGTTCACTGCCATGTTCGCCTGGATTCTGATGCTGCGCTTCGCCACCCTGCGGGTGCGAACGCGGCTCGCAACCGCCGGTCGTGAATTGAATATCGCCTACGCCGCAGCACTCGAACGGTAGCCGGAATTATCATGGAAAATCTCGGTTATCTGGCCGTCGCATACGCGATAATCTTTGCAGTAATTTTCTTGTATGTGATGTTCCTGTGGCGGCGGCAAAGGCGGCTCGATAATGAGATGAGAGCAATTGAGGCCAAGCTCGAGGAGCTGCAGGCGGAATTGGCACGCACCGAAACGGTGCCTAACAGGTCGTCCGGTCATTAGACATGAGGCCGATCGCTCTCGATCAACTGGCGGCGAGTTGCGCGAACGCCGTAACGTGCGCAATTTAGACTCAAGTTCCGTTGCAGGATTAGATGGAGTTTCGCGACTACTACAAAATCTTGGGGGTTGAGCGCAAGGCCTCCGACGCAGAGATCAAAAAGGTCTTTCGCAAGCTGGCCCGCAAGTTCCATCCGGACGTCAATCCGAACGACAAGGAAGCTGAGCGCCGCTTCAAGGAAATCAACGAGGCCTACCAGGTCCTAAGCGACCCCGAAAAACGCAAGCGCTATGACGAACTCGGGGCTGACTGGGAGCGTGGCGCGCCAGAAGAGGAAGTCTATCGGCGTTATGCCCAGCAGAATCCATTCGCTGGCGGAGGTCCATCGGCGGGAGCTGAGAGTGAGGCGGGTTTCAGCGATTTCTTTGAACGTTTTTTCGGCGGATTGGGCGGTGGCGGCGGCCGTATGCGCGGATTCTCGTTTGGTGGTGAAGACACCACCGGTGGCCGGGCTCGTGTCGCGCGCGCGCCCGATTTGCAAGCTCAAATTGCCATAACGGTACCCGAAGCGGTGACCGGCAGCCAGCAGCGGATCACGCTTACAGCCGATGACGCCTGCCCTGAATGTGGTGGCAGCGGGATCGTAATGCAGCAGGAAAAACGCGGCAATCGCAGTGTCCGCACCGGCATTCCGTGTCCGCATTGCAATGGCGCTGGTGTGGTGCGGGTGCGTCGTACGCTTGACGTAACGATTCCGCCCGGCCTCACCGAGGGCGCCAAAATTCGTCTCAAGGGCCAGGGTGGACGCGGCTCGGCTCCGGCGCTCAACGGCGACTTATTCTTGACTGTCCACTTCAAGCCAAACTCCGCCTTCAGCGTCAATGGCCGCGACGTCCGGGTATTGCTTCCGGTGTGGGACTACGAAGCGGCACTGGGCGCCGAGGTGACGGCGCCGACCCTCGACGGGCGCGTGGCGTTAAAAATACCGGCCGGCAGTCAGGCAGGCCGCGTGATGCGGCTCAAGGGGCGCGGCATCCCCGGCCGTGGCAAGGACGCGCCCGGAGATTTGCTCTACGAACTAAAGGTGCTGGCGCCGACCGATCTTACCGATCCGGAACGCGGCCTGCTGGAGAAGCTTGCAGATTCACGCCGATCTCGCGGCGTACCTGATCCGCGCGCCGAGATTATGAGCAGCTAATATCACTCTGCTGAGCGAGCCTAAAACGAAGGAACCTCGCGTTTCGCCAGCCAGCTCATCCGGACTCGTAGGGCATAGGCTAGCGCAAGGCAGGAAACTGCTTGGCTGAGCTGCGGACAAAATCGTGGATCGGGGGTCGGCGCAGGCGGCAGCCATTGATTCGGCCCAACAACCGGTTCCGCGTTCTCCTGACATTTCTCATTCTGTCGCTGCTGATATCGCCGCTCCTTGAGCAAGAACGCTTCGCGATCGGCGTAATTCGTGTGTTGCTCTCGCTCGCTCTGGTTGCGGCAGTCTACGGCGTAAGCCGCAGGCGCAGCGATATGGTGATTGGCGGAATTATTGCCGCACCCTCACTGATCGGGCGGTGGTTGCCGGCTTTTAATACCAGCGTTCCGGTTTTTGTCGCCGTCACCGCGGCCACAACCTTATTTCTTGTCTTTGTGGCCTATTTGATCATCGCCGAAGTTGCGCGCTTGCGCACTGTGACCTTCGATACGATTTTCGGCGCAGCCTGCGGATATTTACTGATTGGTTCAATCTGGGCGTTCATTTACTCGATGATAAACGTAGTTTTCGACCCAGGCTTCATTTTCACCGACGTGGCAAAGTTGCCGCCGGCGCCTGATTTGATCCACCGGGCGCGGCTGATTCCGCTCTTCTACTTCAGCTTCATAACTCTCACTTCGACCGGATACGGTGATATCTTGCCACTGGTGCCGGTCGCCAAGGCATTCGCGGTATTTGAGGCGATGATTGGTCAATTCTATGTCGCGATTCTGGTTGCACGACTGGTTAGCCTCGAGATCGTTTCGTCACGACGTGATAGTGGTAGCGGGCCGGCCGGCTAGTCCGCGCCGACACTACAATGCCAATCGGCGCAATAATTGAAATTCGGCACACCAAGAGCCTAACGTATGTCCAAAATGGCTTTACCTTACTTACGACTCGAAGGCGTATGCACGTTCTTCATGTTCGCTAAGATCTAGTCCAGTCTCTTCAGCTTCCTGATCGACCCGCAGGCCGACCAGCGCGTCAGTGATTTTCAGCAGAATAATGCTGGCGATAAACGAGAACGCGATGGTCGCGACAACTGCGACGAGTATAAAACTTTGCATCAGAACCGGAAGAACGTTCTTCCGGCGCACCATCCCGCCGTAAAACAACGCTAGCCCTGGAATCGTCATCATCAATACCAGAAGCGATGAAATCAGAACCCATACAGTGTCGGCATCGTTGATTTGAGCACTTGACTGCATTCCCGAAAGTTCGGCTCGTGCCGGAGCGCTCTGGAAAAGAAAGCTGAAAGCAAGAAAGCTTGCGCCTGTAAGCGCTTTTTGACGACGCGTCATCAGGGTCCCTTCACGAGAAAGACGTAATTAAAAGTCCCGGTATCCTGTATGGTGCTATCAGAGGGCAGGGAAGTATCTTGCTTTAAACATGAGGTCAACCGTGTCGGTCGTAAAAAAAGTGGTCTTTTACCTGATCCTGTAGCTGACGGAGGAAGCCACGATTACCATTGGCAATTCGACGCTACTGGCGGAGACTGGCCGAATCGGGCGCGCACGCTGCGGCTAAGAGACCGGGCGCGCCCTACTAGGGCGGCTGCCGCCATAAGTATAAGCTGTGGTTATGAGACTGGCCGCAGGTCATCTGGAGAATCCAGCCGAAATGCAACCTCATGGCCGCTACGAATTCGAGAAAGCCATCGCTGAGGCCTTCGTGCGGAATCGGGTTGAAGCCAGCGCCCGGGTACTGGTGGGGGTGTCGGGCGGTCCGGATTCGGTCGCACTGCTTCACGCTCTGCTTGCGCTGAGTGGCCGGGGTGTCATGCAGTGCGTTATGGCTGCCCACCTCAATCATGGTCTGCGAGGTCCCGAGTCCGATCGTGACGAATCCTTTGTGCGCGGCCTCTGCAATCGTCTGGATATCGAGCTCGTGGCTGAGCGAGCCGAAGGACTAGGCAGCCGCAACGGTAATCTTGAGGAGCGTGCCCGTCTTTATCGGCACGCTTTCCTCAACCAGATCGCCGATAACTTTGCGATGAGCCACATCGCCCTCGCCCATCACGCCGGCGATCAAGCCGAAACGGTATTGCTTCGCCTGCTACGTGGCTGCGGTCTCGCGGGTGCCGCAGCGATGGCTGAAGCGGGCCCCGGGCGCCTGCTGCGGCCGCTGCTTAGGCTGGAACGCGCCGATGTGTTGAGCTACCTGGAAGAAATCGGAGCGTCTTACGTGACCGACAGCAGCAACCTGCATGGAATGAATTCGCGTAGTCGAATTCGCAACGAATTAATCCCTCTCATAGAACGCGATTATGCCCCGCGGCTTACCAAGCGGCTCAACGAATTTGCGGACGAATCGCGAGCGGCCAGCGAGTTTCTGTCTGAATGTGCGATCGCCGAGTTACACCACAGTTGTGCAAGCGATGGCAGGCTCAACCTGGCAGGTTTCAGGTCAATGCACCCGGCGCTCGCCTCGGCGATGTTGCGGGAATACCTGCGCGAACGCCGCGGAAGCCTGCTACGCGTGAATCGTGCGCATATTGAGAGTATGCGCTTACTTTGTCTCGACGGCCCATCCAACGGCACTTGCGCGCTTCCCGGAGGATGGCGGATGCGCCGCGAGTACGACCATGCGCTCGTTGAGCCAGTGCCATCCGGCGAGTTGGCGCCTTTTGAAGTGCGACTGGCCGCTGGCACCTCGATTACTGTCGCTGAAGCAGGATTCGCTTTTGACCTGCGGCTTAGCGGCGCTGGATCGTTCCATGCTGCTGATCTGTCTCGTTTGCGTACGGGTCCGATGGAAACTTTGTTTGATGCCGATCATGTTGGCGATTATGTCCTAGTGCGCAGCTTCCGGCATGGCGATCGTATCCAGCCGCTTGGTATGATCGGAAGCCGCAAAATCCAGGACGTTTTTACCGATCGGAAACTGCCGCGCGAGCGGCGCCATTCATGGCCTCTGGTAATCGCGGGCGACGGTAAAATCCTATGGATTCCGGGGATGGCCCGCGGTCGTGCCGCGCTGGTCACGCCGGCTACGCGTAAGGTGTTGAGCCTGAGCGCTAAGGCACTCGCATCTGGCGCAGATGCTCCGTTGCCTAAAATTTGACGAGCGTGCTACTTTTCAAATGAAAATGAATCAAATTTCCCGCAATATCGCCCTCTGGCTGGTGGTGGTGTTGATGTTTCTGCTGCTGTTTAATTTTTTCAGCCGGCAGCAAACACGCTCCCCAGAGATAATCTTTTCCGACTTCCTGAACCAGGTTCAGGACGGCCAGGTCGCGCAGGTCACGATTCAGGGTAGTGTTATCCAGGGCGACGAGAAAAACGGGGAGCATTTCAAGACCTACGCCCCTCAGGGCTTTGACGTGGTCAAAGAACTGCGCGCTAAAGACGTAAAGATCGCAGTTCGCCCTGCCGACGAGAATCCGTGGTGGATGGAACTGCTGGTGCAGTGGTTCCCGATGCTGTTGCTGGTCGGCGTCTGGATCTTCTTCATGCGCCAGATGCAGGTGGGCGGCGGCAAGGCGATGTCCTTCGGCAAAAGCCGCGCCAAACTGCTAACTGAAAATACTCATAAGGTCACCTTTACCGACGTCGCTGGCATCGACGAAGCTAAAGACGAGCTTGAGGAAATAATCCAGTTCCTCAAAGACCCCAAACGCTTCACGCGTCTCGGCGGTCGAATTCCCAAGGGCGTTTTGCTTGTCGGACCTCCAGGCACCGGCAAAACGCTGCTAGCGCGTGCAATTGCAGGTGAGGCAGGGGTGCCATTTTTCTCCATCTCAGGATCCGACTTCGTGGAAATGTTTGTCGGTGTGGGCGCCTCGCGAGTGCGCGATCTCTTCGTCCAGGGCAAGAAGCATGCGCCCTGTATTATCTTTATCGACGAAATCGACGCGGTGGGACGCCATCGGGGAGCAGGCCTCGGCGGCGGTCATGACGAGCGCGAGCAAACTCTGAATCAATTGCTGGTTGAGATGGACGGCTTCGAGGCGAACGAAGGAGTAATCCTGGTTGCCGCAACCAACCGTCCTGACGTGCTTGATCCCGCCCTGCTTCGCCCGGGCCGCTTCGACCGGCGCGTAGTGGTGCCGCGGCCCGACGTTAAAGGCCGTGAGGGCATCCTCAAGGTTCATACGCGTAAAGTACCGGTCTCCGAGGATGTTGATATTTCGCGGCTCGCGCGCTCGACGCCGGGATTTGCCGGCGCAGATTTGGAAAATCTGGTCAACGAAGCCGCCCTGCTGGCCGCCCGCCGGAACAAAGAGCGGGTCGAGATGTCCGACTTCGAGTTGGCTAAGGACAAGGTCCTGATGGGCGCCGAGCGGCGTTCGATGGTGATGTCATTGGCCGAGCGGCGCAACACGGCCTATCACGAAGGCGGCCATGCACTCGTCGCCATGCTGCTCCCGGGCGCGGATCCTGTCCATAAAGTGACGATCATCCCGCGCGGCATGGCCTTGGGTGTTACGCAGCAGCTTCCTCTAGACGATCGCTATACTTACTCGAGCGACTACCTAATGACCCGGCTGGCGATGATGTTCGGCGGGCGCGTGGCCGAGGAGCTGGTCTTCGACCACATGACCACCGGGGCCGGCGACGACATCGAAAAGGCCACCGAGTTAGCGCATAAGATGGTATGCGAATGGGGGATGAGTAAGGAGCTCGGTCCTATGACCTTTGGGCGGCGTGAAGAACAGGTCTTCCTCGGCCGCGACATCGCGCATACGAAAGACTATTCGGAGCATACTGCCATCGAAATCGACCGCGAAGTGCGGCGGATGGTTGATGACGCCTATCACAAGGCGCGCTCGCTCCTGACCGAGCATCTGACGCTGCTGCATGCCGTTGCCGAGCGGCTGTTGGAGAAAGAAGTGCTGGATGGAACAGAAGTCGCGGCAATGGTTAAGGCTTTCCAGGAAGGCCGTCCGCTGCCTGAGTCCCCTCCCGTGACTTCCGGCTCACCGCCACCGATGGTTCCACGTGACAAGCCGAAAAAGGTCGAAGAAGAAACCCCGGTGCCTGGCCTGGGCGCACCCAAGCCATCTATGGCCTGACATCTTCCTCAGACCGTTTGACGCAACGCCGCCGCTGGCGTCAAGCCGGACGCTCGCAGCCTCACGGGCTTAAGCAGGACAGAGTTTCGAGGCGAACGGGTTGCAGCCTCACGCCCGCAAGGGTTTGCGGGCAAACCCTAGCTCGCCGACTCGACTGATCGTTTCGCTTCACTAGCGCACAGGTGATTGCAAGCAAGCCTTATCTAGCGGCGCGGCTTCAATTCAGGCGGCGAATCTACTATGTCTGAGGTGATGGACGGTATTTTCCGGCCTAGTCAAGCTTGACCACGAGGAACGAATGGATTTCGCACTGTCGCCCAAAGTCCAGGAACTGCAGAAGCAAGTCTCCCAATTCATGAACGACTATGTCTACCCGATCGAAAAAAAGGTCGAGGAGGAAATGAGCGTTCCGGGCAAGGAACATGTCGAACCACAGATCCTGAAGGATGTGCGAAAACGGGCCAAGAACGCCGGGCTATGGAATTTGTTCCTGCCGGATGACGAATGGGGCAAGGGCCTCAAGGTATCCGAATACGCTCCGCTCTCGGAAATAATGGGCCGCAGCCCGATCGGTTCCCGTGCTTTTAATTGCATGGCGCCGGATACCGGCAACATGGAAATCCTGGTGGATTTCGCTACGCCCGAGCAAAAGAAACAGTGGCTGCATCCATGCCTGGAAGGTGAGATGCGCACTTGTTTCTCTATGACTGAGCCGGAGACCGCGGGTTCCGATCCGACACAGTTGCAGACCCGCGCCGTCCGCGACGGCGATGACTACGTAATCAACGGTCATAAATGGTTCACCTCAAATGCGATCGGCTCCAGCTTCGCGATTGCGATGGTGGTGACGAATCCCGACGCACCCTCGCACAAGCGTGCCAGCATGCTGATCGTTCCGTCGGACGCACCCGGTTTTAACCTCGTGCGCGCGGTTTCGGTGATGGGTCATGCGGGCGGGGGTGGCCATTGCGAGATCATCTACAAGGACTGCCGCGTGCCGGTGACCAGCTTGCTCGGCAAGGAGGGGGACGGCTTCGCGATCGCACAAGCGCGGCTCGGCCCCGGACGGATTCATCACTGCATGCGTAATATCGGCGTTGCGGAACGAGCGCTGGAACTGATGTGCAAGCGGGCCAATACACGCTGGGCGCATGGCAGCCTGCTCGCCGACAAGGCTAATGTGCAGCAATGGATTGCAGATTCGCGGATCGAGATTGATTCGGCGCGGCTCGCGATTATGCACGCGGCGTGGATGATCGACACAGTTGGCAAGCGCCAGGCCCGCCAAGAGATCGCCATGATCAAAGTCCAGGCGGCGAACATGGTGATGAACGTGCTTGATCGCGCGATTCAGCTTCACGGCGCGATGGGGATGAGTGATGACACACCGATCGCACGTTTCTGGCGCGAGAATCGCGCGATGCGCATCGTCGATGGTCCCGACGAAGTCCATCGGATGACCATTGCGCGGCGCGAGTGCCGCAAGTGGCAGTAGTTGGAGTGGGCAACAGGATGTGATGGGTGACTGCGCGGACGAGTACTAAATGCTGGTCACCGAAGCTATTTGCCGAAGCCAGTTTTTGGGGCTTGAGAAAAGAAGATGAGCGAAGAAATCGATAAGGATCAGCCCCTGCCAGAGTTTGGCGAGGTCCGTGATGAAGAACGGCTGGACTGGCCTAAGCTGACGGCCTACCTGCGCGAACATGATGTTCCCGGCAGCGGCCAGCCGCTCGAAGTGAAGCAGTTTCATGGCGGCCATTCGAACCTCACCTACCTGCTCCGCTTCGGTGATCAGGAATGGGTGGTGCGGCGGCCGCCGTTCGGACCATTGCCGCCTTCGGCCCATGATATGGCGCGGGAATATCGCGTGCTATCGCGCCTATGGGAGGGCTTCGGCGCCGCGCCTCGCGCGATTCTCCTGTGCGAAGACCCTTCGATTATTGGCGCACCATTTTTCGTGATGCAGCGCCGTCGTGGCTACCTTGTACCCAATCGCCGTCCGCTGGACCCTAAAATCCGCCAAAGTCCCGAGACGTTTCGCGCGATGTCTGAAGGCTTTATCGACGCTCTCGCCGCGCTCCATTCGGTAGACTACAGGCAGGTTGGTCTCGAAGGTCTCGGGCGTCCTGATGGCTTTATCAAGCGTCAAATCAACGGATGGATGGATCGTTGGGAAAAGGCCAAGACCAGCGAAGTGCCGCTGATGAACCAACTCGGGGCCTGGCTTCTCGAGCATATTCCGCCAGCGCAGTCGCCAGTGATTCTGCATAATGACTATTATCTCCATAACGTGATGTTTGCCCTGGACAACTCGGGGAAAATCTCCGGGGTCTTCGACTGGGAAATGTCAACTCTGGGCGATCCGATGATCGATCTCGGCATCGCACTCAATTACTGGCGCGAGGCCGGTGATGCGCAGGATTTAATTGATTTGTCCGAAGGATATGCCCATACGATTCGCCCGGGTTTCCTGACCCGCAGGCAACTGGCCGAGCGCTACGCAGCGAAAAGCGGACGCGATATCAGCCATATCGATTACTATCGCGCCTGGGCCTTATGGAAAACCGCGACCGTGGTACAGCAAATTTATGTTCGTTTCGTGCGCGGCCAAACCAGCGACCCGCGTTTCGAAGCGATGGGAAAGCATCCGCCGGTGTTGGCGCGCACCGCGGCAGAAGTGGTTGCACCGCTGGGATTCAGCGGGTGATTGCGATTGCCGGCAAGGGCGTGATGGAATTTTCAATATGCCGCGCTGGCATGATAGTGTTTTTACAAAGCTTTCGGCTAAGGTAAGTAAACTTTAATTGGCGGTTCGACAAACCCCGCCAGAATCCGGAGGTAGCCGGCCTTGCACGCCATCAATTACGAATCACCGAAGACCGTCGACGAGGCAGTCAAGTTGCTCGCCTCGCATGGCGAGAAAGCGAGACCGTTAAGCGGCGGTACTGATCTCATTATTCAGTTGCGCGCTGGCGTCCGCCGTCCGGAGTATGTGGTCGACGTCAAGTCGATTCCCGAATTGCGGCGAATCTCATTCAGCTTGCAGGATGGACTACGGCTCGGAGCGGCAGTCCCGTGTATCGAGATTTATGAGAACGCAGACTTGCGCCGCTATTATCCCGGCCTGACTGAAGCCGCTCACTTGATTGGATCGCTGCAAATTCAGAGCCGTGCCTCGGTCGGCGGCAATTTATGCAACGGTTCGCCGGCCGCAGATACGACACCTGCGTTGATTGCACTGGGCGCGAAAGCTCGCGTAATCGGATCGAAAGGCGAGCGGATCGTGCCGGTCGAAACTTTCTGCACCGGACCCGGCATCACAGTTTTGCAGCCGGGCGAATTGCTGGTCGAAATTCTAATCGACGCGCCCGAGCGGCATTCAAGCGATGCTTATCTGCGTTTCATCCCGCGCAACGAAATGGATATTGCAGTAGTCGGCGTGGGTAGCGCGTTGACCCTTGAGCCCGACGAGGATCGCGTGGTCGATGCGCGGATCGGCTTGGGCGCGGTTGGCCCCACCCCGATTTTTGCGGCCGAGGCCTCGAAAGCGCTCATCGGCAAGAAGCTTGATAATGCTACGATTGAAGAGGCTGGACGGCTTGCAATCGCGGACGCTTCACCGATTGACGATATGCGCGGCACTGCGGAATTCCGCCGTCACGTGGTCGGAGTCCTGACCCGGCGCGTCATCACGATTGCGGCCCAACGCGCGCGGGTAGCCTCTCAGCGCTGATCCGGATTCGCATTAAGTTCCAACTCTGAAAGATAAGAGACTGAAACTCAAAATGGCAAAACGAACAGTTGTAGAAACCACGATCAACGGCGAGTCCATGGAGTTTCTCTGTGAGCCGCGCCAGAGCCTGCTTGAAGCCTTGCGTGATGAACTCGAACTGACTGGCAGCAAAGAGGGATGCCTCACCGGTGATTGCGGCGCGTGCACAGTAATCATCGACGGTCGTCCTGCCTGTTCATGCCTCGTTCTCGCGGTTGAGGCCGAGGGCAAGACGATCAACACAGTGGAAGGTCTCGCCTCGAGCGCCGGTCTGCATCCCCTGCAGCAGAAATTTCTTGAACATGCGAGCTTGCAATGCGGTATCTGCACGCCTGGCTTCCTGATGTCGGCTAAGGCGCTGCTCGACCGCAACCCGAATCCCACCGAACCGGAAATCCGTTATGCATTGGCTGGCAACCTGTGCCGATGCACCGGTTACGATAAAATAGTGAAGGCGGTCATGGATGCCGCACGCTCGAGTGCCGGCGCCTCCAAAGCAGCCTGATCACTGCGGGGCTAGAATGCGGATCGGCCTCGGCGATTCTTTGCATATGGAGAACCTATTATCATGGCAGCTTCAGCCACCGACGTACACAATTATCGGGTAATTGGGACACGGCCGATACGGCATGATGGTGTTGACAAAGTCACCGGCCGTGCGAAATACGGCGCTGACTATGCTTTTCCGGGCATGCTGTTCGGAAAGGTTCTGCGCAGCCCCCATGCCCACGCGAATATCAAATCGATCAATGTAGACAAGGCGCTGGCGCTACCCGGTGTAAAGGCTGTCGTAACCGCAGCTGACCTCCCGGAAGCTCCTGACCGGATGGAGAATGCCGGTGAGCAGGCGCTGAATCTGCGCCATCTGTCCTCTAATGTTCTCGCGCGGGACAAGGTGCTGTACGACGGCCATGCCGTCGCCGCCGTGGCCGCGATTAGCCCGCATATTGCTGAAGAAGCCTTGCAACTGATCGAGGTTGAGTACGAGGTGCTCCCGCCGGTGATGACGGTTGAAGCCGCAATGAAGCCGGGGGCGCCGATCCTGCTGCCGACGCTGCGCAACAAGGAAGACGGTCCGGAGAAACAGACCAACGTCGCCAACCATCTGCAGTTCAAGCGCGGCGATATAGCCGAAGGCTTCAAGCAGGCCGATTTCATCGTCGAGCACGAATTCAAAACCGCGATGGTCCACCAGGGCTATATCGAGCCGCATAGCGCGGTTGGCCTCTACAGCGCCGACGGTCACGGTACCATCTATTGTTCGACCCAGGGTACTTTCAACGTGCGCACGCTCAGTGCGTTGGTCCTCGGGATTCCCGAAGGAAAGATCAAAGTGGTGCCGGCGGAGATTGGTGGCGGCTTTGGTGGCAAGCTCGTTATCTACTTGGAACCGCTTTCGCTGCTGCTCTCGAAGAAGACTGGCGCTCCCGTGAAGCTGACGATGAGCCGCGCCGAAGTGCTGCGCGCAACTGGACCGACGTCCGGTTCCACGATTCGCGCCAAGATCGGCGCGACCAAGGATGGCAAACTGGTTGCCGCTGAAATCTGGATGGCTTACGAGGCTGGCGCCTTTCCAGGATCGCCGGTCGGCGCGGGCGCGATGACGATCATCGCGCAATACAATATTCCGAACTTCCTGATCGACGCCTATGATGTCGTGGTCAATCGCCCCAAGACGGCCGCTTACCGGGCTCCGGGCGCCAGCAATGCCGCGATGGCGTCCGAAACTATCGTCGATGAGCTGGCGGACAAGTGCGGTATCGACCCGTGCGAGTTCCGCATTATGAACGCCTCGCACGAGGGCACGCCTCAGGTGGTCGGACCGCCATTCAAGCGGATCGGCCTGATCGAGACGCTCGAAGCAATCAAGAACAGCCCGCACTATAAGTCGAAGCTCGAAGGGCCATATCGTGGGCGGGGCGTCGCCTGTGGCTTCTGGTTCAATGCCGGGATGCAGTCATCGGCCACGGTTAACATCCACTCCGACGGTACCGTGAGTGTTGTCATTGGCTCAGTTGATGTCGGCGGTACGCGGGCAGCGCAGGCGATGATCGCGGCGGAAGTGCTGGGCGCCGATATCAATGACGTGCGGCCAATCGTGGCGGATACCGATTCGATTGGCCACACCGATGTCACCGGTGGCAGCCGTACTGCATTTGCGACTGGGTGGGCAGTCTACGAAGCCGCGCAGGATGCGCTTCGGCAATTGAAGGAGCGCGCTGCGAAGGTGTGGGAGAAAAAGCCCGAGGACGTGATTTTCGACAACGGCAAGTTCAGTCCGGTGCAGCCTGACGAGAAGCTCAAGCCGATGACACTAAAGCAGCTTGCAGGGCGTTTCGCACGTACCGGCGGCCCTATTGTCGGGCGCGCAACGGTGAGTGCCCGTGGCGTCGGTCCTGCATTTGCGACTACGCTAGTAGACTTGGAAGTCGATCCCGATACCGGCAAGGTACAGGTCCTTCGCGCCACGGTTGCGCAGGATGCGGGTAAGGCAATTCATCCGGCCTACGTTGAAGGCCAGATGCAGGGTGGCACTGCCCAGGGAATTGGATGGGCGCTGAACGAAGAATACTTCTACGATACCAAAGGAGTGCTGCGTAATACCGGCTTGCTGGACTACCGTATGCCGACCTGCCTTGATATGCCTTTGATCGAAACGGCAATCGTTGAAGTGCCGACACCGGGGCATCCATTGGGTATACGCGGCGTGGGCGAAGTTTCGATTGTGCCACCGCCGGCCGCGGTTGCCAATGCGATTGCGCACGCTACAGGCGTACGGATGACGCAGTTGCCGATGTCGCCGCCGCGTTTGTTGAAGGCAATTCTGGAGAGACATGCGGCAAATGAAACTCAGGTGGCCGCTGCAGACTAAATAGTTCGCCAGCTAGCATTGAGGGGTCGGCGTGGGTCCGGCCCCTTTGGCATTCACCGCATGGCAACAGTTGTCATTCCATCATTGCTGCGCAAGTATACCAACGGCGTCGAGCGCGTTACGGTGAGTGGTAAGACTATTGGGCAGGTGATTGACGAATTAGGCAAGCGGTATCCTGAGATTCGCGATAACCTGCTTGAGAATGGGGATGTTAAGCCATCAGTGGCCGTCTCAATCGATGGCGAGATGGGGACCGGTGGCGTGCTCGATCAAGTCCGTGAGTCGAGTGAAATTTTTTTCATTCCGGCGATTGGCGGCGGCTGAAAGTAGTTCGATCTGCGGAAATGAGGACAAAGCAGTCGTTTGCTTTTTCTCTTGAGTCTTGAGCCGCAAAGTGCTCATATGAGGTCAGTCGCATCAATGCTCAGAAAAGGTTATTGCAAGTTGTTAAAACCTAAGTATAATAAAGATTGCTAGCCGGGGTTTGCCCCCCCTTTTCCCGGTTGGCCAAGGGCCGGGCGGAGCAATCCGTTCGGCCCTGTTCTTTCCGATAACCTTCCAATCGCACCATTACCGGCAGAAACGGATGCAACTAGCGGATTGACAGGAAACACGACAGCGCTGACCGCCCTACCCTGCTGCACACCCCCGTACTGACGCGCTGCCCTTACGAGAGTGGCCGGTCAAATAGGATGCGGACAGGTCCTCCGCGCGTCAGCAATCGCTTTAGATCTGCGGCTAACGATCGTAGCCACCCCCGCTACGACCCGAACCGCCCCCTCCAGTGCGGGCCTGAGCTTCGTTTACCCTGATCGGCCGCCCTTTAATCTCACGTCCATTGAGATCTTTGATCGCCGCTTCCGCGCTCTCGTCAGTGGCCATCTCAACGAAGCCGAAACCGCGCGACCGATTGGTGGCGCGATCCATTATTACCTGCGAACTTTCGACATCCCCAGCTTCAGAAAAGGCGTCGTGCAGATCCTGGTCGGTCACAGTCCACGCCAGATTACCAACGTACAGTCTGCGGCCCATTGCCGTCTCCTCAGAGGCCTCGGTATGCGTTACCCACGCACAACTCCTTGAGTCCCCTTTTCGCCTACACCCGACAAGGCCATTGCTCCCATGCATGGCCAAGCGGTGGTCAATCCCCCAAACTCTGGCAGCTTCAGATTCCCATTACTAATTGCCTCAGACCCGAAATGCGATTTATATCACCACCGCTTTAAGAAACATAGCGCTGGTGCATTAGGCAATAGCTCGGAGCGAACTCAGAACTGCAGGTACGGACGAGGCCTGCTTGCGGCAGGCAAAGGTTCTTTGATCTGTTTACGTATCAGGCGCCACAACTTTTTGGCGCTCCGGCTTCCGTGACAAGACACCCACTGAAGTTTTGCTCGAATGGCCGCGCCGCAATCATGTCTTAGCCACTGCTGGAGACCTCAACTGGCTGTTGCTGCCGGATTCTTACACGGCGTTGTGGTGCGCCATGTATTCCATAGCGGATGTTAACGCCGCATCATCCGGCAGCCAGTTGACTCGCCAGCATGCCACTCGTCTACTCAGTTGAGCAGGGAGCGTACACGCACAACACAGTAAAATGGGCCGTGATGGCTGCGGCAAGCCTCGATCATCACTAGTCTTCTGGCACAACCGATTGCAAATATGCAGAATGGGTTGCATCGATTGCCGCTATTATATCATTAACTTGTATCAGCCAGCGAAAGTATATCATTAGCCTCTTGAATATGACTGACAGGCTAATGGCGCCGGCTTAGCCAATTGTTTTGTGGATATATTCAGGCCGCAGAAATAGAATTGAGTGAGGCTTGTTTTATTAAATAGTGTTGTGTAGCTTGATTTTCAGATCCTTGGGCAAGGAGCTTTGCATTAATGCCTCGTAGAAAAAGTGCCGATGACAATTCAGCCTTCCGCCAGGTACAGGAGCAGGCGCGCACGCTGCTCCAGAACCTGCGCAAGGATATCCGCGCCAAGGAAGCTGAGTTGAAACGCCTGCGTGAAGATGAAGCCAGATTCGGCCGGCTGGTTAGCGAAACCAAGTCCGGACGCCAAGCCGCGTCTAATGGCGCGGGCAGTTCCCTGCGCGGACGTTCCCCAGCTTCAGGCAGCGGACGGATCAACTGGCGCGAAGTACTGGAACAGCTTCCCAAGCAATTTGGCGCGGCTGAGGTTCGCTCAGTCCGAGGCTTAAAGGGCAAGCGTCCTTCTGAGATTTTCGCAGCGATTACCCGCTGGATTGAATCAGGCGCCGTTAAACGCAAATCGCGTGGAGTTTACGAGCGCGTCTGAACCTTACCGTCCCTCTGTAATCGCCCAGTTGAATTGAATTGATCCCGTGATACGGCGGCTCGCCCCCGAGAAGGCCAGTGCCGCCGCTTCATATGTGGATTATATTTCGGTCCGCCGGGAGAAGCGTCGCTGGCGGAAATAGGTAGTGCGCCATGGCGGTAAAAACAATCGAATGGCGCGGCGGCGCCGTACGGATGATTGATCAGCGCCTTCTACCCGGCCGCGAGGTCTTCCGGTTCTACCGTGATTATCGCGGAGTCGCGGAGGCTATCAGGACAATGGTTATTCGCGGCGCCCCAGCGATTGGCGTGGCCGCGGCAATGGGCCTTGCGCTCGGATTGAAGGGCTATAGCGGCTTACGTGCGAAGAAGCGTTTCGATGTTGTCGCAGCCGCTCTGCGCTCTACTCGCCCCACCGCGGTCAATCTCGCCTGGGCGCTTGAGCGAATGAAGCGCGTACTGGAAACGAGCCTCGAATTGGATCCGGTGAAACTCTTTCGGCGGATGACTGCCGAAGCAGTTAGTATCCATGACGAAGATATCGCCACTAACCGGCAGCTCGGCAAAAATGGCGCTGCCTTACTTGGTTCATCGCCGGTAGTGCTTACCCATTGTAATGCGGGGGCATTAGCCACCGCTGGTTATGGTACTGCTCTCGGGGTAGTCCGCGCTGCGCGAGAAGCTGGCAAGCAGATCGAAGTGTTTGCTGGCGAGACCCGCCCTTTCCTACAGGGTGCACGCCTGACTGCCTGGGAATTACACAAAGATGGCATTCCGGTAACTGTGATTGCAGATAATATGGCAGGTAGCGTGCTTGCCAGTGGAAAGATCAACTGTGTAATCGTTGGTACCGATCGTACTGCCGCCAACGGCGACGTGGCTAACAAGATCGGCACCTATCCCTTGGCCGTGCTGGCGCATCGCCATCGCGTGCCGTTCTATGTCGCCGCTCCACTTTCCTCAATTGATTTGTCTTGTCCGACCGGCGCCGAAATTCCAATTGAGCAGCGTGACGCGCGTGAAATCAGTGAATTCGCGGGCCGTGCAATTACACCCAAAGGCATCCAGATATTCAATCCGGCGTTTGATGTCACACCGGCTGAACTAGTTACTGCGATTATTACCGAGCGGGGCGTCGCACGCCGGCCGTTCCGGCGGAGCCTTGCAGCCTTGAAACGGCAGGCTGGCCCAGCTATGAACGCCCTCGCGATTAGCCGATCAATAATATCGGCCTCGCAAAATTCGAATCAGCGATCATTGCCTGGCGGCGCTCACTGAAAAGAGCCTGTGCCCTTGGAGCTTGAAGCCAGGCAGGCCATGAGCTTCGTCATAGCGCCTGTTCGCAGATGCCAGCTATTATATTTGCATACATGCGGCCTCGAACGAGCTGCCAGATTTCTGGACTGGCAAAATCTCGAGCCGCTGGATGATCACTTATGGCGAATGATTGGCGCGAGCGGCTGACGCTACGGCAAGGGGACATTACTCAGGCAGAAGCCGATGCGATCGTAAATGCGGCCAACAACGACTTGATTCTTGGAGCTGGCGTAGCCGGGGCAATCAGATCCAAAGGCGGTCCCTCGATTCAGCGCGAATGCGACAAGATTGGTCCGATTGCGATCGGAGAGGCTGCCATCACGGGCGGAGGAGAATTGCCCGCCCGATATGTAATTCACGCAGCGAGCATGCGGCTGGGTGAACGGACAACCGCCGGAGCGTTGCGCGCAGCGACGCGGAATTCTCTTTTGCGTGCCGATGAGAATAACCTGCGCACGATCGCTTTTCCGGCAATCGGGACGGGTATTGCTGGGTTTCCGCTAGACGAATGCGCGCGCATCATGCTCGAGGAGATTCGCGATCATCTACTCGGCGCGACGAAGCTGGAGCATGTCGAGATCGTCTTGTTCGATGCGGCGGCGCTGTCGGCCTTTGAGCAGGTGTTGGCGGCATTCGATAACTGAATCTTACCGGCTCCCGCCGATAGTAAAAGGAAAGCCCACGAAGAATACCTATCACATGAGCAGTGAATGAACGGCTCTACTATTCGGTGCCTGAATTTGTGACGGGTGGCGGAGGTGGAAGGCTGGCCGGCGCATTCGACAAGCGCTCTACATTGACGCTCCGAATCATATCATCGGGACCGTAGATGACGTGATATAGGGTTAGCTTGTCCTCGGCCATCCTGATACGCGCTTGGCGCACGGCCACCGAAGTCCCGGCGGTGAAGACCGCAGCCGCGATATTGCGCGCCTGGGTTTTAGGATTGACGAATTTGGAGCCGTCGGGGTTGAAGGCATATACGTCTTCGACCAGGCCGTTATTCATCGTCTGTGACGCATTAGCATCGCCCAGCGCGGCGATCACCTGCTCGTGAGGCGTACCAATTTTCAGGACCTCGGGATCGTAGTGAATCGATTCGTTCTTGAAAGTGAAGCTCTGTTCCTGGCTTGCCAGCGAAAAGCGTGATGAATCCTGCATCGAATCCATGCGCTGCTGAAACCGGCCGCAACCTGCAAGGAATACGATTGCCGTAATCCAAACCTGCGTCCTAGCGATCGTCTGACTACTCAAGTTGATCCCTTGCTAGGCGCCAAAAAACTCAAGCAAGCTCGCAAGCGTCTCACGCGGCGATTCTTCCGGCAGGAAGTGGCCATTTGGCAGGCTATGGCCGCGTACATCAGATGCGTACTCGCGCCAAATCGCGATAGGATCCTGCTTGTAACCGACCAGTCCCTTTTCGCCCCACAGGAGCAAGACCGGACAAGCGATTTTGCGCCCGCCGTCGGCCGCATGATGATCCAAATCAATCGAGGCCCCGGCACGATAGTCTTCGCAGGTCGCATGGATGCAGGCCGGGTCGCGGAAGCAGCGCAAATATTCGGCAAATGCCTCTTCGGTGAAGATTAGTTTGCCCTTTCGCGTCGCCATCCGCCGCAGGTAAAACTCTGGATTACCGCCGAGTAAGGTTTCGGGCAGATCATGCGGCTGAATCAGGAAAAACCAATGGTAATAAGCAGTCGCAATGAACTTATCGACGCGCTTGAAAACCTCCGTCGTAGGAATGATGTCAAGAAGCGCGGCTTTGGTTACGCGATCGGGATAATCGAGGCATAAACGATGGGTTACGCGCGCCCCGCGATCGTGGCCCGCCACCATGAAGGTCTTGAATCCGAGCGCCGTCATCAACTCAGCCTGATCGGCAGCGGTGCTGCGCTTGGAATAAACCAGGTGTTTATCGTCACTCGCCGGCTTGGAACTGTCGCCATAGCCGCGCAGGTCCGCTGCTATGACGGTGAATCGCTCAGCCAGCGCGGGAGCTATCTCGTGCCACATCACATGGGTTTGCGGATAGCCATGCAACAAAAGCAGCGGCGGGCCGCCGCCCTTGACCATACAGTTGATAGTTACGCCGTCAACCTCGATGCGCCGATTGTCGAACCCCTCGAACATTGCGCATCCTCCTCCTTTTGTGCCGCTTGCGGGCGGTTTTTCGCGAGTACATCCTGGCGTTTTCGAGCCCTAGAATAGAGCTACCTTCACACCGTACGGTCGGGTTATCATCGATGTCAAATTGCACCATCAGCGGAGTCTGCCTGTAACTCTTTTCCCCGCCCACAAACCTGCCGGCTCAAAACTATAACACGAGCAGGCTAACGGGCAGGCAGCATCGAGTAACGCGAAGCTATAAGGTAGATTCATTAGAATCAGTCAAATAAACGCCGCGCTTGCTGGGCGCGACCAAGGAGAGTGTCGATGCAGGTTGGAATGGTAGGACTCGGCAGAATGGGTGCAAATATGGTCCGGCGGCTGATGCGCGGGGGCCATCAATGCATTGTCTTTGACGTCAGCCCGAAGGCAGTTGAAGCCCTGGCGAAGGAGGGAGCAACCGGCGCCAAGTCGCTCGATGATTTCACGGCGAAGCTGAGCAAGCCGCGCGCGACCTGGATGATGGTGCCGGCCGGTGTGGTTGAGTCCACCCTCGGACAACTGGAAGCGCGCTTCGAGCGTGAGGATATTATCGTTGACGGCGGCAATTCCTACTATATTGACGACATTCGCCGCGCCAAAGCGCTGCGCGCGAAAGGTATCCACTACGTCGATTCCGGCACCAGCGGCGGTGTCTGGGGTCTTGAACGCGGGTTCTGCCAGATGGTCGGCGGTGAGACCGGAGTCGTGAAGCATCTCGACCCGATTCTCTCCACGCTCGCCCCTCCGATCGATTCCGCTCCGCGCACGCCGGGCCGTGAAAAAGTCACTGGCTCGACGGCTGAACATGGCTATCTCCACTGCGGACCTAACGGCGCAGGCCATTTCGTCAAGATGGTGCACAACGGAATCGAATACGGCCTTATGGCCGCCTATGCCGAAGGCTTCAATATCCTGAAGCGCGCGAATATTGGTAATCACCTTGGCGAGATCGATGCCGAAACCACGCCGCTGCGCGATCCTGAACTGTACAAATTCGATTTCAACCTTCCCGATATCGCCGAAGTATGGCGCCGCGGCAGTGTGGTCGCTTCGTGGCTGCTCGATTTGAGTGCGGAGGCTCTACTTGGTGATCCCGAATTGAAGGAATTCGCCGGCCGCGTCTCAGATTCAGGTGAGGGACGCTGGACCATCGAGGCCGCTATCGATGAAGGCGTGCCCGCTCACGTGCTGAGCTCAGCGCTATTCAATCGCTTCACCTCGCGCGGCGAGGCGGATTTTGCCGATAAGTTGCTCTCAGCAATGCGCTACGAATTCGGAGGCCATTTGGAAAAGAAAGCCTGAGGCGGGCAGTTGCTCGCGGCCTGCGCCACTAATCGAGATTGAGCTTTTCCACGAACAATCCAGAGGCCAGTCTCGGTTAGTGGTGAGCGCACCATATATGCGCAATGGGGCCAGGCCAAGCGAGAGCGGCCAGTGGTTTTTTAGATTGCGGAATTCGAGCCGGCCTTTTCGGTCCATTTAATCATCAGATTCACGATGCTTAGAAAAACCAGGGTCCAGATCACGTCACCGAGAACCAGCGAGGTGGCCGATTCGATTTGCAATAGCTTGACCGACAGATAGATCCCGCTAATGAGGGATCCGAAGCCCATGTTTTCATGGATGAAAGTGAGCTGGACGAGGCGGTAGAGGATTCCGAATAGCAGCATCGACAGAACGACTCCAGGCAGGCCAAAGTTGACATAGCCTTCGATTAGTTGCGGCAAATTGTATGACGTTTCGAAGTTGCTCTGGTTCAGCAAGCCATAGCGATGACCAAAGGCCTGGCCGGTGACCTCTTCGGGCTTGTCTGGGAATAATATCCGCGGCAATGGTTTGAATAGAAGCGGATAGTAAGTGGCGCCGTTCCAATAAGGCACGATTCGAGGCGTGTCGTGCAGGACGTCAGCCAAAGTCAGCGTATCTGTGCCTAATCGGCGCATCGAAAATTGAACCATGTCATCCGCGGTTCCATCGAGCCCATAGATGGATTCGCTTAAAGTTTCGCGGATCATACCGGCCAGCAAAACCGACTTGTCCGCAACCGTCGCGTTTTCCATCATGCCGCCTCTCCAGGTCAGGCCCCGAAAACTCTGTTCGGCAGGGCGGATAACACAAAAGGAGAGTCCGCCGATGATGATAATCAGCCACGGCAACCGATGACGCACCGAGGCATAAGTGAAAATCAGCAACAATGCGATGATCAGGCCTTCGGAAGTTAATCCGGTTCCTAGTCCCAGCCATAAGCGCACCGGAACCAGTACCCCCCATAGGAAAAACCCGCACGCGAAACCGATTCCATTGGTAAGTTGGAGTGCAAAGAGGATACACGCTCCGAGCAAACATAGATCCGAAGCAAAGGAAAGCAGTTGCACGAAGCTAAGCGGCAAGGATAGTGCGCGCTCACCTGTAAATAGCAATAGCCCAGCAGTACCGAATAGCAAGCCGTTGAATTTCACATTGCCTATTCGGCGCCAAGCCATCTGGCGTCGCGCAATAAGAGTACTCAATAGCACCGCGACCGGGCCGTAGTAGCCCGCGTAAATGCATAACAAGCCAGTCAGGACCAGTTCGAGCGAGCGGGCTACAAACGTGTGCGGCAACGGACTGCGTGACCATACAGTCGTGTAATCGCGCAAAAGAAAGAGCGGCGCGGCATAGTAGACCGTGAAGACCATCCCCATGAAAGGCATGAATGGCAAGGCGAGGTCATTGCCCGCCAGCCATAGCCATGATGGGAGAGCGCATACGATTATTATCAATGATGCGAGAAGCCGCTCATTCAAGCTGAGGTTAGCCGAACCAAACAGATTCAGCGCCAAAACGAGTCCAGCAAGGCCGAACGCAAAACCAAAGCGCCGCCGGCATCCGAAATGAACTGGCTCGATCACTAGTCGATAGAAGGACTGGGCCGGCTGCTGCGTGTGAACTTCGCGCTGCGTCAGACTTGATCCATACACGCTAGACGCAGCTCCGCTGAGTTCACGCTCATGCCCCCTCATAGATGTGAGAAATAGTGTATCGGGTAAAACGAAGCAATCGAAAACGAATGCGGCCTGTCCGATATAAATACAATTCGCCGGTAATAGGTTCGCCTAAATGGATACACAGGTGTCTGAAATGAACATTGCGAAACATGATTTGCATCGCTTTGGTACGAGATTTTGCGTCCTCATGACCCGAGGCACGATTTCGAGGCGTTTCGGTTTCGTCCCGCTACATATTTCGTGCGAGATGAACGGAAGCGCAAGTGCACTCAAAACCTGGAAGTTCTAAAATTGAGTATACGGCTTATCTTTAACTATCTGTATTGAGGCGAGTCATGCTGAAATATGCTGGTACTGGAGTTGCTGAATTCCAACTTCATGATGAACTTCAACCCACGCAACGGAACCGCCGCCACGCTGCAAACCGGAGTTTCCAAGTATGTCGTGCTGGCGCAGGCTCTTCTTCTAACGTTGACGATCGGCCGTGGGTTGGCGGTAGCCGCAATCAACGTGGCTAGCCTGGGCGCGGTAGGCAACGGCAGCGATGCCACGCAAGCAATCCAATCGGCGATCAATACCGCGAGTGTTAGCGGTGATACGGTTTATATACCAGCCGGCACTTATGGAATCAGCGAAACACTGACTATATCCAACACAATGGGAGTGAGGATCGTCGGCGACGGCATGCTGGCGACGATGTTGCAGCCAACTACCGCTATGGCAGGCCAGCCAGTTATCCGCTTCGTAGATGCGATGCACTGCACCGTGGAAGCCCTCTCGATTCTCGGCAACACTAATGCACCGCCATCCGCTGGAATCGAATCCGATACGGCGACGGGCGGTGAGGCGACCCATCTTACGGTGCGCGATGTTCATATCGGTTCGCTGAGTGACGCAAGCATAGCCGACGGTATTAGTTTTGTGGCAGGACCCAACGATGACGCTAACAATGATATGGGGTTTTTCGAGAACGTAATGATCTATAACTATACTCACGCCGGGTATTCGTTTGTTGGAGCGAATTCGCTGGTCCATACAATAATCGGCGGTATCGTCGGCTACGGGCCAATCGGCGTTTATACTGAGGGCGGTTCGTTCAAGATGACGGGCACACATTTCGACGGAGTGACGCAGGTTGATTTCGATTTTGAGAACCTGGTGAATAGTTCGCTCACGGCTTATCAACACCCGATCGACATAGTGAACGTGTCCTCTGAAAGCGGCAGCGGCACGCTGCTGACGACAGGTACAGATCCGATTTACATCAGCATGACGAACGTCGACGAGAAATTTGCTCCGAACAGCGACCCGGTAATCAACTTCCAGAGCAACGGCGTGCTCTATCTAAGTAATTCGCAGTTGTACATGCTGGGCAGCGGGGATTCGTTGAATTTCAATGGCGGCGCGAGCCAGGTAGTGTCACTGACTAATAACTTCTTCAATCTCAGCAGCATGTCGGTGAGCGGGCATCTGCTTTCGAGCGGTAACTGCTGGCAGGGCAATCCAAGCGTGACTATAGCTAGTGGCGCTCTGGTCACTGAAAGCAACGATCTCTGTGGCAGCATCGCGGCTAGCAATTCTTCCGTCACCAGGAGTAAGAAAACGAACGCGACAGTAATTTCGGGCAGGAAATAGCGGCTCTCGTCAGCCGAAGTATAATATTGAAAACTGAATAACTACCGCGCGCCGATGCCGAATAAAGGCCGCTGCAAAGATGCCTTAAGCTCCGCCAAGGGCCTGCATCGTAGCAGTGAAGTCCTTCAGCGCAGTGCGGCCGGGACCGATAGGGAAGATCACCGGATGGTTCACGCCGGCTGCGCGAAAACTCTCGACAAACTTGCGTCCGGCGGCAGGCGGGCCGAAGGCGGCAAGCCGGTGCGCCGAAGCATCGCTGATAGCGTTCGCAGCGTCGTCGCGTTTGCCTTCCCGCCAGAGGCGGCGAACTTCGGCAAACTCATGATCGAGGCCGTAGCGGGTGAACATTTTGTTATATTCTTCGACGAAGGCATACCCCGCCAGCTCGCGCTTGAAGCTTGCGAGCGCCGCGCCTTCATCTTCCGTGATGCACATGCGCAGGTAGATGCCAATATCGATCTGATCGAGCGGCCGCTTGGCCTTGGCCGCACCAGCCTTGATTTCTTCGATCATCGGTGGAATCGCCTCAGGCGGCGAATAGTTGAGCAGGACGCCATCGGCGACTTCACCGGCCAGCCGGAGCATAGGGGGATTGAGCGCCGCCAGACAGATTTTGGGCGGCTTCTGGGTGATTCGGAAGTCGAGCCGGAAATCGCATTTGTAGATGCTGCCCTGGAACTTGCAACGGCCGCTGGCAAACAACTCGCGCATGATCGCGACGCACTCGCGCATCGCCGTTACCGGCTTGCGGTATGCCGCGCCGTGCCAGCGTTCGACGATCACCGGACTCGAGACGCCCAGGCCCGCAACCGCGCGGCCCTGCGACATTTCGTTGAGCGTCAGAAAACTCATCGCCATCACGCCCGGTGTGCGGATTTGGATTGGAAGTACCCCGGTAGCAAGCTCAGCCGTTGAAGTCGTACGCGCAATCGCAGCGAGCGTAAGGAAAGCGTCGGGGCCGGTGACCTCGGCGCGCCAAATCGAGGAATAACCACGTTCTTCAGCCTCACGCGCCAGCCGAGGCGTATCCTCGAACGCGGTCCCAGCAATCGCCATATGAAGTCCCAGCCGTCGTTCCGCCTGCGCCATCGAAAAACTCCATCAAGTTAAGCAGTAAGGCGCGATTGTCGCCTGATTTGGCCGCCGCCGCAAGGTCGCCGGGAGGACCAGACCGCCGCTAATGGTGGCGATATAGCGCTCGTCGCAAGGAACTATCAGCCCCTAGCTGAGGTTGGGCGCGAGCAGCGGACCGCTCAGGATATACGGCGCCGAGGGATCTTGCCGATGCGGCAGGATGTTTAGGAAAAAGCCCAAATGCTGCCGGCCAGCAGGTGTTGGAACCAAGGTAAACTGCAGGTCGATAACGCTATCAGCCAGCGTCGCTCCGAGCTGAATCGAGCCTTGCGCCTCGATATCGGCATCACCGCCCTCAGCATGGATATGCTCAAGTGCCAGCGTTCCGTGGTTAAGCTGCAATTCACCGGTCACTTTGCCCAGTTCAACCGGTGGAAAGCCGATGCCGTTGATTACGGTTACGACCACCTGGCGCGCATCCAGTGTCATTTGGCCGCTGTCGTCAGGCAGGTCAGGTGAAGCGATACGGGCGGTGCCCACCGCCGAAACACGGCCATCGACGATCGCGCCGAGCGAGCGCAGCGGGACGCACTGGGCCGGGTTGATCGAATCCAGATGAAAATCGAGATCGACGACGCCTCTGCGCTGCCACAGAGTCGTCTTGACTAGGCCATCGTAAAGGCTGGCGCGCAGACTTAGGCCCGGACGCCCGAACAACAAGGCTGCCAGCGTCGGCGTCAACGTTACTTCGGGACTTCGCAGCAATGGATCTGGCGAATTTGCGCCGGCCGGCGTCAGGCTGACGTTGATGAGTTCCACTCCAATCGGAGGGCGGATTTGCTGGCGATCATAGGTGAGTTTCAGCTTATAAGGCGCGAGCATCGAAGAAATGGTAGCGCTGTAAGGGAAACTCGCGATCAGGAAAATGACAAAGACGATCGCGCCGACGGCAAGGTACGCCAGTACATGGCGCCTCCGCGGCCGCCCAAAGCGGCGGTTCATCAGCTACGGCCGAGCGCGATGCAAGTTATATCAACATCGTAGGAATAAGGATCCTGCGCTCGTTGGCGGATGTGCAGGTTGGCAACCGTCACTGGGACTGGCAGCGACTGGACGCCGTAAAGCGTGTCGACAATTTGCGGCAGGCTCAGTTCGGTGAGCTTCAAGTCAACGACATGCTGTTGGAAGCCGCCGGGCAGCGGACGGTCAGAGGGCGTAATCGAGCCTATCTTGGCGCGTCCTACAGTATGATCGAGAGTTTGCTCGATCACGGAAAAAAGCGAGAAGTCCTTATCCGCCACGGTTCCCTTGGCGGCCTTGCCGAGTTCGGCGCCTACGCGATTGTAGGTGCGCATAAGGCTCCTGACCTGGATCAATTCACGCTGGCGGGCTTCCACGCGATCCTGCAGGCCCTCGCTTACACCTATGATCGGCAGATAGATCATATTGTAGAGAATTGCTACTGCCCCGATAGCGGCCGCTAGTTTGAGCAGGAGGCGTTCCCGCGGCTCGCGTTTTTGATACCAGGCCTCGCCCGTGCGATAGGCCGGGGTCAGTCTTTGGATAATCGGGCTGAACAGGCGGCTGATCGCGGCTGCCACGGCCTGCATCGCCCTGGAGGAGGCAATCGCTGTGATTAGCGCCGCGATTGCGCCGCCAATTCGTTCAACCGACTCTCTCAGCTGTTCAAGCATGTCAGTTCATCCCCAACAATGTGTCCCGGGGTGCTGTACTTATAGTGAAATCGATCTTGCCTTCGCTTGATGACGCGGCGGCATGGTCAACCTTGATATCCTCGAATTGCGGACTGCGTTCCAGCGCTTTTTTCACCTGGTCGACCGCCCCATAGGAATCTGCAGTCCCCTGGATCTTTATGCCGCTATCGTCGATCTGCATATCGTAGACTTGCATCGGGACGCCCGGCGGTATGGTCTGTGACAGCGCTAACAGTAAATCCAGGGGCGAGCCGTGGCCAAGATTGCCGCCCATGAGCCGCAGGTTTTTGCGCATCTCCTTTAATTTCGCATCCAATTCAGGCTTTGCGAGCGTGGGGTCAGTCTTCGTGAGCGCCGGGGCTACGGTGGCTGATATTTCCCGGTTCAATAATTCAAGTTCGCGCGCGCCGACGGCGATACCAAGAAAGAAATGGATTAGCGCGAAGCCCACCGCGATACTCCCAAGTATCAGCGGGACGCGGTATGGCGTAACTCCAGAGTGGCCCCGATAACTGAATTCACCCTGGCGGAAATTCAGCAATTCAAGCGGCTTGCCTGGCGCCTCCCCGAGCAGCATCGCGAGGCATGCGTTGAAGCGCGCTGGTTCATTCTTACCACCCGCGATCAGCGACGAGCAGTCGAGATCGTTGATCCGATTGACCAACGTCGTGAGCGCTTCCCCGATTTGCTTTCGCACCTCGGCCACACCGGCTGCAGGCCCGGCCAGAATCAATTCAGGCAACTGGCCCTCTGATCCATGTGCAAGCAGCGTTTGCCGCAGGGTGCCCAGGATAGCGCTTGCGGCGCCCTGCTCGAGCGTGACGTGATTGTTCCGCAAATCAAGGCCCTGACTCACGGTACGCAATGCACGCGGCATCCCTTCAGCATCAATCAGGACCATCGATGATGACCCTTGATCCATGTCCAGAACCACGTGCGGTACGGCGCTGCCATTGCGCGAGCGGGTGAGAATGCCAGCCAGCGCGAACGGCCCCAGCGTGACGATTTTCGGATCGAGCCCGGCGCGGCTGAGCAGTTCGAGATGGTGTTCCAGATCGGCTTTGCGCGCCAGCGCGGCGAGCACCAGGGTTTTGTCGTTTTCGCGTCCGACACGGTTGAAAGCCACCGCCGCGTCGTCGATCGCAAATGGCATATGCTCCTCGAGCGCGAACGGTACGACCTGATTCAGCCGGCGCTTGTCGGTGAACGGCAGCTCAAGCAGGCGCTTGGCGACAAATTCCCCGGGCAGTGCAGAGATCAAAACGCTGGGCTGGCCCGTTTTTGCGAGCAAGCGTGCCAGTGCGCCGCTTAAATCCGCTTCATCGTCGGCACGCTCCTGCTCAAATACGCCGATCAGCTCGAACGAATTCCAGCTTCGGTCAGCTACTGCCGCCCGCACATATTCGCCGGCCAATTCCAGCGCAACCACTCGCTGAGCCATCAGGTTTTTGTCCTTCCTTAGTCCTCGTGCCAGGCAGTCAGTGACGCCGATCCATTGGAGTCGCGCTGGAAGGTTGCATAGATTCTGTGCCGCGCTCCGGCAAAATCGCCTTGGCCGATAATCGTAAAATAGCTGCTACGGGTCGTGAGCTGGCCTGAGATATCCGTGATGAACTGGCCTACGCCCGGCAGGTTACCTAGATCCGTGATATTAGTGAATGGGCGGATCATCCGGATTGAGACAATTTCCTTGACTAGCTGTGGATTATCAGCGAACTCCGGGGTTAGAGCCGCAATCAGTTCTGGCGAAGCGGTATTGATGTTGATTCCGCTTTCCTGCGAGACGGTGAGATAATTGGTCAATGTCAAGAAAGTTGCATCGTCCATTCCCTTCAATGCGCGCATATCACCAATGGTCGGCATAGGCCCGTTACGCGGCTCGTACGGCGGCTTAAGCGTTAGATAATAGGATTCTTCGGCGCCGCCTGGCGATTCGATGCTGTCAGGATCGAGCCAGTCTTCCAATTCCGGAACAACATTTTCTGAGATTCCCAGCAATTCGAGCAGGCGCCCAAGAATCTGTTCCTTATCGCTATTTACATTATGTGTCTGGGGATCGATAAGACCGTTAACATTAAGTTTGCGCGCCTCATCGACGATCGTCACGCCTACTGTTCCGCCACCGAGCGGGATCGGCGGAATTGGTTGCGCCCAGGCTTCGGTCAAGGCGTCGTATGGCATCGGACTGGCGGCATCGTGAAACGAATCCTGCTCGAGCAGCGCGAGCCCAATGCCAATCCCCGAACGGGCCAGATATGAGGCCTTGAGCTCATCGGCCTGGTTCTGCGCCGCGCGGTAACCGAGGGTCACCGTGGTGGCGAAATCTACGACCAGCAAAGTCATCAACGCGACTGCAAGCATCGTCGCGAGGAGCGCGATCCCGCGCTCAGAGCGGCGGCAGCTCACCATTGCTGGAAGGCCATAGGAAGCATCACGACCGTTGACAAGGTGAGCGGCTGGCCGGTCGGCGCCCCCATCACTAACTCGATTGCGACTTCCTGAGGCAGGGCCTGGCCGGGCGCCATATTCTCGGAATCCCAGCTTTCAGTCCAGCGGGTGCCGTCGTAGTAGCGCAAATGGAGCGAGATGACATTATTCGCCACCAGCGTCGGCGGATCGTTGAAACTGGAGGGCGGCGAATCAAGCAAGGCGCTGTATTGCCGCCGCATCAGCAGATTCCAGCCCTCATGATCAGGGTTCGGAGCGCTGGTATATTCGACAATTTCTTCGGGGCCGAAATCTTCAATCGCGCGCCGATGACCCGGGTCGAGGGTCGATACTAACAACGTATCCATCGGCACGAAATGCTCCATGCGCGCGCGTCCCGCCAGCATCGTTTTGCTCGCGGTAAAGGGCGTCTGTACGGCGCCGCGCAATTCGTCACTCATGTGCAGCATGATCGTGCGCGAAGCCTGCACTACAGCCATGACGTTCTCGCCATGCACCTTGCTGGCGGCAACGGTATGAAAGGATTGGGCCAGCATCAGCAGGACGATTCCGAGCACCACCACTGCGATCATGATTTCGATCAGCGTGAAGCCGGAGGCGGCGGAGCGCGGTAGAAAGGTCTGTCGAAGTCGGGTGCGCATCAGTCGTCACGGACCGTTCTGCCCGTTCGCTGCCGAGGGAGGCGGATTGGGGGAGGGATTATGCATGATTTCGTCCAGCTCGAAGGTGCGCGTACCGCCATAGAAGACGCGCACAGTCACCGTGCGCACATCCTGAAGGCCGAGAGTAGGCACGACCTCGCGCTGCCAGCGATAGCCGGGGTATTTGCCCGGGTAGTCCCTTTGAAAATCACCGCTGCTGCTGCCGATATCGGGATAGCGCTCGGTTTCCGCCTGGGCCATCAACGCTTGCGCGAGCACGCTCGCGCGGCTCATCTCCTGTGCAGCTATGACGCTGTGAAGGTTGCGATTGTGCAGCGTGAGCAGGGCGAGCATAGCGATCCCAATAAACGCGACGGCGATCATCACTTCCAGCAGGGTGAAAGCGCGGGCCATCTGGCGAGCGCTTGCTGGCAACGCAGATGCACCGTCAGCAGCCTTTCCCAGGCCGCTGGCAGCGTTTCCCCAACGGTATTGCGCCCGTTCCCCCGGCTGCTTCATTCCGACATGCCCAGTGCTGCGGTCGTGCGAATGTCACCGCTGGTGATCGTGACATGCCCGCTGTCGGGCTCGATACCAATGGTGAAGACTTCACCGCGATCGTCAACCAGATGGATCACCGTGGCGTCGACATAGCCGTCCGGATAGAACTGGGTCACGGCGATTCCCCGGGTGACAACGCCTACGCCCTCGACCCATACGTCGCGCAGACGGATACCTGGCGGGAGGGTTACGACCTCGCCGGCCGGGCCATGCTCGGCGACGTACTTGGGCATTGCTGCGAAGGGATCGAGCCGCGTCACGAAGTAGCGGTTATTGTCCAGATCGAACGACAACCGAAGCATCACCTTTTGGGCCGCCGCCTCCTCATAGAGATAATTGGCGCGGCTCGCCAGCCGCCGGACTTCGCTGCGCAGTTCCGAACCCCTAAGCCCGCTGATATAGGGCAGGGCAATCATCATGATCAGCCCCATGATGAACATCACCACTGCGAGCTCGATCAGGGTAAAGCCGGAATTCATTCGGCCGCTCAGCGATCTGCGTTTCGGGCTGATTACTGAAAGCCGCACAGCTCATACTCCAAGCCGCTGGGCATATGTCGCCGGCATCTTTTGCAAGGATATTTGACTTAAGATCGGCAATCGGCATGTTCACTGCGCAGCCTGAGATCCGCCTGCGCTATTATCGTTGTCCTCATCAGGGGAGGCATTGTTGCTGCTGCCATCAATAGGAGCGTTCTTGCCGGTGCCACCATCGACCCCGGAGGGGCCGTACGATTTGAGGATGTAGCTGTTGCCGTCGCTCTGATAAACGTAAGGATTATTCCACGGATCATTGGGAATTTTTTCGATATAGCCGCCGTCGGGATAATCCACCGGAACCTTGCCGGTGCTGGGAGCACTGACCAGCGCCTGCAATCCCTGATCGGTTGTCGGGTACGAGCCGTTATCAAGGTAATAGCGGTCGAGCGCAGTCTTAAAACCCGAGATATCCGCTTCGGCCTTGATGCGCTTGGCCTTGTCGGTGGCACCTCTCAGATTTTGCACGACGATAGTGGCGAGCAACCCAATAATCAGGATGACCACCATCAATTCGATCAGAGTGAAGCCGCTCTCAGAACGGCGCAACCGCTCGGCTATCGATTGTTTACCTAAGGATTTCATTGCATCAATTGATTCAACTGGAAGATCGGCAACAGCACCGCCAGCATCATGAAAAGGATTACACCGGCCATCACCAGCGTCATTAAAGGCTCAATCAGCGTCGTCATTTGCCGCAGCGAGGTTTCCACTTCGCGCTCGTAGTTGTCGGCCACCCTTTCAAGCATTCTCTCGAGTTCACCGGAACGCTCGCCCACTTTAATCATTTCGATAAGAAGCGGCGGGAACAGATGAGTGAGCTCCAGCGTATGGCCCATGCCGTGGCCCTCGCGAATGCTCTCGCGGCTGTTCTCGACAGCGTCCGCCAGCAAGCTATTAGT
>DATJUF010000011.1:0-3612 GCA_035502655.1 Binataceae bacterium (SeqCode)
TGTACCGGCTATCCAAAGGATTCCCGCAACCGCTTCAGCAGGACCTTCAGCAGGCCATCCGCCGCTATACCGAACACGCCATCAACGTTGATTGGCCCATGATGGCCGACCGTCTCCATCTCATGACCAGGCATTCCGCGGCGGCGCAAGATCCGCTGGGGGCGCTCAACATGTGGGCGCTGATTAGCGGCTTTACGCCAAGCGATTCACGCCAGTCGCTCTTGATGGAAAAGAGCTTTGACGAGCTGCAGATGGTGAGCGAGGATCACGCGTTGCGCTTCATGTATGGCAACGAGGACTTTCCGTCGGTTGTGTGGCTGGTCATTTACGCCGGCCTCGTCATTACGATTGGCTTCAGCTATTTCTTTGGCCTCGATGCGTTTCCGTCGCAGGCTCTCATGTGCGGCATCTTTTCCAGCTTACTCGGCCTCACGATTCTCGCGATACTTGAACTCGCACATCCTTATCAAGGATCTGTGGTCGTCTCCGATGGGCCATTCCGTTTCGCTATCGTTCGCATGGATGAGATGGACAAGGTCGCCTTTTCCGGCGCAGACGACACTCAATTCGCCACCTTAACCGATCCCGCACAGTTGCAATGACAAGCTATGCCAAGCATCGCACCGCAAGTTCGCGTCAAGCCGGCAAGGTGGAATTTACGACTCAAGGACAATTGTAACTATAAAAGGCATAGCCGCCGACAACAGCGATCGCCACAAGAGCTGAATGCGAACTCAGGGCGTCCGTCAGTGTCTCCAACGCCTCGTTCTCAACCCCGAGGCCTTTCAGCGCTGCCGCCACTCCGACGCCGCCGCCAGCCTTGCTCGCGCCTCGGCATACGTAGGAGCGCCATCCGGTTGCGGATGATGCGGTCGGCGATCCGGCGTCACCAGTGAGCTGTTTGACGCCAGGCCACATTTCCGCCGGGACTGAAATGACTGAGCCATTCGGCAATATTACTTTAGGAAGATCGCTCGGGCGCAACGTTGCCGGGACTGCGGCGCCGATATTGCCCAAAGCGTTGACAGTCGCCGATCCCTCCGGCGGTATCGCACGGCTCGTATTGGCCGAAAGTGGTTCAGGAGATAGCGCCGCCGTATCCGGATTGGCCGGAGGCCGCCATGGCATCGTCAAAGTCTGGTTTTGGCGGTTGTAAGTGCCAAGACTGGTAAATCCGTGGAGAGTATTAAATGCTTGAGACGCGCTAACGGATGGCCCTGTTTGGCTCGAACCATCAAAGCGATAAAGATCGCTCCCTGCCGCGGTTGGCGCTTGTCCCAAGTTCCAACCATTTGAATCTTGCGCTGCGGCTCGCGGAGCCCAACAAGTCGCAAGCAGCCACAGCGTAACGATAATTATGGTCGCTACATCATGGGGTTGCTTGAACTTGCTGTAGTTCTTCACTGGCCTGCCCCCCGAAGACGCGTCAGCCCCATCATGCCAATATCTTGATGACACCCGTCGCTCTGGACGGCGACAACTCTAAAAGTTTCATATAGCAAAACATCACTTCTTAAACCAAGCTGGTGGCTTCACGTTCGCTCGCGGTCACCGCGGATAAAGCTGTTGCGGCCGCGACATCTCTCGGCGGTTAAATCCATCGCGACACGCGTCCGTCCATCTATCCTCGACGAACTGCCGTGACTCGACTAACCTAACCGCTCAAGATAGGCATCGTTTGGAAACCGCGCTCGAACGAAAGCGCGAAGCCCGTAGCGATCGGGTGTGCGAGTCGAGCGTTTAACAATGAGTGCGCAAACGGAAAGCCTAAGACTATGGAGGAGTAACCTGATGTACTCACTCAACGACCAGTCCTGTATCGCCGGCGTCGGCGAAAGCACCTTCTCCCGCGGTTCCGGCAAATCGGAGCTGCGCCTGATGCTCGACGCTTCCGTCAACGCCCTCAATGACGCCGGCCTCAAACCCCACGAAATCGATGGCATCGTCGGCCCGCCGATCGGCGCCACCGCCGAGCATTTTGCCGCGAATCTCGGCATCGAAGACCTGCGCTACGCCACCACCGTCCATATGGGCGGCGCGAGTCCGGTGGTAGCTCTGCAGAGTGCCGCGATGGCGATCGCGTCCGGCATCGCAACCAACGTTCTGATCCCACTCGGCTGGAACGGCTATTCGCTCAATCCTGTGCGCGGGGGCGCCGCACGTGCCGAGAACACCGAGCGCCCGATGCCCGAGCCTAATCCGATGCTCAACACCGTCGGCGCCTTTTATCTGCCCTATGGCGCGACCGTTCCCGTGCAATTCTATGCGTGGCTCGCCACCCGCCACATGAAGATGTACGGCACCCCGCATGAGGCGATGGGCACGATTGCGGTGGCTGAGCGCAAGCACGCCCAGCTCAATGATAAGGCCATGATGCGCGGCCGCCCGCTTACGCTCGACGATTACATGGCTTCGCGATGGGTCTCTTATCCGTTCCGCCTCTATGATTGCTGCCTTGAGACCGATGCTGCTTGCGCCGTTGTCGTGACTTCGCCCGAGCGCGCCCGCGATCTCAAGAAGCCGCCGGTCTATATCTCCGGCGTCGCCGAGGGCCATCCCTATCCGGCCGACGATATTCCCGCGCGTCCCGATCCTTTCGTGATTGGCCTTTCGTTCGCCGCACCCAAAGCCTTCGCGATGGCCGGTGTGACGCATAAGGATATCGACTTCCTCGAAATCTATGACTGCTTCACCTATGTCGTGATGCTGCAAATCGAGGCGATGGGCTTCTGCAAGCGAGGCGAAGTCAAGGACTTCGTGACCCGCGAGCGTATCGAACTGGGCGGCGAGCTGCCGCTGAACACACACGGCGGATTGCACTCCGAAGCGCACGTCTGGGGCATGAATCACATTGTCGAGGCGGCGCGCCAATTACGCCATGAATGCGGTCCGCGCCAGGTCAAAGACGCCGAAATCGGTTTGGTGACAGGGTGGGGCGATTTCGGTGACGGCGGACTTGCCGTACTAAGGAGGTAAAGCATCATGGCCGAAAGCAAAGCCTACCGGCTCCCTTTGCCGCGTCCCGCCGGCGCTTCCGCCAGCGAATTCTATAACTTCTGCCACCAGCACGAATTGCGCTTTCAGCGTTGCACGGGATGCGGTGCATGGCGCCACATCCCGCGCGATATGTGCGCGAAATGCGGCTCCTTCGATTGGGAATGGGCCCGCTCCTCTGGCAAAGGCAAGCTCTTTTCCTGGACCACCGCGGTTCAGCCGATGTTGCCGCAATTCAAGGACGTGATGCCCTACAGTCCGGCCATTGTCGAGCTCGAAGAAGGTGTCCGCATGGTCACCTGGATCACTGACGCCAAGCCTGATGAATTGAAGCTCGGGATGCCGGTCGAGGTCGTCTTCGACGACGTGACTCCTAACGTCACGCTGCCAAAGTTCCGCCGAGCTGGCTAAATGCAGTCGAAATCAATCGCTGGCAGGCACTGGCGCGGTTCATACACCATTTGGTGATTCTGCTAAAGGAATTGTAATGGCAATTACACTTTACGACCTCGCCGGCGCTGAGATAGGCCGAACCCGTGAGGCCGTGCGCGACTGAGTCCGCGAACGGAGCGCCTGAAAATCTGAGATGGAAGTAGAGGAGTTCGACAGCGATGTCCA
>DATJUF010000012.1:0-7340 GCA_035502655.1 Binataceae bacterium (SeqCode)
AGTCATGGGTAACTGCGGCGTCGGCTTCGCCCCGGTGGAGCGCGGCAAGGAAGCCTTCCTGATCAGCATGATGGACGGCGTCGAGGACATTCCTACCGCGACGCTGACTGCTGGTATCGACTTCACATGGGAGTCGTTCCCCGAATATCTCGACGCGCTCGGCAGGATGAAACGCGTGCTCGACGTCGGCGCCCACGTCCCCCATTGCGCCGTCCGCGCCTACGTGATGGGCGAGCGCGGCGCCGCCAACGAACCGGCAACTCCTGACGACATCGCACGGATGGCCGCCGTCGTTCGCGAAGGTGTCGCTGCTGGCGCACTCGGCGTCAGCACCTCGCGCACACTGGTCCATCGTACGCGCGACAAGGCTTACGTGCCGGGCACTTTCGCCGGCATCGACGAGATGATCGGCCTCGGGCGTGGCCTCGGCGAGGCTGGCCACGGGGTCTTCGAGATTATCTCCGATCTTGACGGCTCCGACGCTGATCTCTCATGGATGGCCCAGCTCACCGCGGAAACCGGCCGCCCGATTTCACTCGCCGCACTCATCAGCCGCCGCTCCAGCATGAAGATGTGGCAGGTGCTCGATTTCATCCGCCAGCAAAATCAGCAGGGCGCACACATGGTTGCACAGGTTGCCGCCCGGCCCGCCGCCTCTTTGATGAGCCTGCAAAGCTCCGTTCATCCGTTCAGTACTCATCGCAGCTATCGCCAGCTTATGGCCGGTTTGAATTTCGAGGAACGTCTCGCGCGCTTGCGCGATCCTGCGGTGCGCGCGCAAATCCTGAACGACCAGCCGGCCGTGAGAGAGGAGCAAACGCTCGCGATGGTCAGCCAGTTCCAGCATCATTTCGCACTCGGCGACCCTCCGGACTATGAGCCCTCTGCCGACAAGAGCATTCTGGCGCAGGCGCAGCGCACCGGCCGCTCACCGCAGGCAATTGCCTACGACGCACTGCTCGAACGCGACGGGCGCGGCATCATCTACATGCCGCTGGCCTACAAGAACTACTCCTTCGACAGCATCCTACCCCAGTTGATCGATCCCGCGACCGTTCTCTCGCTGAGCGACGGCGGTGCGCATTGTGGCGTCATCTGCGACGCCAGTATGCCCACCTATCTGCTGACCCACTGGGTCCGCGACCGCCGCGGCCAGCGCCTCCCGCTCGAGCTCGCGATCAAGCGCCAGACTTCGGACACAGCCGCCCTCTATGGTCTCTGCGATCGCGGCACGCTCACGCCTGGCCTCAAGGCTGACGTTAATCTGATCGATTTCAACAACCTGCGCCTGCATCCGCCCGAGATGGTCTTTGATCTCCCCGCCGGTGGGCGCCGCTTCGTGCAGCGCGCCGACGGTTACCGCTATACGGTCGTGAGCGGCGAGGTGACGTTCGAGAGTGGCGAGGCGACTGGGGCGATGCCGGGCAAAGTGGTCCGCGGCCCGCAAGCCGCCCGCCTCTAGCCCATCGCCTCAAGGAATCAGGTCTCAGAAGGGCGGCCGCAAGTAAATGTTGTAGCCGTCCCCTCGCATTCTCGCCCGTAGCTCTGAGGCCTATTTCTCTGTCATTCTCGCGCGTGGCTGCCGCGCGAAGAATCCCGATCTTTTCGCCTGACCGCCTCAAGAAGAGGATCGCAGCCCGCGCTTAGTGTTCTTCTCCTGCCAGAATTCAGGCCGGTTTCGCCAGCTCAGCCTCGATCGCACCCGTAATCGCCGGGTCTTTCGGCGTGATATCTGGCGCAAAGCGTCCCACCACTTTGCCCTGACGATCGACCAGGAACTTTTCGAAGTTCCACATGATATCCGTATCGTTCGTGGGTCCGAGGCCATGCTGATCGAGCGTCTTGCGCAAGCTGCCCTTGGGATTCTGCTGTGCGTGCGGGATCTCGCTAATCAATTGCTGATACAGCGGATGCTGTCCTTCGCCCTTTACCACGATCTTCTCGAACAGCGGGAACTTCACTGAATATTTGGTCTCGCAGAACTGCTTGATCTCCTGATTGGTCCCAGGCTCCTGCCCGGCGAATTGATTTGCCGGAAAGCCGAGTACCACCAGCCCGCGATCGCGATATTGTTCGTAGACGGCCTCCAAATCTGTGTATTGCGGAGTCAGTCCGCACTTGGACGCGACGTTGACCACCAGCATCACATCACCCTTATAGTCGCCCAGCGAAGCATCGGCGCCATCGATCCGGCGGACCGGGATATCATAGAGCTTGCTCATAAGTTCCTCCGACAGTTTGCTTATACCCACCTGTAGACGATTCCCTGTTACCCGCGCAACCATACTGGCCATTGGGCTTCTTTGACTACAGCAATGGAACGACGGAGGCCCGCGAACCGCTTGCCAAAGCACCCCGGACCAACGATACTCCGCTCGCAGATTAGTAGCTGCGGACCATCGTTAGCGGTCCCGCTTGAAGGGTTTTTGTTCTGGCATGCGTGTAGTCAAGCATTTGATCCCGGTTATTTTGCTTTCGTCAGTTTTCATCTTCTGGATTGGCAGCGCATCCGCGCAAACGGCTTTCTCCAGTGGCGGCGTGGGTATCGGCGCCGCTGCATCCACCATTCCCCCCGGAACGACGATAACCAATCAGAATTGGCAGCAGTACCGGCAATATATGTCGGACGGTCTCCAGGCACTCTTCGAGGGCAGGTATTTCTGGAAGATGCCGCCCGATGCGCAAATTGTCGTCGGTCCTACCGTCGTCAATCCGCCTCCGCCGAATTACCAGGCCGCCACCGAAAGCTATGCAGGCCAGGTCAAGTTGCTCAATCTGCCCGACGGCGGACTTACCCTCACCGGTTATCGTGGAGGCACGCCTTTTCCTAACCCGTCGGACCCGCACAAAGGCTGGAAGATCCTCGCGAACGTAGTCTATCGCTACATTCCCCATTCCGTCGTTATTAACCACGCCGGCGGATGTTCCCTTGACCGCACTGGCAATATCAACTGCGTGAATGGTGATGTTGTCTACCGCCAGATGAGTTTTAATACCGATCCCGGCGTTCCCGCGGTCCAACCCGGCTTTGAGGATATCTTCTGGACGCAATGGTATATCGTCACTCAGCCCGAACAGATGCGTTATACGGCCTCACTCACGATTGCGCATACCGATCCCGCGCGCTCGGAAGACCTCTACGCTTTTATCCCATCACTCCGCCGCTATCAGCCGGTTTCGCCACTCGCACGCTGCAGTATGACCGAGGGAATCGATATCACGAGCGAGGACTATCGTTCCGGCTTCGACTCAAATCTCACTGAGATGAATGCCAATTACCTCGGTGAAAAGAAAATCCTCGCACTCATCCTGCCGAAGATGCCGGGTCAATTTCCTGACGACTATGATTTGCCGCTCGGATTTCCTAGGCCTTCATGGGGCCGATGGCAGGTCCGCGATGCCTACGTCATCAGCGCCAGCAAGATTCCTACCCGCCAGAGTGGCTATTGCTACGGCAAGCGCGTGATGTATGTCGATAAGGTTACCTACAATATCTATTGGGAAGATCTGTACGACAGCCAAAATCGGCCCTGGAAAATCGCCGGGCTTTTCCTCCACTCGGTTAATGTGCCCGGTATTGGCCAGGTCGACGCCTCAGGCTCGCTGGTCTACGCCTTCTGGGATATACAGAATAATCATGCCTCATTCATCGGCGACCCCACCAGCAACAGCTACCCGGTCTTTATCAACAGCCAGGTGCCACCGAAATACCTCGATAATGGCCGCTACTCAACTCCCTCGGGTCTTAACCTCATTATGCGCTAGTAAATATGATTGGCGAGGGGCCGGCTCGACGGCCCGCCCCTCTGATTAGTCATTGATTTACTGGATTAGCTATTGGCTCGGCCAAGATAGGGTTTGCCTGCAAACCCGTGCGGTACACTAGCGGACCCGGAGGTGAAGCGGGCAAACGAACTCGCGAGGTGCGTTCGAATAGACTTTGGCGAACCAGTGCCCGCCTAAGACTCTGAGGTAGCGATACCCGCAGTCCCCGTATTCGCGGCCGCTACCGATGCTCCTGCCGCCTTCGCCGCTTCTTTCGCTTCCCTGGCCTTCTTGCGTGCGAGAATCTGCGCGACCGGCGAGTTCGTGTTGTCAGGCTTCGGCTCTGCCTCGCCCCTTTGCTTGCGCCGCTCGGCAATCGCCGCCTGCTTGTCGTCGTATTGATGCCCGCGTCCCATCTTGTACGCGGCAAACCGCTCTGCCGACTTATCGTCCATCCAGCATAGCCGCGCGGGAGGCGGAATCGGTGATTGCCGCCCATGCTGATGAGCATGACGATCGGCACCGCCGGGCGCAGACGTTGCACGCGCGGCTGTTTCCGGCGGCGCACCAGCACCTATCACGCAAGCTGAAATGATCCTGCCCGCCGGCTCACCGCATTCAGGACAGGCACGCGGTGCATTCGCTTCTATCACTGACGCCAGCGCTTCGAAGCTTAAGTCACACGCGGTGCAGTTCCATTCGTAGATCGGCATTGCGCGATTACCCTTACCCGATCAGTTCCGGTTCGCCATCAACGGCTAGCCGACGCGATGCGGGTGCTCCTTCCAGTCGTCCGGGTCATGTGTAATCCACATCGTCGCGCCCTGGATATCACGAATCGCTCTGATCTTCCGCAGCGACAACGTCGATTGGAACGGATCAGTGTCAATCGGCATGGTTGCCTCATTATCGACCGCTGCCCGCAGATGGGCCGTGTCGCCAGTGAAGAGGAACTTGCGATCGCCGGTATTCACCAGCACTGAGCATTCGCCCGGCGTATGCCCAGGCGTGTACAGGAACTTGATCGCTCCATCCCCGAACAGATCGAAGTCCTCGCCGAATTCGATCCATTTGTAGCCGCGCGTCGGCAGAAAGTCATTGAGGATAAAGGCCCATCGCCGATCTGGATCGGGCCAGTAGGCATAGCGGACTTCGTCCTTGCCCGCGATAAATGTCGCATTCGGGAAATAGGTCAGGCCGCCCGAATGATCCAGATGCGCGTGCGACAAAATGACGTATTTTATGTCTGATGTCTTATAGCCCACGCCTTGGATCTGCTTATCGAGCGTGTCCTGCTTGTTCCACTTGAGTGGCAGATGCTCCGCCGTCGCGCCCCAGTATCCCACCGCGTCGTCGATGATCTTTGCATTGCATCCGGTATCGAACAGCACCAGCCCCTTCGGATGCTCCATCAAGAAGGAAGGGCAGGGCAGGTCGAGCAGCGTCGCGTCACCGCCATGCATCAGCAACGAAGCCGGAGCAGTTAAAACTGCGCCCGGCAGCGCCCACAGTTTACTTACTTTCGCATCGGCCATAGGAAATCCTCAAGTAAAGTATTTGACCTTCAAGCTCAGCGTCCGAATTCGGCGCCCAGAATTTCGCGATGCCGATGCTACCACCGAATTGCGCCAGGTGAAAACCCCAACGCAGCCGGCCGCGCTCATCCCGCTAATCAGCCGCCGCACCCTGTTCCAGCCATCGCCACAAACGGTTTCATTTGACGCTATGGCCGTATCGGTGTTAATCGCCATCAAAATGCTTCGATTTGATTCTTTATACCGCCTGAATCCCTGACTAGACGGAAGTCTATGCATAATCAGGTGCTGCCTCGTGGGGAGAACCTTATGCTTCGGCCACGCCATTCTGTACCTGTTCTCGTCATTGCATTCTTAGTTACCGGCCTTGGCTGGCTGGGCTATCCGCCAGCCGCAGGCGCGGCCACGCTGTCCTGCGATCCCGCGGCTCTCGCCGCGGCCCTGCCCGCGAGCCTCAACGTGACGATCTCTAGCGCGTCCGTCCTCAGCACGCCTGTCTCCTTTTGCGACGTAATCGGGTCAATCGCCACCAGCACCGGCGGCCAGCCCGGCGCCGTCGGTTTCGAGATCGGCCTGCCCGCCACGTGGAACGGCCGTTTCTTATTTGTCGGCGGCGGCGGCTTTGTCGGCAGCCTGGCAACTCAGGCGGACGACTTCCCACTGCCCCTGGAAGATGGTTTCGCCGTTGCGGTCACCGACGCAGGTCATGAGTCCGCCCTCGGCGAACTGGCCGATCTCGACGGCAGCTATGCCTTGCTGCCGAACGGCCAGCCAAATCAGGCAGCGCGCGAGGATTTTGCCGATCGTGCCGTTCATCTGAGCACCGTCGCCGGCGAGACCCTCACCCAGGCCTATTATGAGGTTAGCGCTATGAATTCCTACTTCGACGGATGCTCCACCGGCGGCCGTCAGGCTCTGGTCGAGGCCCAGAAGTATCCATCCGACTACAACGGAATCGTCGCGGGCGATCCCGCCATCGGCTATCCCGTCGCCGGGTTCAACTGGAACGATCAGGCCTTGCTCTCATCCGCCGCCAGCTACTTGCCTCCCGCCAAGGTTGAGTTGCTTGATTCGGCTGTGCTCGCCGAGTGTGACGGCCTCGACGGCGTCGTCGACGGCCTCATTCAGGACCCGCGCAAATGCAACTTTAATCCAGCCAGCATCGAATGCTCTTCCGGCGACGAGCCCACCTGCCTGACCGCCGCACAGGCCGCGACCGTGAACGCAATCTATAGCGGGGCCAAGACTTCAATTGGACAGCAGCTCTATCCAGGTTACACCCAAAGCGACCCGGGTGGTTCCGACGGCTGGGAAGAATGGATTACCGGGTTTGTCACACCAACTTTTGGTGTCGCCGACCCTTGGGGAGCGTCGCCGCTGCCATCATTCGTTGACGCTCCCTTCCAGTGGACTTTCCAGGATCAATTCATGAAGTATTACCTCTTCGATGATCCCGCCGCCGATTCCTTGTCTTTTGACTTCGGCAATTACGTTGAGATTTTCCGCTTGGCTCAGCTCTCTTCGGCCTATCAGGGCAACGGCGAGAATCCCAATCTTGCTCCATTCTTCACCCGCGGCGGCAAGCTCCTGATGTATCATGGATGGAGCGATCCAGCGCTTACCGCATTCGTCAGCGTTGACTATTACAACTCCGCCGCCTATTTCGCCAACAGGCATGCCTCCAAGGTGCACTACACCAGCATCCCTAAGTCTGGACAGTCTGCCCCCGCTGGATCATCGGACGGAATATATGCCACCCTGCGCGAATCCGCCCGTCTTTTCATGGTCCCCGGTATGCACCATTGCGGCGGAGGCCCGGGCCCCAACGTCTTTGATCCGCTCACTCCGCTTATCGAGTGGACCGAGGGTGGTTCCGCGCCCGACAACATCATCGCCGCCCACTATGAAGACAACGTCCTGACGAATCCAATTGATCGTACGATGCCGCTCTGCGCCTATCCCGAAACCGCCGTGTACCTCGGCGGCAATGTCGATCTTGCATCGAGCTGGACTTGCGAGGAACCATCAAGTTATTCGTCT
>DATJUF010000013.1:0-12838 GCA_035502655.1 Binataceae bacterium (SeqCode)
CGATCCGCCGAATTCCGTTACCAGATCAGCGATATCGGTCATCGCGGCGCGGAAAACTGCGATGCCAGAGGTGGTGAAGAAGTCAAAGTTGATGCGGCAGTGAACGCATCCTTCACCGAAATGTCCATAGTAGGTCGCGGCGGCCAGATGATGGCGATCGAGCGTCAGCTTGAAGCGGCGCAGGTATTCACCGAGGCGGGCTGGGGGAACCGCGCAGTCTTCGGCGCCGGGCCAGGTGCGGGGATTGCCGGGGATCAGCGCACTGGCGCCGAGGCCTGATTCACGCAGGCCCCACACCGCACGCTGTTCGGCGCGATCAAGCAGAACGGTGCGCCCGACGCAGGCCGAATTGTCCGCCGCGTCCTGCATCAAGGCATCGGCACGAGCGCGGATTTCGTCTTCATTCGCGCCGCCTAGTTCGATGATCAGGAAGGCGCGTCCCTCGGGGAGCATCCGCACCGCACCGAGTCCTTTGGTTCGGGCAAATTCGGGCAGGCGATCATCGAAACCTTCGAGTGCTTCCGGGTGATGGCTCAACAGCCAGGGCATCTGATCGGCGGCGATGAAAACATCGTCGAAGCCGAGTACGAGCAGGGCGAGGCGCTGGGGTTTTGGCACGACGCTGACAGTAGCCTTGAGCACAACCGCCAGCGTGCCTTCGGAACCGACAACGGCGCGGGCGAGATTGAAGCCGCGTTCGGGCAGCAGCTCGTCGAGGTTGTAGCCGGAAACCCGCCGCGGGATGGATGGGTAACGCTCGCGCACCAGTCGTCCGTGGGCCTCGATCAGGCTTCGAGCCTTGCGATAAACCTCGGCGTGACGGCCGCCTGCCGCGAGCGCAGCGGCATACTCGCCCTCGCCACCGATGCCGAGGGTGATCCGGGTGCCGTCGTAAAGAATAACCTCCAGGCTGACAACGTTATCAACGGTCTTGCCATAGGCGGCTGAGTGAGCGCCGCAAGAGTTATTGCCGATCATCCCGCCCAAGGTGCAGCGATCTTTAGTTGCCGGGTCAGGAGCGAAGAAGAGGCCGCGGGACGCCAAGGCGGCGTCGAGATGCGCCTGGACGAGGCCAGGTTCGACGGTGGCAGTACGATGATCAGGTTCAACGGCGAGCACACGATTCATGTAGCGCGAGAAATCGAGGACGATCGCGGAGTTGACAGCCTGTCCGGCGAGGGCGGTACCGGCACCGCGCGGAAGGATCGGCAAGCGGTTTTCCCGCGCCAGTTCGAGGGTGCGTGCGACGTCGCCTTCATGGCGCGGATTGACCACGCCGAGCGGTACGCGGCGGTAGTTCGAAGCGTCGGTAGCGTAGAGTGCGCGCGAGGCGGAATCGAAGAGCACGTCGCCTTCGATTGAGCGGGTCAGCTCGTGACGGATAGCGCTGAGCGAGGCCATGATGAGGAGATTTTAGTGCACCCGGCTGATCAGTTACAGGGCGGGCGGCGTGCTGCCGGTGCCGGCTTCAGTCCAGGAGCGAAGACTGCGGGATTCCTCGCGCGCCAGGCAAACAGACGCGCGGGAATGACAGACTCGCGCTCCGGATGGGGAGGGGGCGGGAGCGAAGACCCGGATTCTTCGGAGCTATAGGCGGCAGGCGCGCAGTCCTCATATCTTTACGACGCACCTCGCAGACTCGTTTGCCCGCTCCGCCTTCTGCTCCACTAGTGCAGCACGGCTTCGCCAGCGAGGCCTATCTTGCGCGCTGTTCCGAGGGCGGGCTCTTGCCAGGCGCTGGACCTGATTGGATTACTGGCGCGCGCCGTATTGCGCCATCGAGGCACGCGCGGCGCCGATCGCGGTAGCATAGTCGGCATGCTGTGGGATCATGAAACTACGCCACAGGAAATTGCGCCGCGTGTTGTTGTTCATGAAGCGGAAGATACGCGTGAGCTTGCCGGTCAGCACGATATCGTCCTGGCCGCATGCGCGCGCTGAGGCCAAGGCGAGGACCGAGACCACTTCGACGATCATGTTCATAATCGCGAGCGCCTTGTCCTCGGCGGTAGCGTCGGCCGAGATCTTGCCGAAATTCGACGCGGTAGTGCCCGGCGGGAGGTCGCCGATCGCGCCGCCGGCAATATCGCGCACGGTCAAGTCGACGCGGCTTAAATCACCGCGCTCGGCCAGCGCTTCAAGCGTCTCGAAGGTCGAGACCCCGAGCATATGCTTGGATAAGCCGCGCAAGGTGCCGCCGCCGAGTCCTGTGCCGCCGACGTGGTCGATTTTCTCGGGATTGACTGAGACGATCGCGGTGCCGGTTCCGAGCGAGACCACCAGCGCGCGCTTTTTACCCGCCAGCGAGGTGCCGCCGATCCCGATCGCGTCAAATTCGTTGACCTTAACGACGGGCCGCCCGAAGAGACGCTCGCCAAGTGCGCGCGACCCCGCTCCGGTAGCCGCGATGCGCTCGACGCGATTGAGTTCGAGCCCGCAAGTTTCGACGAGCTTGCCGAGCGCCCCGGCCGCTGCCGCAACCGGATCATTGGCTTCAATTGTGACGACACTGACGCCGCCGTTGTCGAGGATAACGGCATCCGTGGTTGAACCACCGATATCGATTCCGACGATCATAGCTGGTGCCGACTCCTGTTCGGCCCGCCTAGAACGTAGAACATCGAGGACCTGATATGCAAATCGGGACACTAGAAGGTCGGGATTTTTCGCGCCTTCTGACGAGGGCAGGCTCTCGCCCAGGGCGAGAATGACAAGAATGGAGGCACGGGTAAGCCCGAGTCAGACTGAACCGTTATCGAAAGACGAGAGCGGCGGGTCTTAGTGACCGGCGCTGAGTCAGACCTTTAGGCGGCTGGCGCGCAGTCCTCATATCTTTACGACGCACCTCGCAGACTCGTTTGCTCGCTCCGCCTTCGGCTCCGCTAATGCAGCACGGCCTCGCCAGCGCGGCCTACCTTAGAGTTTCAGGCGGCTGGTTCGCAGTCCTCACAGCCGCACGGCCTCGCCAGCGAGGCCTACCTCGTGCGGCTATGCTAAGTTCGAAGGATGGCACGGCGCAAAGTCGAAGAAGGGCAGGGGCTTTTCCATCCTCGGCGGCCGGCTGCGCAACCGTTGGCCGATCGGATGCGCCCGCGCACCCTCGATGAAGTCGTAGGGCAGGACCATCTGCTGGCGCCGGGCAAGCTGCTGGCACAGATGGCGGCGGCTCATCGGCTCCATTCGATGATCCTTTGGGGACCACCCGGGAGTGGCAAAACCACGCTCGCAATGCTGCTGGCGGAAGCTTCTGGGGCCAACCTGCGGACGATCGCAGCCGTCAGCGCGGGTATCGCTGACCTGCGTGAGGCAATCGAGGAGGCGCGGCGCACGCTGCAAATCGAGGGCAAGCCGACGGTGGTCTTTATCGACGAAATCCATCGATGGAACCGTGCGCAGCAAGACGCGATTCTGCCGCATGTCGAGAGCGGCCTCTTTACGCTGATTGGCGCGACCACAGAGAATCCTTCTTTCGAGGTAATCTCGCCGTTGATCTCACGGGCGCGGGTGGTCGTGCTGAATCCGCTCAGCGACGATGCCCTGGCGAGCCTTATAGGGCGGGCGCTGAACGATCGTGAACGCGGCCTTGGCGCGATGGAACTAACGCTCAGCGATGACGCGATGGCGGAAGTCGTGCGCTTTGGGTCCGGCGATGCCCGGCGCGCGCTGGGTACGCTCGAAGTCGCAGCGGAGTTGGCGACTGGCGCTGGCCGCAAACAGATCACGGCTGCCGATATAACTGAGGCCGCGCAGCATAAGGCGCTGCTCTACGATCGCGCCGGTGACGAGCATTACAATGTGATTTCGGCGTTCATCAAGAGCATGCGCGGCAGCGATCCGGATGCGGCGCTTTATTGGATGACGCGGATGGTCGAAGCGGGCGAGGAACCGCTGTTTATCGTGCGGCGGATGGTAATCTTTGCGTCGGAAGATATCGGCAATGCCGATCCGCATGCGCTGCAAATCGCGCTCGCAGTGAAGGACGCGGTAGATTTTGTCGGTCTGCCCGAGGGGATTATTCCGCTGGCGCAGGGCGTGACCTATCTGGCGAGTGCGCCCAAGTCGAATGCGTCGTATCGTGCGATGAATGCGGCGCGGGATGACGCCCGCAAGCATGGCGCACTGCCGGTGCCGTTACATATCCGCAACGCGCCAACGCCGCTGATGAAGAAACTCGGCTACGGTGAGCATTACCGCTACCCACACGACTATGAAGGCGCGCTGGTCGAGCAGGATTACCTGCCTGACGATTTGAAGGAGCGGCGTTACTACGAGCCGTCCGGCCGCGGTTACGAGGCCCGCATCAGCGAATATCTAAAACGGGTCCGCAACCGGCGTTCCGAGCCTGATTCTTAACGTTAAGGGATCAAGAGGACTTTGCCGACGGTCTGGCGCGAGAGAATCGCCTCATGGGCTTTGCGTGCGTCCGCTAAGGGGAAGCTCGCGCCAATTGGAATCGTGAGCTTGCCTTCGCGAATCAGGCCGAAGGAATGGTCCCAAGCACGATGCATCACGTCGCGGCGGCTGTAGATCATCGGCAGTACGAAGCCGCTGAAAGTCGCAGATTTCTCGAATACCTTCATTGGATTCATCGGGCCGGGCACGCCGCCCGCGCGGCCAAATAGAATTATGTGGCCAAACGGTGCGAGACACTTGAGGCCTTTCTCGAAAGTCGGCTTGCCGACAGCGTCGAGGATCAAATCAATGCCGCGGCGATCGGTCAGGCGCAGCGCCTCTTCGGCGAAGTCGTGAGTCTCGTAATTGATTACTTCGTCGGCGCCGAGCTTACGCACAACGTCAGCCTTGGCGTCACTGGAGACAGTGCCGATTACGCGCGCACCGGCCGCCTTGCAGATCTGGACGGCGGCGACTCCGACACCGCCCGCGGCCGAATGGACCAATACAGTCTGACCCGGGCCGGTCTGATGCAGGGTGTGGATCATGTGCCAGGCAGTCATCACGGCGATCGGGAATGCCGCGCCTTGCTCGAAGCTAAGCCAATCCGGCAGCGGAATCACGCGGCTGGGACGGATGCGCGTATACTCGGCGTAGGCGCCCATCCCGATGTAAGCGACCCGCATGCCCCGCTTGAACTCGCTAACGTCGGGCGCGACCTCGTCGACGATGCCGGCCGCTTCCATCCCAGGCGTATCGGGGAAGATCGGCTTCACAATGTACTCGCCGCGATTGAAGAAGATGTCGCCGAAATTGACCGTGATGACGTGATTGCGAATGATAATCGTGCCCGGCTGAAGTTCCGGCCTGGGCCGCTCGCGCAGTTCCATCACCTCGGGACCGCCGAGCCGATCAATCTGAATCGCCTTCATACGCTTTGCACTCCTATTGCCGGAGGTCATGGTTAATCGCTCGCAGCACTCGCGAAGATGCGCATCTCGCTGACTCGTTTGCTCGCGCCGCTCCTGGAAGAGCTTAGCGTACTTGCTTGCGCAATTCGTGGGCGAACGCAATAGGCGGTGTCTTTCGCATGGGGAGGGGCTGAATTGATTTGGCACTATGCCGCGAGCGTGTCAGGATTCCGCTTGATCGAAGTGGTAGAGCCGAGTTTGCGAGGCTGTGCAGACGTGAGTCTGCGAACCGGCAGCCTAGAGACTCTGAAGCCTGAGGTAGAGGCCATGCGCCGTGAGCTTTTCAGCGAAGAACATGAGATGTTTCGGAACCAAGTACGCCGTTTTATCGAGAGCGAAATCGTCCCGAAAATCGAGGATTGGAACCGCGAGGGCCGCAGCGACCGGGCGAGCTGGCGCAAGCTGGGAGAGGCCGGGTTTCTCGGCGCCAATGCGCCGGCGGAATATGGTGGCGGCGGTGTAGACTTCCTTTATGATGCTATTGTCGTCGAAGAGATGGCATGGGTGCGTGCGCACGGCCTGATGATGGGGCTGCATTCGGACATCTGCATGCCCTACTTATCAAGCTTCGGCACGGAAGCCCAGAAAGAGCGCTATCTGCGCGGGGCAATCAGCGGCGAGACGATTCTCGCGATTGCGATGACCGAACCGGGCACCGGCTCGGACCTTGCGGCGGTCCGTACGACAGCGCGCCGCGAGGGCGATAACTACGTCATCAATGGCGCGAAGACCTTTATCTCGAACGGGCAGATCGCCGATGCGATCATTGTTGTGGTTAAAACTGATCCAAATGCCAAACCGGCCCATCGCGGGATCAGCCTGATTATCGTGGATGGCAACGCCCCGGGGTTCGTGCGCGGGCGCAAGCTCGAAAAGCTCGGCTTCCCCGGTCAGGATACCAGCGAATTGTTCTTCGAGGACTGCCGGGTACCGGTAACCAATTTGCTCGGGCGCGAAGGGCAAGGCTTCAAAATGCTGATGGACAAATTGCAGCAGGAGCGGCTGGTGACAGCGGTCGGCTCGCTTACCAGTGCGCGGCGCTGCCTGGAAGATACGGTAGCGTATACCAAGCAGCGGCGGGCTTTTGGCCAGCCAATCGCGTCATTCCAGAACACGCAATTCAAGCTGGCGGAAATGGCGACCGAGGTCGAAGTAGGGCAAGCTTTCGTTGATCGGCTGCTCGCGGCCCACGTCCGGGGTGACGAAGTGGTGACGGAGGTCAGTATGGCAAAATGGTGGACGACTGAGCTGCTCAAAAAGGTCGCGAGCCAGTGCCTGCAACTTCACGGCGGTTATGGCTTCATGCGCGAATTCCCAGTATCTACTGATTACGCCGACGCGGCCGTACAGAGCATCTATGCGGGAACCAATGAGATTATGAAGGTAATTATTGCGCGGCGGATGGGCCTTGAACAGCGCGATTAAGCCAAGAAGAGCCGTTTGATTTGGCGGCTCGCGATGCTAATTTATACGGCGTCGCGTGGTAATTGAAGATTGCAACTGTACCGGCGAGGAAGGGGGGGCCGGGCGATGAGGATGTGCCGCCAACAGCCTTCAGCCGCTCAGTGACACGCGCACAGGCCTCTTAAGCCAGCTATGGATTTGCGAGCCAAACTCGCGATCGTTTTCCTCGGTATTCTCGTTCTACCGTTCCTCGTGGTTAGCGTCGCTCAGGTAGATCACAGTATGGCCACGATGGTCGAGAATCTCGGCGACTCGGGGACCATGCTGGCTGACCAGACTTTTGAACAAATCCGCACTGCGCTCGTCAATGCGAACAGCAGCAAAAAAGCCGATCTGGAGACAGCGCTGCGGGGGGATGCGGCGCTGTCAGCTTTTCTGTCATCGTCACAAGCCTTTGGGAAAGGCGTGGTCTATGCGCGTGTCGATGATGCCAGCGGGACACTGATTGCCCCGGTCGAATCGAGCAGTACCAAGCCTGCATCGGCTGGCTCTCCAGTTACCTCCGCTGAGGCAAAAGCGGAGCCGGCCGAGGCCAAAGTTGCTGCGGCCGAACCATTCGGTAAGCTGCGTGAGCAGGTCGAGTCCTGGTGGCCGTGGAGGCGTATTGGCGCAGTATGGACTGAACGGACCTATGAGATTCAGGAGAAGGTCAAAGCCAACGAGCAGCCCTTCGCCTTGATTCGCATTGGCCTGTCGACAGCGTTGATTTCAGCGCAAGCCCATCGCGCGGTCGAACAGATCGTCACAGCAGCGCTGGCGGGTGTGATCTTGAGCCTGCTGGCGACAATGATCGCCGCCCGCTTTATGCTGCAGCCGATCGCGGCTATTACCAGTGGCGTTGAACAAATTGCGGCCGGCCGGGACGAAGTCAACCTCCGGATCGAAGGCCGGGACGAACTCGGCACCCTGGCCGAAAAGTTCAATGACCTGTCGCGGCGGATCAAGAGCAGCCGCGCGCAATGGGAAACCGAGCGCGGCCAGTTTATCAATATCTTCCGCTCAATCACGGATGCGGTCCTCTTGCTTGATGCGGGGGGCGCAGTCCTGTTCGCCAATGCCGAGGCGCAGGGACGCCTCGGTTTGCCGGCTGGTGGATTGGCCGAAGGCAAGCCGCTGAGCCTGTTGATTGGCAAAGATAATCCGCTCGAACGAATGGTCGAAACAGCTTACAGCACTGGTACTGAAGTCCGTGACGTCGCCCTCGATTTAGCGGACGGGGGTGAGCCGAATCGCGTGCTGGTTTCGATTTTCTCGCTCGGCCAAGGGCCAAAACCGCCGGGCCTGCTGGTAGTCGTGCGCGATCTTGAATCGATGCGCGAGCTGGAAAACGTGGTCGATTATTCGGGGCGGCTGGTGCGTCTGGGCGGTTTGATTTCCGGTGTGGCTCATCAGATTCGCAATCCCCTTAATGCGATGAATTTACAACTCGAACTGCTCAGCCAGGATGCCGGACGCAACGTACCGATTGATCAGCGAGTGCGCGGCCTGCGCAACGAAGTGGAACGGCTCGATCGCGCGGTGAACGCTCTCATGCGCTTCATGAAACCCGAACAGTTGAAGCTTTCGCGCTGTTCCGTGAACGAACTCGTCGCTGAAATCACTAATTCGATAGTGCGGCCGGGGCTGACGGTCGAGCATGAGTTTGATGCGCGGGTCGGGACCATTCAGGCTGATCGCGCGCTGCTCTCCGAGGCGCTGCGCAATGTCCTTGGCAATGCCGCGGAAGCGATGCCGGACGGGGGTACGGTCCGTGTCGCAAGCTCGCTCAATCATAGCTTTATCGAAATTACCGTATCAGACGAAGGCCCGGGTATTCTGCCCGAAAATCTACCGCGGGTATTCAATCTTTATTTCACGACTAAAAAGAACGGCAATGGGCTTGGACTGCCGCTGGCGCTGCGCGCGATTGATCTCCATCGCGGGACTGTGGATATCCAGTCACAGGTGGGCAGTGGCACGACTGTAGTGATTAGACTGCCGGTCGCCGACGATCAACATTATGTGCTCGCAGGACCCGATGTGGCGGGCAGGTAATTTTCTTCGTGCGTAGACCCATTGCTCTTGCCACATGCGCGGTGATTACCGCGACGCTGTTTTTCGCTTGTTCGTTCTTTAAACCCAAGCCGCCGCCATCACCAGTCCGGCCTCAGCCAGTGGCGACTCCGTCACCAACGCCGCAACTCGCCCCAACCCCTGCGCCACATCGCCGGCGACGGCGACGCCATCGTAATCATGAGCTGGAGGAGGTACCGACGCCTTCCGCTACTCCCACCCCGGCCATCTCACCGGCTTCGCCGTCTCCTTCGCCAACTCCCAGTGGACCGGCGCGGGTGAGCATTGGAGGTGAGAGCGCCGATCGCACAATCGTCGAGAAGGCATTGGGCAGGGCCCAGACGAATCTAGGCCAAGTAGCGCATCCTGAGAATCTGGGCAGCGATGACCGGGCGGCCTATAATCAAGCATTGAGCCTGCTGACGGCGGCGCAGCAGGCGGAGAAGCAGGGCGACTACCTTGCCGCGTCGAGCCTGGCGCAAAAGGCCGCGATCCTGAGCGATCGGTTCAACGGTTACGCGACGCCTTAGCGGCCTCAAAAAAATGGAACGTCAGCCGGAAAGAGTTAAGCGCGGCGATGCTCCAAAGTATTTGGTATCCAATATCAGGCTTGTGGCCGGAACTTTCGATTCTGAGACGTTTCCCGATCGGGGTATATCCACAATTTGAAGATCGCCGAGGCAGCGAACGGCTTAAGCGCAAATGGGCCGCCAAAAGAAGTTCGCCGATAGGTTTGTTTAACGTGCTCCGTGGGGGGTTCCGAAGCTACGTGGCTGCAATTCCTATCGGCGAACAAGACTAACCTTTTAAATTTCAAGTGGCGCTATCGGCGCATCAAATTGCGGTTCTCCTAAGATCCGAATCCCGGGTTGTGCGCAGTAGGAGCACTGCTATCAGCGGCACCGCGCTGATCGATTGTAACCTGCCGGCGATTCTGAGCATGGGAAAGGACCTTTTCCTCGATCTTACCGCCAGCCGCATTCGGACGAACTACCGGAGCGACTGTTTGCACGTCAACTTCGTTGGGAGAGTCGTTAACGAGCCGATATGTCCCCGGACTTGTCCCTTCATTGGCTCCATTCAAATCGTCGCTAAAAATTGCGGGCTCTTCCGCGTCTATAAAACCGCTCCGCGCTCCCGCTTCCGAACGCGTTATCGCGAGCCACAGCCCGCTCATCACAACGACACTGCCCAGAAGTAATCCAATTCCCATGCCAATCCGTCCGCGGAATGCTGGCGGGGCCGGGGGCCGTGCCACGGGCTCGGCGTCGGGACGTCCAGCACGAGCCGGGGTGCTCGAATTCTTGTTTGTTTGTGACGACGCATTTACTGCTTCTGCTGCCGTACGTCCCTCGAACTCGGAGACCGACATCCGCGCCATCGTCTTGGTCACCTGAGCTGCTTGGGCGGCATGCGCCATCAGCATCGCATTGTGACACAAGATATTGATCCGGCGTGGGAGTCCTTCGGCGTGTTCCAGCAGATACTCGAGAGCGCCCGGAGCAAATACTTTTTCGGCCAGGCCGTTGAAGGCCGCCAACCGGTACTCGACGTAGCGAATCGCTTCTTCGAGAGGCAGGGGCTTAAGCGTCACCAAAGAGGCGGTAAGCTCCTGGAGTCGCCGATGCCTTTCTGAGGCAATGCGTTCAAGTAGCTCGGGTTGACCAATTAAAGCCAAACTTAGACGATTGGCTATGGTGCGATCCCTATTGAGAAAGTCGGCTATTTGGTCACAAGTAGCGTCGCTTAAATAGTGTGCTTCATCAAATAAGATAAGAAGTTTTGAATTTGCTCCAAAGAACGACAAATAGTGGCTGAATGCATCAGTCGCCTCGCGCGGACTGCCTGCCTGGAAGGTCCCGAGCTGGCCAAGGATCTCGCGCAGCATCGTAGGGCTTCCGGCACTTGGGTTGGCGAGGTAGACGACCCGAGAGCGGCCCCAGTGCCGCGCCAGCATCGCCATCGCAAGGGTGGTTTTGCCCGAACCGGACGGACCAGTCAGGAGGGTAATGGCAGCGGATTCAAGCGTCAGCGAACCTTCGAGTGCAGCCAATCCATTGCTGTGCGAAGGACTCGAATACAAAACCTTGGGCGACGGAGTGAACTGAAAGGGTGCTCCGCTGAGGCCAAAATGGCGGTAATAAATCATCGCTGAGAGGAGGCGACGGGCCTAATTTCCATCCAAGACGTTAAATCAACGCAATAGGCGCGCCATTAACTGCGGAACGATCCCACGCCGCTCGCAGCCCTGCTTCAGTCCGATCATCCATATTTTCATCAATTTGTCACACTTAGATTCTCTGAAAGAATTACAAATTACATAAGCGGGAGCCTCGCGAACGGCTGTAAAATAGCGGGCATCTTGGAGCCCCAGCCACGCAGACAGTGGATAGAGGGCCGGCGCTTGCGCCCAGCAGCGGCGCCTGTGTACGATCGGGCCTCTAATCGCGATCGTGTGCTGGCGGCGAGGCGCTTGCTAGAACCCATTCGGCTATGGCGATCGACACGGCCTACATGGCCGATTATCTCAAACGTCACAAAGACGAGATCCTTGACCGCTGGCGGCTTGCAGCGAGAGCCCAATCGGAGCAGGCACAACGGCTTGCCAGGCTCGACGATGGTGAACTGCTCGATCATATCCCGGCGCTGACTGATGCTCTGATCCTGGCATTGGAAGGCGAGGTTTCAGACAAAATTGAAGCGGATAGCCGCCGGCACGGCCATCAGCGGCGTCTCAAGGGTTATTCGGTGATTGATGTCCTGTGGGAGCTGACCATCTTCCGCCGGGTATTTCTAGCGATCCTGCACGACTCTTCAACTGCGGCCGAGGAAGAAATAATCCTGGAAGGAGGCCGCCGCATTCTGGACCTGATGGACTTATGTGTGCGTGCGTCAATTGATCAGTTCATCCAGGAGGCGGAGCGCGAACGTAATGTGGCAGCGTCCCGCGCTGCGAACCTTGAGCTGCAACGCCAGCGCTTCCTCGGTACGCTCTCGCACGAACTGCGCAACCAGGTTCAGCCGATCCTGTTCGCGGTGCAGCGGCTCAAAGATACCGATCCGGATCCGCAGCAGCTACACGCGATTGGGGTTATCGAACGGCAAACGCGTCACCAGGCGTTTTTACTCGACGATTTGCTTGACCTTCACCGGGCGCGCTTCGGCAAGATCGAACTGAATAGCGCGGAAATCGACCTGCGCAAGTGTATCCGGCATGCCGTCGAAGCTAATCAGGCTGCGGCTCATGAAAAAAAGCTTAACGTCACGATGAATCTGCCCGAGGAACCTGTGCTAGCGATAGCCGATCAGGCCCGCCTTAGCCAAGTCACTACCAATCTGATGGCTAATGCGGTGAAATTTACCCCGGAAGGCGGATCGATCATTTGGCAGGTAACGCGTGAACCGGGATGGCATGTCATCTCGATCCGCGATAGCGGGCTTGGCATCAAGGCGGAAGATCTCGAACAGATTTTCGATATTTTCTTCCAAGGTGAGACGCCGTCCGACGTCGATCACAAGGGCCTGGGAATTGGCCTTACGGTGGCCAAAAATCTGGTCGAACTGAGTGGCGGGAAGATCGAGGCTAGAAGTGAGGGCCGAGGGGCGGAATTCGTGGTACGAATCCCCGCTGCTCAAGGCTCCTCTTAGGCGGTGGTTTGAACTGGCGCTTAGCTGCGATTGGCGATGGCTAATGGTTCTGGGCGCGGAGTTCGCGCTGGGCGAGTTCGAGGTCGGCGTCGACCATCAGGGCCACGAGCTGGCGGAAACCGACGCGCGGCTGCCAGCCGAGCAGGCTGCGGCTGCGGCTGGCGTCGCCCACCAGCAGATCGACTTCGGCCGGGCGGATGAAGCGGCTGTCGAATTCGACGTACTGCTGCCAGCCGAGCTGCAGGCGCTCGAAGGCCAGGGCGAGGAATTCGCGCACCGAATGGGTCTCGCCGGTCGCCACCACGTAGTCC
>DATJUF010000014.1:0-6822 GCA_035502655.1 Binataceae bacterium (SeqCode)
TAGTTCGGAGCCAGGCGGCCAACCGCACCAAACGCACGTTTACGCGCTTTCCACAATGTCGCGCGCTCAGCCTCGTCGCGAGCCACGCGGACCTCGCGCGCGCCGGCTGCCTTCGCCAGCTCTGTCACCCGCTGAGCGCCGTCATTAAGACCGCAAGCAAGGCCGTCAAGTTCGATCAGCAGCACGGCCCCAGCGTCCTCAGGAATACCGGCATGAAAAGCGGCTTCGACTGCACGGATGATCAATTGGTCCATCATCTCGATTGCACCCGGAATAATTCCCGCGGCGATAATCGCTGAAACCGCTTTTGTTGCGCTTTCGACATCGGCGAAAATTGCGAGCAGGGTGCGATGCGCCTCCGGCGTCCGCGTAAGCCTGAGTGTAGCCTTAGTCACAATTCCGGCGGTCCCTTCCGCACCGATCACTGCGCCAACCAAATCGTAGCCGCAGCGTTCGTCGAGCGGCCCGCCGAGTTGTGCAATCTCGCCATCCGGCAGCACCAATTCAAGGCCGAGCACATGATTAGTGGTTACGCCGTATTTCAGCGTATGTGGTCCGCCCGAGTTCTCGGCGATATTGCCGCCGATCGAGCAGGCCATCTGCGAGGAAGGGTCTGGTGCATAGAAGAACCCTTGATTCCTGACCGCATTGGTCACGTGCAGATTTACCACGCCGCTCTCGACTTCGGCGATGCGATTGGCCGTATCGATCTTGAGGATGCGATTCATGCGCGTGGTGCAGATCATCACCGGGGCGCTGATCGGTAGCGCGCCGCCGGAAAGTCCCGTGCCCGAGCCACGCGGCACATATGAAACACTGCGGCGATGGAGCAGTGCGAGAATCGCACTGACCTCGGCGGCTGTGCGTGGACGCAACAGCAACTCGGGCGCGCTTTTCTCAATCGTCCAGCCGTCGCATTCGTAGACTTTGAGTTCGGAGCGATGCGAAACGATACCTTCGGCGTCGAGAATCTGTTGGATTTCGCCGAAAACGTGGGCATCGAATGAAAGCTGCGGCTTATTGTTTGTACCGTTACGAGACACAACCTCAGCCTAGCATGGAACACGTGCTCTCAGCTTCTTTACGCAACCGGCTCGCCCTCACAGAAGTTTCAGGCACTCTCAGCCTCGCACGCGCGGGCATTGCAGGCTCGCCTATGTTGGCGGCTTTTCCATTAATGGCCCGCTCGTCATAATGTCACTCGGCCGCAGTCAAAAACCAACAATACTGGCGCCAGGTTGCGGCTCCGGAAACTTCGTGGCGCGCATAAAGGTCAGGCATGGCGATTTCTTTTCCCGAATTGAACCCACCGGCTCGCATTCTTCTCGGTCCCGGGCCCACCAATGTCAACCCGCGGGTGATGAAGGCGATGGTCTCGCCGGTGGTTGGCCATCTCGACCCAGCTTTCGTCAGTGTAATGGAAAATATCAAGCGCTTGCTGCGCATCGTTTTTCAGACCGCCAACGAAATCACCTTCCCGGTTTCCGGGAGCGGATCGTCGGGAATGGAAACGGCTTTAGCGAACCTCGTCGAGGATGGCGATGAGGTCATAGTCGCAGTAGCGGGCGCGTTCGGCGAGCGTCTGGCGGACGCGGCCGGACGGCTCGGCGCGCAGGTGCACCGAGTAGAAGCCGAATGGGGCCGGATTGTGGAGCCTGAACGCATCGAAGCAGCGCTGAAGGCTGCACGCAAACCCAAGCTGCTCGCAGTGGTGCATGCCGAGACTTCAACCGGGATGCATCAGCCGGTTGAAGAATTGGGGGCAATGGCACACCGGTATGGTGCGCTGATTCTGCTCGATGCCGTGACATCAGTCGGATGCGTCCCGGTCGAAATCGATAAATGGGAGATCGACGCTTGCTACACCTGCACGCAGAAAGGTATCAGTGCGCCGCCCGGTCTCGCACCGGTAACTTTCGCCGAAAGTGCAATGCAGGCCGTGCGCAGACGCAAGTCAAAACCGTACTCCTGGTATTTCGACCTGGCGATGATTGAACGCTATTGGGGCGCCGAGCGCCTCTACCATCATACCGCGCCGATCTCGATGAACTATGCGCTCTACGAAGCCCTGCGGCTCGTAATCGAGGAGGGTTTGGACCAGCGTTTCGCGCGCCATCAGGCGAACGCGCGCGCGATCTGGGCAGGACTCGGCGCACTCGGCCTCAAGCCGCTCGCACAGGAGGGGCATCGTTTGCCGCAACTGGCGGTAGTGGCAATTCCCAATAGCATTGACGACGCCAGCGTGCGCGGAGAACTGCTGCGGCATTTCAATATCGAAATCGCAGGCGGTCTCGGACCTCTCAAGGGCAAAGTATGGCGGATCGGGCTGCTGGGCGAGTCGTCAACGCGTGAAAATGTGATGATGGCGTTAAACGCGCTGGAATCCGTGCTCTCGTCACAAGGGCTTGAACTCGCACGGGGAACCGCCCTCAAAGCGGCTGACAGGGCGTACGCGGCGATCGCTTGAGCCTGCGCGTTTCCCCAGAGTTTTAAATTCACATCTATGGGTTTAGAAGGACGGCTTGACTAGAACCATGATCAGGATAAACAGCAGCAGCAGGCTGATGATACCGTGAACCATCCGGAACTCGCCGCTGGTCGCCTCAGTGCGGTCGCGCTCCAGACGGTTCAGGCGGCGGGCGAGCCGGATGTGAAAGAAAAGCAGTACGGCGACCAGCGCGAGTTTCACATGAAGCCAGGGCTGCGTCAGTAAATAGGGTGCCACAACAAGCGCAAGAATGCCGAAGAGAATCGCTATCGCGGCCCCCGCGTGCCCGCTCATCCGCAGAATCCGATTGCTCGCGCCAATCAAACGCTCGCGCGCGGCGCCGACTTCAGCGGGCACCAGCGCCATCATACTGGTGACGGTAAGCAATCCGCCCAGCCACAGGATGACGCCGAACAGATGAAAGACCAGAATCCAGTTAAGCGTGATCGTCCCTCCCAACTTCAAGCACGTAGGCGCCGGACGTGACGCTGACCGCCAGCATCAAGGCCAGCGAAGCCATCACGGCGGCGGTGAAATAGACCGGCTGCGGCCCTATCCACTGGTAAATCGAGCCTGCGGCTAGCGGTCCCATAATCCGTGCCAGCGACTGTGCCGACTGATTAGCACCGAGCACCTCGCCCTGCTTTTCGCGCGCTGTCCGCCGGGAGATCAAGCTGGCAATCGAAGGACTCGCCAAGCCGTACCCAATCGCGAGCAGCGCTAGGCAGAATAGCAGTAGCGCGTGCGATGTGAGGCTCGCCAACGGCGCCAAGCCCAGCGCCAGCAGCACCAAGCCGGTACGAATCAGCGGCAATTCCCCGGTGCGTTTGACGATCTTGCCAAGCAGATAGCCCTGCGTAATCGCTTGCGTGAGTCCGGCAAAGGCGAACAGGCCGCCAACACCGAAAGGCCCATAGCCATAAACCCGCGGGACCATCATCGCGAAGGTCGCCTCGAAGCCCGCGATCGCCGAAGTGGTGACGAACGAAAGGCCGAAGAGGCGCTCCAGGCGATACTGCGTCAACTCGGCGGGAAGGTTCAGGAGCGGCGCAGCAAGATCCTTGAGGGCGAGGCGCGTGTTCGCCTCCCGTTCGTGCGATTCGGGCAGGCGCATCGCGGCAAAAATCAGGTTGGCAAACGTCAGCGCGGCGGCGAAAAAAACCGGCGTGCGCAAGCTCGAATGGCCGAGCAAGCCGCCAATCGCCGGGCCTAAGACGAATCCGAGCCCGAAGGCGGCGCCAATCATTCCCATCCCTCGGGCGCGGCTGGATTGGTCGGTAGTATCGGCGACGTAGGCTTGGGCAGTCGAAATCGTCCCGGCACAGGCGCCATGGACTGCGCGCGAGACTAATAGCATCGCGAAGCTGCCGGCGAAGCCATAGAGCAAATAACCCACTGACGAGCCCAGCAGGCCGAGCATGATAATCGGGCGGCGGCCAACATAGTCGGAAATGCGGCCTAGGACCGGGGCCATCAGTAACTGCATCAGGGAGTAGATCGATAGAAGCAGGCCGATCCCCGCAGCGCCGACGTGCATGCGCTCCGCGTAAAGCGGCAGGAACGGGATGACGATCCCGAAGCCCAACAGGTCAATAAAGACCGTTAGGAACAGGATCATCAGAGGCGTATGGCTGCGTTTGGCGTCTGGCGTCGCGTCAGTAGCAACTTGCGGCTTGGACATGGATTCTCTAGGGGCGTCGATAGAAATCGCAGAAGGCGGCAGCCAAACCCGGATGGACATCATAACCTGCTGGAATCGCGAAATTTTGCGCTGCGACCCAGCCGGCCCGAGCAGGCGATTCGATCAATCGAGATAGCCCGCATGTTTCATATATTCAGCCAGCAGCACGGCTCCGCGTCCGGCCCCCATTGCGGCATTATGGCTCACCAGCAGGTACTTGATTCCGTTGGGCAGCACCTCGTCCTCCCGCACACGCCCGACTGAGGTGGTCATGCCGCGCTCGGCATCACGGTCCAGCCGGGGTTGCGGACGCATTGGATTCCGATGAACCGTAATCATGTGACGCGGCGAATTGGTTAGGCTCAGTCTCGTGAAATCCTGTCCGAATTCCTCAAATGATGCGTTCACTTCAGCGATTGTGGCCGCCCGTTTCAAGCCCACCGTCACCGCCTCGGTATGGCCAGCCAGCACCGACGCGCGAGTGCAGGTCGCACTCACTCTGACGGGCAACTCGGCAATGCCATCGCGGGCCGTCTGACCAAGGATCTTGCGGGTCTCGAGGGCGACGCGTTCTTCCTCGCGAGGAATATAGGGAATGATGTTTTCGACGATGTCGAGCGCCGGCAAATCGCGGCCGGCGCCGGAAATTCCTTGCATAGTCGTAACGATTACGGAGTCAACGCCGAAACGCTGATCGAGAGCCTTCAAGGTCACGGCCAGACCAGTTGCGGTGCAGTTCGGCAGCGTCGCGATGAAGCCTTTCCAGCCGCGGCGGCGCCGCTGCTCTTCGACGATTTTCAAATGATCCAGATTGACGCCGGGAATCACCAAAGGCACGTCAGGGTCCATCCGATGGGGCCGCGCGGTGCTTATGGTCGGAACGTGTTTGGCGTAAAGCGGCTCTAGTTCACGCGCGGCATCGGTTTCGACCGCAGCAAAGACGACGCCGATGCCGTCGAGGCGTAGTGCGCGCGCGTCCTGAACCTCGAGCTTGAGGGCAGTCATTGGCGCTTCGCCACCATCCACATACCAGCGGCGCATCCCGCTGTGCGGATCGGTGAGGGCCTCGTCAAAACTTTTGCTGGCCGAACGTTCAGAAGCGGCAAGAGCGGCGATTTCAAAATCCGGATGGCCATCGAGCGCAGCCAGCACTTGCTGACCCGCAATCCCGGTGGCACCAACGATTGCAGCTGGAATTCTCATCTTCACCCGCAGGCAACTGCCCGCCTGATGAGCCTATAGGCGGGAGCGCCCCGCGTCCAGATTAGCGGCGATTACATATACGCACGTCCCGGACTTCTTAGTGCCGACGCAGCTCGCGGACTCCCCTGCTCTTTCCGCTTCTTCGATGAGCCTGCTCGGCTGGTTGCGCTCCACCTGGCGTTTCATGCCGCCGCCAAAGCTCAGGCGCCAAGCGCGCTATCGTTTCGTTTGTAATTTTTTTCATTGTTTCTGTCTCATCCTATGAGCAAGCATACATCGACCAGCCTAGCTCAGCAGCGACTAACACAGGCAACCAAACGCAAGGATTACGATGGAACAACCAACAGGCGAATTGATCGAACGGTTGGCCCGGCTCGAGCGGCAGCAAGCAGATTTGCAACGAAGCAATCGCCGCCTGCGGCTGGCGGCCGGCGCCCTGACGCTGATGGCGGGTGCGTTGATCATGATGGCGCAGACTAGTAGCAGCGCCGGTCAGACTATAAACGCGCAGCAGTTTGTGCTGCAGGACAGCAACGGCAAGATCCGCGGCGCTATGGGCGTTTTAGCCGACGGCTCAGTGGGTTTGGATCTTGACGACACCAGTGGCCGGGCGCGAGTGACACTGGATATCACCGCCGATGGCTCGCCCGGCCTCGACTTGTACGATCAGGAAGGCCGGGTACGCGCGACTCTGGCCCTAGGACCGCACGGAACACCTGGTCTCGGCCTGTACGACGCTACAGGCAGACTCCGCACCGCGCTCGACGTTCCGGCCGCAAGAACCCCTGGAATTGCCTTTTACCACGCAGATGGCAAACCGGCCTGGGGCGCGCCATGAGTCGAAGCGGAAGGTGATGCCATCTATGCGACGCTCAATTTTAATCATCGCGGCCATCGTGATTGGCTGTTGCCTTTTTGGTTGCGGACCTTATTACGGCAACGGGTACGGCTACCCGGACTACGGCTATGCGCCGTACTCCTGGGGAGTGGGCAACTACCTGGGCTACCAGCCGGACATCATTGTCAATCATCCCTGGGAACAACACTGGCGCGGTCCGGGGCACCATGAGTATTTCCGCGGTCCCAGCCATGAATTCCATGGCGGTGGATTTCACGGAGGAGGCGTCCACGGCGGGGGCGGGTTTCACGGAGGTGGCGGCGAGCATCGCTGACACGCCGAGTCTTCGATTGATTTAGACCGGTGAGAGCGTCCAGGCTGAGGCTCGCGCCGATCAGAGATACTGGCGGAGCCATTCGCGAACCAATGCGAACAGCTCGTCGCCACGATCGCTGAAGCGATGATCCGCGCCCTCGAATAGCATCAACTCGCGCGGCTCCCCTGCCCTCTCGTAGATCATTTCGGAGCTGCGATGGGGGAGTATCGTGTCGGCGGTACCGTGAACGAGCAGCAGTGGGCGCGGAGCCAGATCGCCGACGACATGTGCACCCG
>DATJUF010000015.1:0-16076 GCA_035502655.1 Binataceae bacterium (SeqCode)
GATTTCTTAGACGAGGAGCTGGCCAGTTTATGCGTGCGCGAGTTTCCGCAGCGGCCTTCGTCGATTAGAGAATATGCAAGGAAGCAGGAAAATAAGAAGCTCGAATTTAAGCCGGAGACACTTTCGCCATCGCTTCGCGTACTTTTTTACAGCTTCAATTCAGCGCCCTTTCTTCAATTCTTGGAGAATCTCACTGGAATCAAGGGATTAATCCCAGATCCGTATTTTGGCGGCGGAGGATTGCATGAAGTTGCCAATGGCGGCCATCTAAGTATCCATGCTGACTTCAACCATCATACGCAACTGGACCTCGAACGGCGCATCAATGTCCTGATTTACCTCAATCGCGACTGGAAAGAAGAGTACGGCGGCTGCTTCGAGATCTGGGATCGCAGCATGAGCAAGTGCGCCCTGCGTGTGATTCCACTATTCAACCGCTGCGTTATTTTTAATACTTCCTCGACCTCATTCCACGGCAATCCAGAACCGGTCAATCACCCGGACAGCGCATCGCGGCGTTCGATAGCGCTCTATTACTATACTGCTACCTGGGACAAAACCCGCAGAGAGCATTCGACCCAATTCAAGGTAAGGCCTGACTCGCACGACCAATTTGATTATGGCGTTCGGCTGGATGAGATCGCGGCTGAACTGACACCACCGATAGCGATGAGGGCATTCAGAAAGTTGATCAATGGCGTGCGTCGCCGCCTGGCAGCTGATACTTACGGATGATCGTAGTTCGGTATCCTGTCTCCAGGGGGTATAGTCAGGTGAGGCAGGATTGAGGCTGCCGTTGCGGGCAGGCGGTCAGCGCTAAGAGAGTGGTATTCCTATCGATGGTGTCAGACTAATGTCAGTTAGGTCGTCAGTGATATCGCAGTTCGAGCGAGTCGCTAAAGAAAAGAAAGTCAAACTCTCGCCACTTACCGATGATTTGGTACTGCTGGAATCCGGTCTTGATTCCCTGTCGTTCGCGATCATCGTGGCCCGCCTGGAAGATGAGCTGGGGGTCGATCCTTTCAGCGCCGACGAGGATCTTGAGATTCCGATCCGATTCATCGACTTCGTCAGGATCTATGAGGATGCAACCAAGTGACGCGGGCTCGCTCTGGGATGCTCTGACAGATTCGGGGCAGCTCGCGCATAGTTCACTGCGATCGGCCACGGCCAGAATCACTGTAAAGGATCTGGCGGAACGTTCAAGTCTACGCGGACACCTCGGGGAATTACGCGACCGCACTGTCCTTATTACAACTAGGAGCCAGTTGGCGACCGCCTTGGCGCTGATTGAACTGGACGGGATCGCACGCCGAGTCATTCTCTATCCCGGCGAGGCGCCACGAGAACATCTGCCATTCGTTATTGCGACTGGGGCCGCCGATGCGGTCGTATGTGATCAGGAAGGGTCACAAGCCGCTTCGTTTGGCGTTGGATGCATCGTGACGTGCGACGAGGCGCTGACCACAGCGAGTCATCCGCGCGGCCGCCAGAGACAAACCGAATGGGTACTGCTCACGTCTGGAACGACGGGCTTGCCCAAGCTGACTGTGCATACGCTGGCGAGCCTGACCGCGGCAATCACAGCAAGGCGCCAGTCAAACGCCAATGATACGGTATGGAGCACCTTCTACGACATTAGACGCTATGGCGGCTTGCAAATTTTCCTGCGCGCGCTGCTTGGCGGTGCGTCACTGATTCTGCCGAGTTCACAGGAACCGGTGAGCGATTTTCTGAGGCGGGTTGGCGCCGAAGGTGTAACGCATATTTCCGGAACACCATCTCACTGGCGGCGTGCACTGATGAGCCCGATGGCTCACAAGCTGGATCCGCAGTACGTGCGTCTTTCCGGAGAGATCGTGGACCAGGGAATTCTGGACAATCTTCACGCAGCTTATCCCAACGCCACGATCGTACATGCCTTCGCATCGACGGAAGCGGGGGTTGGTTTTGAAGTTCACGATGGCCTGGCGGGCTTTCCCGCGGAAATTCTTGGGAAGCAAGACAATGGCGCGGAGATAAAAATCGAGGACGGTTCACTGCGAATCCGATCGGCGAGGACGGCGCTATGCTACCTGGGAGATAAAAGTGCAAAGCTCGTAGATCGCAATGGGTTCATCGATACCGGTGATTTAGCTGAGTTGCGCGGCGACCGTTATTATTTCGTAGGACGCCGGGACGGAGTGATCAATGTCGGCGGCGCCAAGGTCCATCCTGAAGAGATCGAGGAGGTACTCAACCGCCATCCGCAGGTGCAGATGGCGCTCGCGCGGGGACGCAAAAGTCCAATCACCGGCGCAATCGTAGTCGCCGACGTGGTACTCAAGTCGGCCGATAACGACAGCGATACGCGCGATATCATGGCATTGAAGCAGGAATTGATCGAGGCGTGCCGGCGCGCTCTTGCCGCGTACAAGGTTCCAGCCGCGATCTATATTGTACCCTCACTGGAAGTAACTACCTCCGGCAAGCTGGCCCGCGCTGGTGCGTAATGTCCTGGTAACCGGCGGCAGCCGCGGATTAGGCCTCGCGATTTCACGCAAACTCGCGCTGGCACAATACCGTGTGATTGCGATAGCGCGGCGCGAGAGTGCAGAGATCGTCGCGGCGATCCAAGAGGCTGAACGAGATCAGCGCGGCGAATTACACTTCCGGCGATTCGACCTGGCGGATATCTCAGGCATTCACGATCTCGTCAAGAGCGTGCGGAAGCAGTTTGGACCGATTTATGGACTGGTCAACAATGCGGCCCTTGGAACCAGCGGCTTGCTGGCAACGATGCACGATACACGGATCGAGCGCCTCGTCCATCTAAACGTGGTGTCGCCATTGATAGTTACTAAATATGTAGTGCGATCGATGATGGCTGACGGTGGGGGCAGAATCGTAAACATCACATCGGTTGCCGGCCTTACTGGATACAAGGGACTCGCCGCGTATGCCGCAAGCAAGGCCTCACTGATTGGCTTTACTCGTTCGCTCGCGAGGGAGGCCGGTTCCCTCGGGATTAACGTCAACGCCGTCGCCCCCGGGTTCATGGATACGCAGATGACTCAAGGCCTGAGTGCAGAGCAGCTAACTCGGATTGCGCGGCGCAGCGCGTTGGGCCGGCTGGCCGAGGTTGACGATATAGCCAACGCAGTCGAATTTCTGATCAGCGAAAAGGCGCGCAACATCACCGGAACCGTGATGACGATTGATGCGGGCAATATGGCTTAGACTGGGCTCCGGCGGTATTACAGGCGAATCATGCCAGCCTGGATGTTTTCGAATAAAGTGCTGTCGAGTTTTACGAAGGCCTGTTGAAGCCGATCGTTAAAAAATATGTTATCTGTGGTGGCGGCCGGATTGTAGCCATCAAGCTTTAGTTGATGAGCTTTGGATTTGAAGGTCGCTGTCACTTCAATTACATCACAGAGGCGCAAAAACAATGGGCGAGCATAATCGGGCAGGTTCTCATTGAGGTACTTGTGAAAAGCGCTTAACTCGAAACCGTGATCGGCAACGACAGCGGCCATGCCGGCACGACCCTCTGTACCGGGAACCGTTACACCATAAACGACTGCGTCCAGGACGTGGGGATAAGCTGAGATTTTACTAGCCACCTCGACTGTCGCGACGTTTTCACCTTTCCAGCGGAAAGTATCACCAATTCTGTCGACGAAATAGTAATAGCCCTTCTCGTCACGGCGCATCAGGTCGCCGGTACGAAACCAAACGTCGCCGTGCGTGAACACGTCGCGAAGGATTTTTCTTTCGGAAGCCGCACTGTCGGCGTAGCCTTCGAAGCGGGTGGTATAATCGGATTCATCGCCGAGGATTTTCCCGATCGCCTCGCCTATCTCTCCCGGCTGGCAGCGCGCGCAGAAGCCGTCATTGTTGCGTAACGGCGCCTCAGTGGAGGCATCGCACTTGACCAAGGCCAGGTTGCTGCGATGCGCAAGGAAAGATGGAACCCGGCCAATCGCACCGGGTTTGCCTTCGCAGTTATACAGTGAGACGTTACCTTCAGTAGATGCGTAAAATTCAAGTATCTGCGGGATGCGGAAGCGGCCCTTAAATTCGTCCCAGACGCCGGCCCGCAATCCATTGCCGCAGCATAGCCTCAAGCGATGATCGGTTTCGCGTGGATGCGGAGGAGCGTTCACAAGATAACGGCAAAGTTCACCGATGTATTGGAACAGGGTGCAATCGTAGCTGGCCACGTCATCCCAGAAACGGCTCGAGGAGAACCTAGGCCTGATAACTACCGATCCGCCATTAATAATCACTGGGAAAATAGCCGCGACTCCGCCGACACTGTGATACATCGGCAGGCAATTCAACATCCGATCGGTGGATTGAGTATTCATCAGGCCGGCAAACCAATAGCTCCATTGCATCAAGCGAAAATGGCTGACGTTGGCTGCCTTAGGAAAGCCAGTCGTGCCGGACGTGTAAATGTAAAGGGCGAGATCGCTAATGGAAGGCGCACGAAATTGGAGGCCGGAAAGACTCGTTCCAGCATAATGATCGAGCGCATTATCGATGCGAGGGAACTCATGGGCGCTTTCACCAATAACCCAAGTTTTAACCCTGGAGCTGAGCCGTGGCAAAATATCAACGACGGTACCGGCGAGTTCAGCTCCAACGATGATTTGGCTGGGTGCGACTATATTGATCGCGTGCGCGAGCGCGCCGCCAGCGAGATTTGTATTGACTAATGAAACTATGCCACCGATGCGTGTAATGCCGAGCCAGATCGCAACGTATTGCGGACAATTATGCATCATCAGGCATACGACGCGGCCGGCATCTATGCCCTGCTCTAACGCCCATCTGGCATATCGATTCGATTGATCCGCCAGTTCGCGATAGGTCATGCATTCGTCATCGCCGATGAGAGCGAGGGCCGGCCCAAATTGGCCGGCCAGTTTTTCCACCATAACCGGAAGGATGACCGATGGATTACGCTCGATCGGAGCAGTCATCTCAAGGGCGCGCACCCAGGCTTTAAGGGGTGACGAATTATCAGCGGAAACGGCTTTCATACCGAGTCCTTCAGAGTATCCGGTTGACAGGCCCAATAAGGTTATCATGAGTGATGCCGCCGGACACCCATCGAATCCATTTGCTGAAGTTGACACTATTTTACAATCTGCAGCCGCTATTGGCTATGTTCTAATTCCAGCAGCGTCTTTTAGCATTTACCATCGATTGTTAGCGTTTAGCTTTTTCAAATGCTTGACACCGCTAAGTCGGCAATTTAGGCTTAATAAAGCTACAGCGACCTCGATTGCCACCCACCACCTTCGTTGGCGGAGGAGAATTCTTCAAGGTGCGGAGAGAAACGATAGCTGTCCACGGCGGGTATGAGGTTGATCCTACCACCAAGGCGGTTGCGGTACCGATCTATCAGACAGTCGCTTACGCATTCGACAGTGCTGAACACGGCGCGGCTCTATTCAATCTTGAAGTGCCTGGGCATCGTTACAGCCGTATCAGCAACCCAACGGTTGATGTGCTAGAGGCGCGCGTGGCCGCGCTCGAGGGTGGGCTCGAAGCTTTGGCCGTGAGCTCCGGGCAAGCCGCCCTGCATTACGCAGTACTCAATCTGATCGAGCATGGCAAGAACATTATTTCGGTCCCACAACTTTACGGCACTACTCACACACTTTTCGCGCACATCCTGCCGCAACTAGGTATAAATGTCCGGTTTGCAGAGAGCGACAACCCTGCGGCGATTGCAAAGCTGATCGACGATGACACCCGGGGCATCTATTGCGAGAGCGTCGGGAACCCTGCGGGGAATATCTGTGACCTCGAAGCGCTCGCCAATGCCGCTCATCGCCACGAGGTTCCGCTGCTGGTGGATAATACAGTCGCTACTCCGGTGCTGCTGCGCCCGTTCGAATACGGGGCTGACATCATCGTGCATTCTCTGACGAAATTCATGGGCGGGCATGGAACGACGCTCGGCGGCGCGATCGTCGACAGCGGCAACTTCCCCTGGGCGAAGTACGCCAAGCGCTTTCCGATGTTCAACGAACCGGATGCCTCGTACCATGGCTTGGTTTACACCAGCCATTTTGGCCCGGCGGCCTATATCGCCCGGTGCCGCAGTGTATATCAACGAACGATGGGTGCGGTGCTGTCACCGCTTAGCGCATTCCTGCTGTTACAGGGGATCGAAACGGTAGCGCTGAGAGTTGAGCGTCATGTGGAAAATGCACGGCGGGTAGCTGAGTTCCTGCGAAACGACCCGCGCGTAAGCTGGATTAACTATGCCGGTTTTCCTGAGAGTCCCTACTACCCGCTTACGCTCAAATACCTGAGTGGCCGCGCTTGCTCACTGATCACCTTCGGCGTGCATGGCGGCTTCGATGGAGGATGCAGATTCTACAACGCGCTCAGGCTTGTGAAGCGGCTGGTCAATCTTGGCGACGCCAAATCCCTGGCCTGCCATCCAGCATCGACGACCCATCGCCAAATGTCACTTGAGGAACAAGCCAAGGCTGGGGTCACTCCGGAAACGATAAGAATCAGCGTTGGCATCGAGCATGCTGATGACATCATCGAAGATCTGGATCAGGCGTTGAATAAAGCGGGCCGAGAGCTTACGGAGAAAAAAATCACCCGATTTCCAAGATAATGTTCAGTGTGAATAAACTTTTGGGCGAGCCTGCCGATCGCGAACAAGCCATCGTAATCGGACTCGTCAACAATATGCCGGATGCAGCCCTGCGATCGACTGAGCGGCAATTTCATGATCTGCTGGCTGCCGCTTCGCCGGATCGTCCGATTAGCATGCGGTTTTTTTGTCTACCTGAAGTGCCCCGCGGTGCAGCCGCCCGCGCTCATCTCAACCAGCATTACGAAAGCAATGGCGAGCTATGGACTAGCCGCCTCGATGGCTTGATCGTCACAGGAACAGAGCCGCGGGCGGCCAGCCTTGAGGATGAACCATACTGGGCAGCGTTGACGAAGCTGATTGATTGGGCAGAGGAGCACACGATCTCCACGGTATGGTCATGTCTTGCGGCGCATGCCGCGGTACTCCATATGGATGGAATTCACCGCCAGCGCCTGCCGAAAAAGTTATTCGGAGTTTTCAACTGTATCAAGTCTGGTGAGGACAGAATCATCGCTGATGTGCCTTCAACCGGATGGAGTGTGCCACACTCGAGGTATAACAGCTTACCCGAAGAGCTGTTGATTGAGCGCGGCTACGACATTCTAGCGCGATCAGCGGAAACCGGAGCGGACTTATTTATCAAGCACGCAGGCAGCGAATTCGTTTTCTTTCAGGGCCATCCAGAATATGAGCCAGATACTCTACTCCGTGAATATCGCCGCGACGCCGCCAGGTTCCTCGCGGGGGAAACGCCTAACTATCCGGAAATGCCAACTGGCTATTTCGATGCTGATGCAGTCTTTGCTTTGGGCGAATTCAGAGAGCGGGTGCTGAGAAATCGCGGCAGTGATCTGATTGCACATTTTCCAACGGCCGCCGCCGAAAGCAGGCTGCAGCACGGCTGGCGTAAGCTGGCAGTACGCATTTACTCGAATTGGATTGAGTATTTGGCGAGGCGTAAATATCGCGGTTACAATAATCACACCGGCGCCGCGCTTCACCCGGCAAACAAATGAATCGCGCGGCGCCGAGGCCAAGCGCAGCGCTCTTTCCCCCGGCAGAAGAACGCCAGCGATACGACAATTTTCTCACTCACGAATTGATGCTGGCGAGGCAGCGCATCGAATTGGGGCCGGTTATGCCAGCGTTTGATCTCCAGGCTTTCAGGCAAGAACTCGCGGGCTTCGATTTCAGAACGCCCCGCCCGCTTGACGAAGCTTTATCGTGGACGATCGGGCAAATGGAGCATGGGCTCGTTCATATAACACATCCACGCTATTTCGGACTGTACAATCCGGCGCCGGCTTTCCCTGCACAATGCGCTGATCGCATAGCGGGCTCCTTCAATCCCCAGCTTGCGACTGCGACTACTTCCCCGGCTGCGGTTGAAATCGAGGCTCATGTTATTCGCGCTGTGGCCCAGCGCGCGGGCTTTCCATCTGAAGCTACGGGCCATTTTACAAGCGGAGGATCAGAGGCAAACTACACGGCGCTGATTTGTGCGTTGACCAGATCCAATGAGAATTTCGCGTCCGAGGGATCGCGTGCATTCAAAGGAAAGCCGGTCTTCTATGTATCGCGCGAAAGTCATCTTGCGTGGCTGAAAATCGCGCATCAGGCTGGAATCGGCCGCTCCGCAGTCCGCCTCGTGGCGACGGACGGATCCGGGCGTATGGATGCAAACGCCTTGGCCGCGGCCATCGCCGGCGATCGCCGGCTCGGCTGCGTTCCAGTAATGATCGCCGCCACCGCTGGAACGACTAATGCGGGCATGATCGATCCACTTACAGCCTGTGCCGAGATTGCACAAACTTCCGGCGTCTGGTTCCATGTGGATGCGGCCTGGGGTGGCGCACTGATCGCATCTGATCGGTTGCGTAATATTCTCGATGGAATTGAACGCGCCGACTCAACTACAATTGATGCACATAAGTGGTTCGCGACAACGATGGGCTGTGGCATGTTCATTACCAAGCATGCGCTTGTGCTTTCGTCTGCGTTCCAGGCGGCCACCAGTTTCATGCCCTCCAACGCCGCCGGGATCGATCCGTATGTAACCAGTGTGCAGTGGTCACGGCGCTTTCTCGGCCTGCGCCTTTTTCTATCGCTCGCGGCTGCCGGATGGAATGGTTACGGAGAACATGTCGAACGGTCGATTGAACTTGCCGGAATGCTCGAGCAAGAGCTGACCGCAAGGAAATGGCTAATAGCTAACCAATCGCCTTTAGCTGTGCTGTGTATTGAGCCTCCGCGCCACTGCGGAGAGGCCAAGGCGATCGTGCAGCGGGTTCTCGCGAGTGGAAGGGTTTGGATTGCCAGCGCGGGATTTGAAGGGCGCGATATCATTCGCGCATGTGTAACGCACGGTGAAACCACCGAGGATGATATTCACGAACTCGTTGACGCTCTACAGGATGCAAGCAAAGCGGCTGCGTAATTCGCGATAGGCAAGCAGTTACTATTGGCAGTCATCAGCGAGGGACAAAAAACTCAGTAAAGGACGAAATGTGGCAGCCGTCGGCTTCGACGATATCGATGAATTCGGTTGGTACGCTTACCCCGGTAATCCTAGAGTAAATGCGGGCGTGCCAGCGCACTGCAGCCTGCGAACCTTCGATAATCATGGAGAGAATCGCCTGATCACTGATCCGGAACGTCCGAATCAAAAGGGTCAGCAATGGCCGGAATTCGCCGGCCCCGTGCGAATTGAGCGCAATTGGGTTACCGCGGCTGGCGGAGGCTATCTCGAATCTAGCGTCAGCGGTGAACAGCCGGCAAAGACCGTCGAGATCGCCACGAATTCGAGCGGCGTAAAGTTCACGGATCAGCGTGTCAATCTCGGCTCGGGAAACCATGTGGATATTTCAAAGCGGCGGCTAAGCGCGGTATCGGGGCAATGCACTCATGAACCGGCGGCCTCAGGGCCTAGTCAGCCTTTAACTCGAAGATTTCACCCTCCCCTTGAAACACTGATATTCGAACCAATCAAGCGCGTGGGCGCCAACCAATCAATAACAAGCACCCGCGCTGCTTCCGCTAGCTCTCATGAGCCGTTCAGTAACCTGGAGACCATCCGGCTGATGGTTGAAATGGAACGAAAGTTAGCCGGCGTAATTTCGGTCAACGGCAACGTCAGATCGAATTCGGTTTCCACCAGCAAAACCAGCCGAACTATGTCCAGCGAAGTCAAGCCGACCTCGACCAGAATATCATCAATTGCAACTGGCCGGTTGATTAGGCGTTGCTCAAAAGCCTGCTGGACCACAGTGATAACGCGAGTTTCCGGTGAAAGATCGTGATTGTCAACTCTCACTCTGGCGACTATAGCACACATATGCTTAAATATCCAGTATGTTGAGGGCAGTGGACAAGAATACGCCCATAAAATTCGACTTGACCACAAAAGAACTCAGGTCGCGAGTCGAAGGTGTAGTGAAAGTGGCTGAAGACAACGCTGACTCGGTTGATCGCGATGCGCGATTTCCAGTAGAGGCGTTCGCTGCCGCGCGTGGACAACGATTACTCAGCCTGATGATTCCTTCAGAACTCGGCGGCGAGGGCGCCAGCGTCTCAGACATAGCTGATATATGTTATATGCTGGGAAGTGCATGCGGATCTACTGGAATGATTTTCGCGATGCATCAGATTATGGCCGCGATTCTGGTGCGTCACGCTCAAAACAGTGCATGGCATCGTAATCTCCTTCAGCGGTTATTAACTGATCAGCTACTCATTGCTTCTTCGACCACGGAAGGCCAGGGCGGCGGCGACCTCCGTGTAAGCGTATGCGCCGTCGAGCGGAGCGGAAACGGAATCTCCTTTACTAAGAGCGCGACGGTTATGTCGTACGGCGCGCAAGCCGATGTGATCCTGGCAACGGCCCGGCGTTCGCCTGACGCTCCCCCAACTGACCAGGTACTGCTCGCCGTAAGCAAAGAAGATTATCGACTAGAACCGATTCAAAACTGGGAAACCCTGGGGATGCGCGGAACGTGTAGTGCCGGCTTCGAGCTCAAAGCCAGAGCCAGGGCAGAGCAGGTCTTGCCTGATTCCTATGCGGCCATTCATGCCCATACGATGATGCCAGTTGCGCATCTGACGTGGGGGGCTGTGTGGTGCGGAATCGCGGCTGGGGCGGCTGAACGTGCACGGCGGTTTGTGCGTGCTGCAGCTCGCCGTGCGGGTGGTCAGTTGCCGCCCGGCGCGGGACAGCTCGCGCGGACGTCGATGCTAGTTCGTTCGCTAAGAAATATCCTGGCGTCAGCACTACAGAGATTTGAGGCAGCCGAAGGGGAGCAACTGGAGTCATTGGATTTCCAGAACGCGATGAACCTCCTCAAGGTGAACGCCTCAGAAATGGCGACCGCTGCCGTAATGAACTGCATGCATGTCTGTGGGTTGTCCGGTTATCGAAATAACGGCGAGTTCAGCGTGTCGCGCTACCTTCGCGATATCCTGTCGTCGTCCATTATGATCAATAATGATCGGATACTTTCCAACGCAACTACCGCATCACTCTTGATTGAGGTTCCATCTTCGATAAGAGGCTAACGGCGAGCGTGAGCGAACACTGATGGTTTACTGTATGGACGTCAGCACAAACGATCGGCTGGACGAAATTACCCAGGCTTTGTTCAAGCCGACAGGAGTGGCGGGCGTGTATGCGCGGACCGCTCTGTTCGAGCGGGTAATCGAAGGATTATCGGTGCTCATCAGCCGTGAGCGCGGACCGGACATTGAAGTTCTGCGATTCCCACCTGTGATGAGCCGCAAGATGCTGGAGGTGTCAGGCTATCTGCAGAGTTTTCCTCACTTGCTTGGTTGCGTCAGCTGCCTGAGCGGCAACGAATCTGAGATCCGCATGCTGGTGGATAAGAGTGGCTGGATAAGTGGATTAGCGGCAACCGACCTCGTACTTTCGCCGGCAGCTTGTTATCCAGTCTACCCGCTCCAGGCTGCTCAGGGGGTTTTGCCGGCGGAGGGGCGGATCTTCGATGTAGCTGCCGATTGCTTTCGTCACGAGGCCACGCACGAACCCGGCCGCCTGCAATCTTTCCGAATGCGCGAATATGTATTTATGGGAACTCCAGAGCAGGCGCTTGATTTCAGAAAAGGATGGATGCCTCGAGCCGAGCGTCTGGCAAAGCTATTATGCCTGCCCTATACGATAGCGCCGGCTAGTGACCCATTTTTTGGAAGAGCTGGAAAGCTGGCGGCGTTAACTCAACTCGAACAATCTTTGAAGTTTGAACTCCTCATTCCTATGATTTCGAGAGAGCAGCCAACAGCCTGCATGAGTTTCAACTATCACCGCAATCATTTCGGTTCGGCGTGGGCTTTGCTCACCAGTAGCGGGGACGTGGCGCATACCGCCTGCGTCGCCTTCGGATTGGACCGGCTCGCTCTGGCTATCTTCGCGACGCATGGAATGAATCCGCAACAATGGCCCGCGTCCGTTCGCGACCACCTTTGAATCTGAATCGAGCAACCGTAGGGCTTTATTATCAGCAGTCACCAGCCTGGCGGACAGCACATGCTAAGGATCGAAAAACTGACGACACGCACCCGAGGAAAAGAAGTTCCAGGCTCCTCCGACGCAATTCAAACTCGCAGGCGGCAAATTTCACGAACCTGGATTTCCCGAATGAGAGCGGGAGGACTAATCGAACTCAGGCGGGGAGGTCCGCGCAGGCTTTTTCTTGTTCACGATGGCGAAGGCGAAACTTTGCTCTATCTGAATCTGGCACGACGGATGCCTGATGATATCGCGGTGTTCGCTATCGAGCCGCGCCGTATCGCGCGAGTGCCGCTCGCTCATACGACGATCGGGGACATGGCGGCGTTCTATATAGAAGAAATACGCAAAAAGCAGGCACATGGCCCTTATCTTTTGGGAGGACTGTGCGCGGGAGGCGTTATCGCTTATGAAATGGCTTCGCAGCTTGCCGGCGCCGGCGAAAGTGTTGAACTGGTAGCTCTGCTTGAAGCCGCTCTGCCGAACGCTCAGGAAAGGCCGGGGCGTCTCGCCGAACAGCGCTTAGCCCGCTTAAGGCTCGCCATCAGGCAACCCGGGAAAAGTGATCGGCGGCGTTTGTATCGGGCAGGGGCCGCGGCTGCCGCGATTACACAAAAGCTGCTTCATGCGTTGTTTTGGAACATATCGGAATACACTAAACAAGCCTGGGCACACCTCCGCTTTCACTTATTGCGCCAGGTGCTCAAGCGGGAATTAGCCTGGCCCAGGATGGTGCCCGAACTGAGCGTGCGCCAGATCTATGATTGCGCCCAGGCGCGTTACCAGCCGAAGCCGTTGGCAATCGGATCGATCCTGCTCGCCCGTGCTCAGGCTGGCGAAGGAGATGATGCACCCTATCGAGAAATTTATGCCGATGGGACCTTCGGCTGGAATAGCGTCGCGCATCCGATCAAGGTCGTTGACGTTGAAGGCGGCCATGCCTCGATGCTCGAGGAGCGTTTCGTCGATTCATTAGCGAAGGCTCTTCTGCCGTACCTGCAGGAACCCGCTGTACCAATCCGGCGTCCGCTCGAAGGGGCCTGATATGCGCACGATCGATGTGGCTATCTCGATTGTCAGCTACAGATCGGCGGCACTCACAATTGCCTGCCTGCACTCGATAGATGCGGAGCGCTCCACTTCGGGTGTAACGATTCGGGTAATCGTCGTCGATAACGCATCCGGAGACGCTCCCGCTATTGCGGAATCAATTGAGGCAAACTCCTGGTCATCGTGGATAACTTTGGTGACTGCGCCGAGAAATGGAGGCTTTGGCTATGGCAATAACCTCGCGTTTCGGCATGCTCACCGCGGCGGACGCCCGGACTATTTTCACTTGCTGAACCCGGACACGGTCGTGCGCAAGGGAGCAATCGGTGCCCTCGTGCAATTTCTCGAATTGCACCCGGAGGCAGGTATTGCTGGCGGAAGCTTCGAGAATTCTGATGGCAGCGAATGGCCAATTGCGTTTCGCTTTCCTTCACTCCTGAGCGAGATCGAAGGCGGGCTAAAATTCGGCCTCGCGACTCGCATGTTGCGGCGCTGGGTAGTCCCCGTCGAAATGGGCACGGAGCCGCAGGCTATCGATTGGGTGCCCGGTGCGTCGATGATGATTCGCCCCACCGTGCTCGACGCGATTGGCGGCTTTGATGAAAACTACTTTCTTTATTTTGAGGAAACTGACTTTTGCTTCCGCGCGAGGAAGGCAGGTTTTTCGACCTGGTATGTGCCCGCAAGCCGCGTTATGCATATCGCCGGGCAAAGTACCAAGGTTACAGAGCGCAACGCGCCGCCAAGGCGATTGCCTCCCTATTGGTTCGAATCACGCCGGCGGTACTTCGTAACGACCTATGGTACCGCGTATGCCACAGCCGTTGACGCCGCCGCTTTGCTCGCCAATGCAGCAGGTGCTCTGAAGCGGGTCTTCCAGCGGCGGACCGATCGCAAAATTCCCCGTTTCATCATGGACTTGGCGCATCACAGCACACTATGGCCGAGAAACCGCCGGTTGGCATCCGCAAAGCCTCATACTCCCCACTTCATCGAGGAAGCTGATTCAGCCAGGTACGCGGAAGCGGCGCCAAGAGGCCAGAGGCGATTGCAAGTCCTCCGGTAAGGCGTATTCGCCCGGAAGACACACCGGTGCGGGTACTGGACGAAGATCATTGTCGCGATCTAGTTATTGAATTTTGCTTTCAAGGCAGAATCACCGCTGCTCGGAATGGATTTCTGGTTAATCAAGATGATCTAAAATGAGGTGAAGAATTGTCCAAGCAGATGGCTCGCCGCCAATTTCTAGCGGGAGCTGCAGCCTTAACCTTGCTCGCCGGATGCGAGCAGCATCCCGGTAAGGCGGCGATGCGCCTGATGCGTGGATGGAATGAAAGGTTCGAGGAGTATCTATTCTCACCTAGCCGGCTCGCCCCCGAACTGCCTGCATCGGCACAAACCCCGGAGAAGGATTTCCAGTGCTTTTTCAAGTCGCCCGTGATGCCTGTCGCTTCCTCAGGCTGGTGCTTGAAGATAGGAGGATTGGTTCGCCACCCAACAATCCTGACGCTTGACCAAATCTTCAAAATGCCGGTAACGGATATGCGAGTCAGGCACTATTGCATAAACGGCTGGACGGCTGTGGCTTCATGGCGAGGCGTTCGAGTCAGCGAGATCGCACGCTTGGCGGGACTAGATCCACAGGCCAAATATGTGGAGTTTCACTCCTTCGATGCAGGCTATTGGTCCTCATGGGACCTTGCGAGCGTCATGCATCCACAAACACTGCTCGCCTATGGAATGAACGGACATCCTCTGGGAGCCGATCATGGCGCGCCGCTTCGTCTTTATTCCGCGATTAAGCTCGGTTACAAAAGTGTTAAATATCTTACTGAGATAATCTTTATGGCTAACAAAACCGGTGGCACCTGCGAAGACGCAGGCGAAGACTGGTTCGCGGGAGTATAATCATTCATAACACGTAGCTGATGCTATGTTTCGACCGGACTATCGGCTATGACTAGGGCGAGGTGGCTCCGGCGCTCGGCCGCTTCGATACTCTATCATCCTTATATTCGATCAGCTCTGCGGTTGTCCCGATCACTCGATCTTTTTGATATTTCAGTTGGCCAAGAAAGATAGGTATTTGCCCCAATTGTGAATGAAGCCCGTAAAGTAAGCGCGTGCTCCACTCCTCGCATTTCCATCGGGATTTAATGGCTGTCCGAATCGAAAGCGCTGCGACAATCGAGATCGCGGCTACAACCGGAATTAATGATCGTGTAATCAGGCCTAGTATTGGCAGACCTGCTACAACCGCTAGCATCACGGCCCCGCGAAGGCGATTACGGCGCGCTTCTCTATACCACACACGCGATTCGGTATGCTGAAATCTGTCGGATACCTTAGCGTATGCGTAGCCTGTACGGACGGAGCGGCGCCAGTATTGCCAGAACCGAACGATAGCCAGATCGTGGCCTACCATTCGGCGGTCAAGGCGTACAATCTTATAGCCGAGCGTACGAATTCGCGTGCATAGTTCAGCGTCTTCTCCGGCAATCAACTGTTCATCATAGCCGCCGGTCTGTTCGAGCACGTCACGGCGGATAAGAGCGTCACCGCCGCACAATACATCCGGACCAGGGGCTGGTATCCAATCCAAATCCAGCACGCGATTGTAAATCGAATTCTCAGTGTTGATTTCGCGGCGATGGCCACATACGACGGCAACGCTCGGGTCTTGAAATTGCTTTAGGCCGTCAACAACGAAATCGGGAGCAAGAACCGTATCGCCGTCCAGAAAAAGCACAATTGAGGCGCGTGCAGAACGCCATCCCGCATTTCTCCCGATCGATGCACAAGGGCGCATGGGGTTGACCTGCATTACCCTTGCACCAAGGCTTGCGGCACGCTTCACGCTGCCATCGGTAGAAGCCGTATCGACGTAGATGATTTCGA
>DATJUF010000016.1:0-3302 GCA_035502655.1 Binataceae bacterium (SeqCode)
GACACGCATCAAAGCGGTGCGGCGGTCGATGAGCTTTTCGTCCGCCATTTCGACGGCGGCGCGAACGGCAGCTTCGGCGGTACGCTTGCCGTTGCGGGTTTGCAGCATGAACAGGCGTTCACGTTCGATAGTGAACTCCATGTCCTGCATATCGTGGAAATGCTTTTCGAGACGCGAGGCAATTTGCAGCAGGTCCTTGTAGACTCTTGGGAAATTTTCTTCGAGTGTGGGATAGCGGGCGGCGCGATCCTTCTCGTTGATGCCATTGCGCTTGGCCCATTCCTGGCCGGCTGCAAGGCTGATCTGAAGAGGAGTGCGCACGCCGGCCACGACATCCTCGCCCTGGGCGTTGGGCAGGAACTCACCGTAGATGCCGCGTTCACCGGTCGAAGGATTGCGCGTGAAGGCCACGCCGGTAGCACAGTCGGGGCCGAGATTGCCAAAGACCATCGACTGCACGGTCACGGCAGTGCCCCAATCACCCGGGATATTGTTGATTTTGCGGTAAGTGACCGCGCGATCGTTATTCCATGAGCCGAAGACTGCGCCGATCGCTTCCCATAACTGCTCGTTAGGATCTTGCGGAATGTCACGGCCGACGCGCCGCCTGATCAAATCGCGGAATTCACCGACCAGCTCACGCAGATCCTCAACCGCGAGATCGGTATCCTCGCTGACGCCCAGCGCTTCTTTTTTCTTTTCGATCAATTCCTCGAAAGGATCGCGATCGTTCTTGTTCTCCGGCTTAAGCTTCAGCACGACGTCGCCGTACATCTGGCAGAAGCGCCGGTACGAATCCCAGGCGAAACGCGCGCTGCCGCTGACGGTTTCGAGGCCTTTCACCGTGTCGTCGGTAAGGCCGAGATTGAGGACGGTATCCATCATGCCGGGCATCGAGACCCGCGCGCCGGAACGGACCGATACGAGCAGCGGATTGGAGTCGTCGCCGAACTTGCGCCCGAGCGCCTTTTCGACGCGTGCAATGCTTTTCTTGACGCCTTCCGCCAGGCCCTTGGGATACTTGCTCTTGCTCTCGTAAAAGTAATTGCAGACTGCGGTCGAGATCGTGAAGCCGGGGGGAACCGGCAGTTTCAGGGTCGCCATCTCGGCCAGGTTTGCGCCTTTGCCGCCGAGTAAGTCGCGCATCTCCGAGCGGCCTTCGGATACGCCCGCGCCAAAGAAGTAGATTTCAGGATGAACCCGCGCCATGTGATCACTCTCCACTCAATTCATGCCGGGCGGCCCAAACCGGGCGCCAGCTTCCCGCCGGCAACGGCCGGCCGTTTAGTTATTTCTCCGGAATCAAGGATCGGTATGAGCTCCGCCCGGAACAGTTAGCGGTACCATCCGATCCGCTCAATCAGAGCCGGTACGAGTGCGTCAATCGGCATCCGATCCTGCGTGGTCGTGTCGCGATCGCGCAAGGTCACGGTGTCGTCCTCCATTGTCTGATGATCGATCGTCACGCCGAAAGGCGTGCCGATTTCGTCCTGCCGCCGGTAGCGCCGCCCGATTGATCCGGCCTGGTCATAGGCGGCATTGAAATATCGCTGGAGCAGTTCGCGAACCTTGTGCGCCTTTTCCGGCTGGCCGCCTTTGCGCAGCAGCGGATAGACGGCAACTTTGACCGGAGCGAGGCGCGGGTCGAGCCGCAGCACGATGCGCTCTTCGTTCTCGACTACATCCTCGTCGTAAGCGTCAAGCATAAACGCGAGCATCGTGCGGTCAACGCCGGCGGCCGGCTCGATCACCCACGGGCGGTAGCGGGTCTTGGCGTCCTCGTCGAAATAAGTCAGGTCCTTGCCGCTGAATTTCGCATGCTGATCGAGGTCGAAGCTGCCGCGTTTGGCGATACCCTCAAGCTCGCCCCATCCGAAGGGATAGAGGAACTCGATATCGGTGGTGCCGCGCGAGTAGTGCGACAACTCGTCCTGAGCATGCGGGCGTAGCCGCAAATGACCGGGTTCGATACCGTACTTGACGTACCAATTGAAACGCTCATTGACCCAGTAATCAAAGCAGCGGGCCTCTTCTCCAGCCTCCGGCTTGATGAAGTATTCCATCTCCATCTGCTCGAATTCGCAGGTGCGGAAGATGAAATTGCCTGGCGTGATTTCGTTGCGGAACGATTTGCCGGTCTGCGCGATACCAAACGGCAGCTTGACCCGTTGCGTATCGAGAATGTTGGCAAAGTTGGCGAAGATACCCTGCGCGGTCTCGGGCCTGAGATAGACGACGCTGGCAGAATCCTCAACCGGGCCCATGAAGGTCTTGAACATGAGATTGAACTGACGAGCCTCAGTCAGTTCACCGCCGCAATCGGGACAGCGATCGCCACTGATGTGGTCCGCGCGGAAGCGATGCTTGCAGGCTTTGCAATCGACCAGCGGGTCGGTGAAATTCTGCAGATGGCCGGACGCTTCCCAGGTACGCGGATGCTGCAAAATGGCGCTGTCAAGGCCGATTACATCTTCGCGCGTCTGCACCATCTCGCGCCACCAGGCCTCCTTGACATTGCGCTTCAGCTCAATCCCGAGCGGGCCGTAATCGAAAGTTGAACCGAGGCCGCCGTAAATCGTGCTGGCCGGAAAGACGAGTCCGCGCCGCTTGCACAGGTTGACGAGCTTCTCCATCGTGACCGCTCGTATGGCGGGTGCGGCCTGCGCTTCGGGAGCGTTTTCAGCGGACAAAAATCTTCCTCCTGGCATTGATTATAAACGGAGAGTGGTGCATCGCGCAGTCAGCCCAGCCGGATGATTTCAGCGGTGGCCTGGCGGCCGGCTGTGATTTCAAGAATTGCGACGGTGCCGGGAACGTCAACGAGATTGCGCGGCAAGGTAGCGCTGCCGGGATTCACGACCAGCGTTCCACCAAAGCGGGTTATGCCTTCCAGATGGCTATGGCCCATGACGAGGACATCGACTGGTCCGCCGAAATGGCTCCGCATCGCGTTTTGAAAGACCGGATCCGAGGTTTCATCGGGGGTCGGCAAGGCATGCGCGAGGCCGATTCGCACGCCCTCCACTTCCACCAGATGAGCCATTTTGACGCGGCTATCATTGGCGTCGAGCTTAAAGCGATGGCCGTCGAGGCCTTCGTCGCCATTGCCGATCGCCGCGATTACCGGAGCGATGCGGGACAACTCGTCGAGTACCTGATTTACGTAGACGTCACCCGCATGCATCACGAGATCGACCCCGTGCAGAACCTCGAACACAGCCTCGGGCAGGCGCTCGCAGGCTTCGGGTATATGGGTGTCGGAGATTAGTCCAATGCGCATTCGCGGCGGCTTTCGTCATCTA
>DATJUF010000017.1:0-6509 GCA_035502655.1 Binataceae bacterium (SeqCode)
CAATCGGCACGCCCGTCTCTATAAAGGTGAAGCCATAATCATCCCATGGATGAATCCAGCGTCTACAAGAATATTTCCCCGGTAGTAACCGATTTCCCGCGTTATCAGGCGGCGGCTGCTCCCGCCCGCGAGTATCGTCCAGAGCGCCTGCCGTTCCGCATCCCGGCGATAAACCTCGTCCTCTTTTTCCTGACACTGTTGACTACCACAATGGCTGGGGCCGACGCCGCAGGCGCCCCAGTTGCCTTCGGCCTGCCGCTCAGCGATAACCTCTTTAATCTGACGGCCGGGTTCTCATTCTCGATCCCCCTGATGCTGATTCTGTTCGCGCACGAGATGGGCCACTACACCTTTGCCCGCCGCTATGGGGTTGATACCAGCCTGCCGTATTTCATCCCGGCGCCCTTCCCTTCACTTTTTTTTGTCGGCACCTTCGGTGCTTTCATCCGGATGCGCGCGCCCGCGCGTACGCGGCGTGCGATGTTCGATATTGGCGCCGCCGGTCCCTGGGCCGGCTTCGTCGTCGCGATGGCCGCAGTCGTCATTGGCCTGCGCCTATCTGCGGTCTCGCCGCTTGATAATTCCGCTGGCGGCCTGCAGCTCGGCAATTCGTTGATCTTCTGGACCGTCTCACGCGTAGTTCTCGGTGTGAATCCCAATAACGTAAATATCGACCTCAACCCGATCGCTTTCGCCGGATGGCTCGGGCTTTTCGTCACGACTCTCAACCTCCTACCGATTGGCCAACTTGATGGCGGCCACGTGGTCTACTCGTTGCTCGGCGGACGCTGGCATCGCGTGATCTCCCGCCTTTTCGCCGCCGGATGCCTGTTGATGGTCTTAATACCGTGGGCGCTGCACCAGCCGGTCTGGTACGGATGGGGCCTGTGGTTCGTTCTCGTTCTTTTCCTCGGCCTTGGCCATCCTTCAACTTTAGACACCGACACTCCCCTCGCTGGGTCGCGCCGCTTGACCGCATGGGCCACTGTCGTACTCTTCATACTGACTTTCAGCCCAGTGCCAATTTCGTTTGTGCCGCCACAGAATCAACCGTTGCCGCCTGCCGGTCAGAGCTATAACGTGGCCCAGCAAGTCCCACGCTCCAGCTACCGCTCTGCCAATCACTTCGGCATACATATCTGACGTGACCCGATGGAACGCCCGAGCTGGGACCAATATTTCATGACGATCACGCGGCAGGTTGCCGAACGTTCGACCTGCCTGCGCGCGAAGGTCGGCGCCGTCATCGTCCGCGATCGTAGTATCCTCGCCACTGGCTATAACGGCTCGCCAGCCGGCCTGCCGCATTGCTTTGACGCCGGCTGCCTCATCTACGAATCGCGCACCCCAGACGGCGAGATTGAGCAGAACTGCTACCGTACGATTCATGCCGAGATCAATGCAATCACCCAGGCCGCCCGCAACGGCAGCGCGATCCAGGACGCCGTCATCTACGTCACCCACACCCCTTGCATCCATTGCATGAAAGTCCTGATCAACACCGGCATCCGCATCGTCTATTACGACCGGCCCTACAAGCTGAATACGATCGCTGAACTGCTCAGCTATGCGAAAATCCAACTCATTCAGGTGACGCCCCCGGAAGCAGTCACACCGGCAAAGGCAGGCAATGACGATGCCGCCTGACGCCTCTGCCTCGCGCCCCTGCGGTATCTGCTTGTTGATCGAGCGCGCCGCCGCCCGCTTCGACGACTTCATTGCCGAGTTACCGCGCTCATGGCTGATTCTCGGCGACGCGCAATTCTATCGCGGCTACACGGTCCTGCTTGCCAAGCGGCACATCCACGAAATCCATCTGATGCCGCGGGGCGAGGCGCACGAACTCCTCGACGAATTGCTCGCCGCCGGCAAGGCGCTGAGCGCGGTCGTGCAGCCCCTCAAGCTCAATTACGAATGTCTCGGCAATCAGGAGCCGCACGTCCATTGGCACATTTTTCCGCGCTCCGCCAACGATCCGATGCGCCTCGCACCCGTATGGCTTCGGCCAGAGTCCGAACGCAAGCTCGCCTTGCTTGCTGATGATCGCCGCGCGCTCATCACATCGTTGCGCGCCGAACTCGCGCGCGTCATTCCAGCCGGCCGCTTCAACTGATCGATGCGCACTCGTCTCGGCTTGGGTCTGAGAGTTACCGGCGGATTTATGCCTGAGACCGCAAGTAACTACCGCCAAAAATACACTCACGCGCGCCGGCTCTGTGCATGCGCTTGGCTTGGTCTTGCAGCGATTGCGTCTGTCGCGTTTCTGATCCTCGCCGGATGTGCCCGCAAACCGCTCCCGGAAGCCGGCACCGCGGCCGAACAACTCTACGCCCAGCGCTGCGGGGCCTGTCATCGGGCCTACCAGCCCTCGACGCTCACGCCCGCGATGTGGCAGATTCAGGTTGACGCGATGGAATTGAAAATCAGCGGAGCCGGGCAACCCCCGCTGACCCCCGCCGGCAAGCAAGCAATCCTCGCCTATCTCGAACGCAACGCCTCAAAACCCCAATAGCTACTCGCTACTGGGACCGGCTATCGTGAGAACGGGCGCGATACTCAATCACTCCATTACACTCAATTGCGAAGGGAGTCAGCCGATGAGGCACCGGCTTGCCATCCGGCATGATATGAACTACTTCACATCCGCGCACTGTCATGTAATCGGAAATGATTCGCCGATGGCACTGCCACCACAATCCTTCCGAGCACATGATCGCAATCCGCTTGTGACTAGCTAGTTCGATCAGTTCACTCAGCGCGGCGCGGCCTTCGGCCCCTGCTATGTAATCCGCGTATGCGCGAAACGCCGAATGTTCCCATCCATCATTGATCGATTCGCTGCCTAAGCGCCGCCGTCCACCAAGGCCCTTCAGCCAGCCGTAATCAACCCCCGCATGCTCGACTGATTCGCGCAGCGCCTCTTGATCGAACTGCGGCCACCGCTTTGACGACGGATATGACCTGACGTCCACCAGCAAGGCTATCTGATGCTGCCCCAATAATGCGAGAAAATCTTCAATCGCATGCGTCGAATGGCCAATCGTATGTAGTAGTGCCAACGGCCACTCCGCCTGTCGATTGCGACTAGCTAGTCAGCCGCGTCCTCAACTTCTGGCTATTCTGCCGGCTATTCGCGAGACTACTGCATCGCAGTTTTGGCCGGGGGCTGCAACGCCGCCACATCGATTTTTGCCACGGCTTGATTCGCCACTGCCACCAGCTCGAGTGCGTCCGGATGCAAGTACTCCTGCGCTACTTTCTGCACGTCGGCTGCCGTGATCGCCTGAATTATTCCCGGATAGCGGTCCACATAGTCGAGGCCGAGTCCATAAATCTGGACCTGCAATATGAAGTTGACGATTTCGCTCTGCCGATCAATCTTCAATGGGAAGCTGCCGATCAGATACCGCTTGGCCGCTTGTAGTTCCGCCGTGCTGACCGGCGTCTCCTGCATCTCGCGCATCTGCTGCAATATCAATTTCAGCGCCTCGTTCGCGCTAGAATTCTTGGTCTGCAGCGAGATCAGAAACGCGCCAGGGAATTTACCGGCCGCGAATTCACTATCGATATCGTAGGCCAGTCCCGCTTTGCTGCGCACGACCTTCATCAGGCGTGAAGAGAATCCCCCGCCGCCCAGAATATAGTTCATCACCTCCAGCTTGTAGTAATCGGGATTGAGCCGCGCCACACCGCCAGAACCGAGAATCAACGTCGCCTGCGCGACGTTACGATCGATCAGTTGTGCGTGAATCCCCTCCCCCACCGAGGGCGCCGGCGGCACTGGCTGTTCCGGCACGCTTCCGGCCAGTCCGGTAAATTCATGATTGAGTTCGTCGCGAATCGCATCAGCGTCAACGTCGCCGGCGATCGCGATCACCGCGCTCCCCATCTTGTAATGGTCGTGATAAAACGCGCGCACGTCAGCTGGCATCAACTTGCTCACCGACGCGGTCGAGCCTTCCACCTGATGGCCATACGGTGTATCGCCGAACAGCGCCTTGGTCATCGCCACATTCGCCGTATATTCCGGCTGTTCCTGTGCTGCACTGATCGCCGCAAGCTGTTCACCCTGTTTGCGCGTGATATCTTCATCACGCAGCCCCGGATCCTGTAGCGTCTGCGCCAGCAGGTGGAGCGTCTGGGGTTCATACTTCTTCAGCGACGTGAAGGACGCTGTGGCATAGTCGCGGCCAGCACTCACGCCGATCGAGCTGCCCATGAAATCCGTCTTCTGATTGAACTGCGTACTGCTAAGCTTCGACGTTCCTTCCGTCAACGACGCCGCTGTCAAGGCGGCTAAACCCGCCTCTCCTGCCGGGTCGCGCCGCGAACCCGCGTCGAAGGCGATAGAGGCCGTTACCATCGGCAGTTGATGCTGCTCGGAGACCAGCAGAATCGCACCATCATTCAGCTTCATCCGTTTGATTTCGAGCGCCCATGCGCGCGGCGCCAAAATTAGCGCAACGGCTACCGACGCCATCAAGGCGGCCGCAACAATTACTGCTTCCCGCGGCGCTCGTGCCCGCTGATCCTCCCAGCCGAAACCTCTCATCGCACTACCTCGGACAGCTCCGGCCCGGCCAGCGGTGCCGCATGGCGTATCGGTCCGCCCATGCCGCCTTCCTCATGCGGCAGCACGCCGGTCGGTATAAGCACGCCGATCGTGCAATTGCTCTTGATCAAGTAGGTTTTCGCTACACGCTGCACGTCCGCCGCCGTCACCTTGCCGATATTCGGCATGTATTCATCGATCATCCGGTAGTTGCCGAGCATCTGGTAAAGCCCCAGCAGCATCGCCTCGCGAAAAACCGAATCCTGGCCAAAGACGAAGCCCGCCTGTTCGAGATTCTTGGCCTTCTGCAATTCCTCTGCTGGCACCGGTGTGCTCTGCAACTCCGCAACCTCTTTGTCGATTTCCGCAAGCGCGGCATCGGTTTTGATTCCCGGGCGCAGTTGCGCTGAAATCTCGAACATCCCAGGGTCGAACGAGGTCATGTCATAATCCGCGTCCTCATCAACCACCATCTGCTTGTTTACTACCAGGTCTTTATAAAGCCGCGAGCTCTTGCCGTCCGAGAGCACCTCCGATGCGATTTCCAGCGCATACGCATCACTCGGATTCTCATAGTTCGGCACGTGGAACGCCTCCAGCACGGCCGGCAGGTTCGCAGCATGGCGCAACTCGACGCGCCGTTCGCCTTCCTGCGGCGGCTCGGCTTCCGTCACTAGCGGCGCCTTGGGACCATTAGTTATTCCACCGAATGCCTCAGTGATCTGCTTCATCACCGTATCGGCATCGACATCCCCGACTACCACAACGATCGCGTTGCGCGGCGAGTAATGTATTGCGTGATAAGCGAGGGCGTCCTGCAGCGTCAGGCCCTCGACATCATGCATCCAGCCGATCACCGGCCAATGGTACGGATGGGCCACGTAAGCAGCAGCCATCACCTGCTCTTCGAGCGCGTCCTCTGGATTATCTTCGGTCCGCATTCGCCGCTCTTCCATCACTACGGCCTTTTCCGAACCAAAGCCCTTAGGATCGAAGTTCGCCATGCGATCGGCCTCGAGCGAGATTGGCACCGCCAGATGGTCACGGTTGATCACTTCGAAGTAGTCGGTGTAATCGGCAGTGGTAAAGGCGTTATCCTCGCCACCGTTTTCAGCGATTATGGCCGAAAATTCCTCCGGTCCGAGCTTTTTTGTCCCACGGAACATCAGATGCTCGCATAGATGCGACAGTCCGGTCTTGCCGAACTGCTCGTTACGCGAGCCGACATGATAAAAGACGTTGAAAGCCGCGACCGGCGACTTGTGATTCTCCAGCACAATCACCTGCAACCCGTTCGGCAGCATCTGGTACTTTACGGCGTCGGCGATTCCTGCCTGCGCGGACCCACCGATTCCGAGCCAAATCAGCACGGCAGCGGCCACGACACTACTCAGCCGCCAACGACAGCATATATCAATGATCAACATTGGTGTTGGATACTTAAGTCAGCCGTATCGTACAGTGTCAAGCGTGCCCTCCAGCCATCCTCGCCGGCCCTTGCCCGGGTCTTCAGCTAGGCCAGAGCTGCCTTCACTCTTCGGACCGCATTGCCACCGCGGCTTTATCCAATCACGAAACGCATAACGGGCCGTCCGCTGTGAATTTGACCGATTCAGCACATAAAGCAGATTATGCGGCTCAGCTCCTGGTTTGCCTTGTGACTACCCGGAGATCTGCCGGCGTCCCAGGCGGCGCTTTCTTTTCGGAAGCGCTCCCCTTTCGTGAAAAACGATCACCAGTTAGCCATCGAATTACCGCGTAGAACACGGGTGTCAGAAATACTCCGAATAACGTCACGCCGATCATTCCAAAGAACACAACCGTGCCCAGGTCCTGACGCATTTCGGCGCCTGCACCAGTGGCCAGGATCAGCGGGATTACGCCAAAAATAAATGCCAGGCTGGTCATGAGAATCGGCCGCAGGCGCAGGCGGGCGGCCTCGATCGCCGCCTCTGGC
>DATJUF010000018.1:0-25107 GCA_035502655.1 Binataceae bacterium (SeqCode)
GCGCTGCCAGTCTGCGTTACATACATCAGCTTGAGCCGGCGCCGTCCAATCAAAGGTGGATCCATTGCCGCCGTGACTTCGGCTAGAATCCGGTTCAGTTGCGCGGTCTGGAATGACGAATGCCAGCCTTGGCCGGCTCGCACCGCCGCCGGGATGATGTCGCCGATACCGTCGCCGGTCAGCGCAGAAGTGAAGATCATCGGGGCGAATTCGAGAAAAGGATAGCGCCGATAGGCGCCGCTGACGAAGGCCGACACGCGCTTGCCAGAGGCCGACGCCACGTCCCACTTGTTGCAGACGACAATCATCGCCCGGTCGTTGCTCTCAACCAGCCGCGCCAGCCGCACATCCTGATCAGTGATGCCTTCGGCCGCGTCGATTACCAGGATCAACACTTCGGCCCGCTTAATCGTCTCTATCGCGCGGCCAACCGAGTGATGCTCCAGCTCACCCTCGACCTTAGCTGGACGCCGCATCCCAGCCGTATCGATCAGCAGGATTTCGCTATCATCGGCGCACAAGCGCACGTCCACAGGATCTCGCGTGGTGCCCGGGTGCTCATCAACAATTGAGCGATCAAACCCGGCCAGCCGGTTCAGGATCGATGATTTGCCGGCGTTGGGCCGCCCGATTAACGCTAAGCGCAGGCCGGCGGTTTTCTCGGGAGGACCGTCACACGCCGGCAGTTTGGCGACGATGGCGTCGAGCAATTCGCTAACGCCGAGTCCATGCGCCGCCGAGATGAACATCACGTCTGTCACGCCCAGACGATACGCCTCAGCCGCGGCGGTTTCACGTCCCGGATTATCCACTTTGTTAACCGCGACAATCAGCGGCTTGCCGGTGGCACGAATCAACGCGAGCGCCTCTTCGTCCGCACCCGAAATTCCCGCATGGCCGTCGGCCAGGAACACGACCACGCCGGCCGCCGCGACCGCGCGCAAGGCTTCTTCAACCGCGCGCTCGGTGGTCCGCTCACTTGCGTAGAGTTCGAGTCCGCCACTGTCGGCGATAACGAATTCGCGATCCTCGTGCGTGGCGCGCGCTAGATTCAGATCGCGCGTCGTGCCTGCGATCGGGCTTACGATCGCGCGTCCGCGCCGTACAATCCGATTGAACAGCGTCGACTTGCCGGCGTTGGCTCGTCCAACCAGAACGACCGTGGCGAGACCCTCCGCAGCAGCCGCCTCCAGCGGATTGGGTGGCACCGCGCCCTGTTTCCTTGCATTCTCGCGTTTCACTAGAAACCGAGTTCCTTCAGGCGCCGCGGATCGTCGATCCAGCCTTTCTCAACTCGCACATTGAGTTCGAGAAAAATATGCCGCCCCAAAATCCGTTCGAGCTCAAGCCGCGCCTTGGTCCCGATCAGCTTCAATTGCTGTCCGCGCGCGCCAATCATCATTCCTTTATGCGAGTCGCGCTCGACGATTATTGCAGCGCTAATCCGCGTCAGCTCCCGCTCAGGTACTTCGGCAAATTGCTCCACTTCGACTGCCGTCGAAAATGGAATCTCCTGGCGCATAGCGAGAAAAATCTTTTCGCGCACGACCTCGGCCGCGATCATTCGTTCGGTTTGGTCGGTATATTCGTCCTGTGGCATTAGCGGTGGACTCTCCGGCAACAGCGGCTTGATCACTCGCATCAGCTCAGGAAGGTTCTCGCGCTTCAGCGCGCTAATCGGCACGATTTCCGCCGAGGGCAGGGTCTGACCCAGCTCGGCTACTACCGCTATCAGATGCTCACGCGGCATTTTGTCGATTTTGTTGAGCGCGATCACCAGCGGATGACCGCTGCGTGCCACTTCGTCCAGCAGTGCACGATCGCCTTCGAGCAATTGTGATCCCGCCTCGATCACCACGAGCACCACTTCGCTCTCGCTAAGCGAGCGCCGCGCCGTCTCGACCATCCGCTGATTGAGCCGGGAACGCGGCTCGTGGAAACCCGGTGTATCAACCAGCAGAATCTGTGCGTCGGGCTCATTGACGATGCCGACGATTCGCCGCCGGGTAGTCTGAGGACGCGGCGAGACAATTGCGACCTTCTGCCCAACCAGGCGATTGAGCAGCGTCGATTTGCCTACGTTTGTGCGCCCGGCCAGCGTAACGAAGCCGGCGCGATGGGTCTTGCTTGCTTCCACTGATTATCCAAAAACTTCCCGGCGAAACGCTGAATCCCGATTCCTCAAGAATGCGAGTGGCTATCGTGATCAAACTGGCTACGCACCCGTCTCAGTGCGGCTTTGGCTAATCACATCGAGCGCCGCCCGCGCCGCGGCCTGCTCACTCTGCTTCTTGCTTCCGCCCTCGCCGACACCAAGCTCGCGTCCCGCGATACGTATCCGCGTAGTGAAGCGCTTCGCATGGTCAGGTCCGTGCGCAGCCACCAGCTCATAGGCTGGCTGAGCCTTAAAATGACGATAGGCTACTTCCTGCAGCTCCGTCTTGTAATCGCGTTCCGCCGCTGGCCCGCCGATATCGCCTGCGAACAGTGCCTCAACCACCTGCTGCGCGGGCGCCAAGCCGCTATCAGTATATATTGCCCCGACCACCGCTTCGAAGGCCGCCGCTAGAATCGAAGTTTTGTCACGCCCACCGCTCTTTTCCTCGCCTTTGCCGAGTTTGAGCTTATCGCCAAGTCCGATCATCATCGCCTTCACTGCGAGCGTGCGGCCATTAACGATAGAGGCGCGCTCCTTCGATAGCGTACCCTCCTTCGCCTCGGGAAAGCGCCGCATTAGCAAATCCGCGATCGCCAGGTCGAGCACGGCGTCGCCCAGAAACTCCAGGCGCTCGTAATGCGGTTCGCCCGCCATCACGGCGCTTGGATGGGTCAAGGCGGTATCGAGCAAATCCAACTGCTTGAATTTGTAACCGAGAGTCCGCTCGAGATCGGCGTGGCCATTTTCCGGTATTGCGGGGAAATCAAGCGCCCGGCGAGCTGGACGTCCGAATAATCTGGCCAGAAACTGAGACGCCCTGGACAAACGATGCCTCCACCTCTACTTCATGGTTCACTAGTTCGGCGGGGCCATCGGTGATGACGCGCACATAATTGCGGCTATAGCCTTCTAGCCGCCCGCCATTTTGTTGTTCTAGTAATACTTTCAGATGATATCCGGCGGCAGCTTCCGCAAAACGCCGGCGCTTGATCTCTCCGAGTTCGCGCAATGCTGCGGCCCGCCGCTTGATCACGGCCGGGGGAACCCGATCGCCGAACTTCGCAGCCGTTGTACCGGCGCGGACGGAGTAGGGAAAAACGTGCAGATAAGCCAGCGGCAGGCTCTCGATAAAATCGAAGCCACGCTCGAAATCCGCTTCTGCCTCACCGGGAAAGCCTGCAATCACGTCGGTTCCGATCGCCGCCTCGGGCATCGCTTCAATTATTTTGGCGGCCAACTTGCGATAGCCAGCGATGGTATAGCGCCGCCGCATTCGCGCCAGGATTGAATCGTCGCCCGCCTGCAACGGCAGATGGAAGTGGGGGCAGAACTTGCTGCTGCCGGCCACGATCGCAATTAGTTCATCGCTCAGTTCCTCAGGATCGATCGAACTCAGCCGGATGCGTCCGATCGGCGCGCGTTCGGCGAGCATCTCGAGCAGCGTTTCGAGCCGGATCGGCGGATTCAAATCGCCGCCGTAGCTGCCAAGATGGACGCCTGACAAGATCACTTCATTGAAGCCGCGGCCATGCAATCCGTCGATCGCTTCGATTACCCGCCGCGGCTCGACGCTGCGCGACTGTCCGCGCGAGAACGGCACGATACAATAGGTGCAGAACTGATCGCAGCCCTCCTGCAGCTTAAGGAAGGCGCGCGTGTGACCGTCGAGCGCCACCGCGCCCAATTCGATTTCCGCACGTTCCTTGCGCAGATTCGCCACCATGATGCGCTCGCCAACTGGGCCGAGCGCCGCCCGTTCAAGATCGGCGGGCCGTCCCAGTCCAATTACGGCATCAACTTCGTGCGCCTTCGCCAGCGCGCCGGGATTCGCCTGCGCAAAGCAGCCGGTCATGATCACGCGCGCGTTGGGATTCAGGCGCCGGGCGCGCCGCGCCATTCGCAGGCTCTCGCTGTCGGCGCGGTCGGTAACGGTGCAGGTATTCACCACGTAGACGTCGGCAGATTCGTTGAATTCGACTCGAACCATGCCGAGCGCCTCAAGGCGCGACTCGATCATGGCGGAGTCATACTGATTCACCTTGCAGCCGAGGGTCGCGATCGCGAAGCGCATTCGCTTAGTCCTCGAGCGCCCGCTCGATAAAGCCGCCGCCGAGCACTTCGTCACCGCGATAGAACACGCAGGCCTGTCCCGGCGTCACGGCCGGCCCGCTTTCGGCGAAGCGCACTTCGGCGCGATCGTTCGCGATCATATTTAATGCGGCCGGAATCCCCGGATGACGATAACGGATCTTAACCTCAACCGGATCGCCGCTGATCTTGGCCGGCCTATCAGGAGTTGCGCCAGTGAAGCTGACGCTATGGGCGATCAGGCCGCGCGCTGTCATTTCCTCACGCCTGCCGGCTACTACTTCGCCGGTTGCCGGGCGGATTTCGCGAACGTAAAGCGGTTCGCCGCCCGCGATTCCGAGTCCGCGCCGCTGGCCGATGGTAAAGCGATGAATCCCCTGATGTTCGCCCAGCCGGCGTCCAGCAGTATCGATAATCTGCCCTGGGCGAATTTGATCCGGTGCCGCGGCGCGCTCGACGAGCCGCGCGTAGTCATTGTCAGGCACGAAACAGATCTCCTGGCTCTCCCGCTTGTCAGCATTGGCGAGGCCGAGTTCCCGCGCACGCGCGCGCACTTCCTCCTTGGTTATTCCGCCGAGGGGAAAGACGGTTCGCGCCAGTTCGCGCTGCGCCATAGTAAACAAAAAGTAGGACTGATCCTTGGACCGATCGGCGGCGCGCAGCAGCCGGAAGCGGCCGCTCGCATCCCGTTCGATTCGCGCATAATGGCCGGTCGCGACCGTGTCCACGCCAAGCGCCCGCGCGCGCTGCCACAGCCGGTCAAACTTGATCTCACGGTTGCACATCACGCACGGATTCGGCGTCCGCCCGAGCAGATATTCGGAAACGAAGTTGCCGATGACGCGGCGGCCGAACTCTTCGCGCAAATCGACCACGTAGAAAGGAAAATCGAGCCGCTCCGCGACCCGCCGCGCATCCTCGAAATCCTCATGCGAGCAACAGGTGCCACGCCGCCGCAGACTTCCGAACGGCGCCGGGGGATCGGGCGCAAGCCGCATCGCTATGCCGATAACGCCGTAACCCTGCTCGCACAGGATTGCCGCTGCGACCGAGCTATCGACTCCACCCGACATCGCGACTACCACGCGCCTGCTCATGGCGTGGGGGCCTCCGCGTCACGAGCAGAAGCCGTAACGCGATCGTACACGCGCGGAATCAGCGAAGCGGCGCGCGCGATATCGTCAGCGGTGGTATTCCAGCCAAGGCTGATTCGTAAGGAGCTGCGCGCTTCGGCAGGCGTGCGGCCCATCGCGAGCAATACGTGCGACGGCTCAACCGCACCTGCCGCACAGGCCGAGCCCATCGAAACCTCGATTCCCTCAAGGTCCAACGCAATCAGCAGGCTTTCGCCGAGCACGCCCGGGAAGGTCAAATTGAGCGTATTGGGAAGCCGTCCCGTAAGCGGTCCGTTGAGCGACAATCGGCGAATGGCTACTGTGAGCCGCGCAAAGAGAAATGAGGCCAACTCGCCGACGCGCGTGTTTTCATTATCAAACAGTGTCAGAAGCTCTTGAGCCGCCGCGCCAAACCCCGCCGCTCCAAGCAGATTCGGCGTGCCAGCTCGAAGGCCTGCTTCCTGCGGTCCACCGAGCATCACCGGCTCGATCCGCGTGCCGGCCCGCACGTAAAGCGCCCCGCATCCGGCGGGTCCGCCGATCTTATGGGCGCTGAGCGTCATCAGATCGCATCCGAGTTCCTCAACGCCGAGCGGAATCCGGCCGAGCGCTTGCGCCGCGTCCAGGTGGAATAGCGCTCCACTGCCAGCGATCGCTTCACCAAGTCCCGCGACCTGCTGGATTGTCCCGGCTTCGGCATTGGCAAGGGCGATCGTCACGAGCGCCGTATTATCATCTAATGCGTTCGTGATTTGCTCGGGATCAATTCGTCCGTCACGGTCTGGCGTTAGCCGCTCGGTATTAAAGCCGCTGCGCTCAAGTTCCGCCAGCGGCGCCAGTATCGACGAATGCTCGATCGCAGAGGTTATTATACGCCGCCGTCCACCGCAGGCCCGTGCCGCACCGTAAATCGCCAGATTGTTGGCTTCGGTTCCGCCACTCGTGAATACGATATTACGCGCCGATGCTCCAAGCAGCGCGGCGACACGGCCCCGCGCCTCTTCGAGGATTTTGCGCGCATGCTGCCCCGAACGATGGACCGACGCAGGATTCCCATGACACTCCTGTGCAACCCGCGCCATCGCGGCAGCCGCGGAGCGCCGCAGCGGCGCACCCGCGTTATGGTCCAGATAGATCCGCATCCGTGGTTTACCGAGAGCCACTTAAGAATCTTAAATTAGCCTACATGCCCTATTCGCAAAAGTGGCAGACGAATACGGCTAACTACAGCGCAGTAAAGCTTATTGAACGAAACCCAATCACGTCTGAGCGACGCCGTTCTTTCAACCTGACCGACTGTCCAGTCAGGATTCCTTCATCACTCCGTTAGTGATCGAATGCTCAGCTGTGGGGAATTTATTTTCGAGGCAATCCTGCCGTTCTTCGATCTCGCCAAGGCGCGCCTGTAACTGGTTGATTTTCTCCACCAGACCGCTCATCGCCCGCGCGACTGGATCGGGCAGCCGTGCATGATCGAGTTCCGCAACGTCCTGGCGCGCGCTCTCGCCTTCGATCACCTTGCCCGGAATTCCGACGATAGTCGAATACGGCGGCGCCGACGAAACCACGACCGCGCCTGCACCGATCCGGCTGCCACGGCCGATCCGTACCGGACCGATGACCGACGCGCCTGCGCTGACCATCACGTGGTCTTCCAGCGTCGGGTGACGCTTCTCTTTCTTAAGGCTGGTGCCGCCCAGCGTCACGCCCTGGTAGATGAGCACGTCGTCGCCGACCTCGGCGGTCTCACCGATGACCACGCCCATCCCGTGGTCGATAAACAGCCGCCGCCCGATCGTCGCTCCGGGATGAATTTCGATACCGGTCAGCCAGCGGCCCAATTCGCTCCACAAACGGCCGATTAATTTCAGATCGTGCCCCCACAGCCAATGCGCTCCGCGATGAAACCAGATGGCGTGCAGGCCCGGGTAACACATGACCACTTCCAGCGTGGTTCGCGCCGCCGGATCGTTGTGGAAGACCGCTCTAATGTCTTCACGAATCCTGCTGAAAAAACCCATCGCGCTACCTCTGATTTCTAGCCCTTCCCTTCGCAGAACTGTCTTTTTATCGCAACTCGCGGACTCGCATGCTCTCACCGCTACAATCTACTAGCCGTGGCGACCGCCCTCACAGGAGCGGGCTACTCGGTATGCCCTAGAATCTAGGCCTTTGCTACTGCCGCTCCGTTTCCTGCCGTAGCTTTGCGAGCCTTGGCTAATCGTCCCGCGCCGTTAGCTTCGAGCGGCGGACGCATCCGTGGCTTGGCGTTATCCTTGTGCAGCTTGAACTCGACGGAATCCACCAGCGCCTGCCAGCTTGCCTCGACCACGTTGCTCGACAGGCCGACAGTACCCCAGCTCCGCTTGCCGTCTGTCGATTCAATCAAGACACGCACGCGCGCCGCCGTCCCAGCCCCATTATCGAGCACCCGGACCTTGTAATCGGTAAGCTGCATGTTCGCCAGACTCGGATAATATGGCATCAACACGCCGCGCAACACCGAATCGAGCGCATTCACGGGACCGTTGCCGATCGCCGAATGGCGCGAACGCTTGCCATCAGGTCCGTCGATCACCACTACTGCCTCACTGAATGGCGCCTGATCCTCATGCCATTTGTCATCAAAGACCCTGAAGCTGACGAATTTGAAATGGTCCTCGGCGCGTCCCAGCGCTCGCAGCATCAGAAGTTCAAAGGAGGCGTCCGCACCGTCAAAGACATAGCCCATCGCTTCGAGACGCTTGAGCTCGCCGAGCAGGGCCGCGGTCTGCTCCTTGGTCAGTTCGCCACCGACACCGAATTCTCGTGTCTTGTAAAGGATATTCGCCCGTCCTGACAATTCCGACAGCAGCACCCGCCGGTCATTGCCGACCGCTGCCGGGTCGATATGCTCGTAGGTATGGACGTTGCGCTGAATCCCTGAGACGTGCAGTCCTGCCTTATGGGCAAAGGCGCTGCGGCCGACGAAGGCCTGGCGTGGATTCGGGCTGACGTTGGCCAGCTCATAGACCAGCATCGCAGTTTCGCGCAGCGTCTTCAGTTTAGCCGGCGGTACGCAGTTGTAGCCGAGCTTGAGCTGCAAGTTTCCTATAATTGAAATCAGGTTGGTGTTGCCGCAGCGCTCGCCGACTCCGTTGATCGTTCCCTGAACCTGGGTCGCGCCATTGCGCACCGCCGCAATCGTATTCGCGACCGCGACTTCGGAATCATTATGGCAATGAATTCCGATAGGAGCACGAACCGCCGCCAGCGAAGCCTTGACGCCGTCTTCAATTTCGAATGGCAGGCGGCCGCCATTGGTGTCGCACAGGCAGATCAAGTCAACGCCTGCTTCGTCCACCGCCTTGAGGCAATCGATCGCGAACTCCGGCGCGTCGTGATAGCCGTCAAAGAAATGCTCTGCGTCGAAAATCACTTCGTCGACATGCTTCTTCAGGTAGGCAATCGTGTCATGCAGAATTTCGAGATTAGCCTGGCGCGAAATCCGCAGGGCCTCCCGCACGTGCAAATCCCAGGTCTTGCCGACGACAGTCGCGACCGGCGTATCAGCCTCGAGGATTAGTTGCAGGTTGCTATCGGCGGCGGCTTTGATCCCGGCTCGCCGCGTCGATCCAAATGCCGCGACCTTCGCATGGCGCAGCTTGATTCCTTTCACCGCCTTGAAGAACTCGGCGTCGCGCGCGTTTGAACCCGGCCATCCGCCCTCGATATAGCCAACTCCTAAATCGTCGAGGCGCTCGGCGATTTGCAGCTTGTCAGCCACCGTCAGCGAAACGTCCTCGGACTGGCATCCATCGCGCAGCGTAGTATCGTAGATGGTGATTTTCTTGTTACCCCCCATGACTAAGCGGTCTCCCCTGCCGCAGCGGCTGCGCCCCGTCCGATAAAGGCCTCGTGCAAGGCACGCATCGCCAGCTCACCGTATTTAAGGTTCACGACCACCGATACTTTAATTTCCGAGGTGGCGATCATTTCTATATTGATACCTTCGCCAGCCAGCACCTTGAACATCCTGGCGGCAACGCCTGCGTGTGATCGCATTCCGATACCGACGATCGAGACCTTCGCCACCTGCTCCTCATTGCGCACACCGGCCGCGCCAATCTCACTGATGATTGCCCTGATTATGTCGAGGGCACGGCGCAAATCAGCGCGCGGGACGGTGAAGGTCATATCCGTGCGGCCATCGGCACTGGCGTTCTGAATAATCATATCGACGATAATGCCCGCTTCGGCGATTGGACCAAAAATTCGCGCCGCCAGACCAGGCCGATCGGCCACACCGGTAATCGTGACCTTGCTCTGGTTTTGATCCAGCGTTACGCCCGAAACGAGCACATTCTCCATCGCTATATCCTCCTGGCCGACCCAAGTTCCCTGAGACTCATCCGTAAAGCTAGACAATACCATCAATGGCACATTATAGCGTCTCGCCAATTCGACTGAACGCAGTTGCAGGACTTTTGCGCCGAGTCCTGCCATCTCCATCATCTCGTCGTAGGAAATCCGCGCGAGCCGGCGTGCATCAGGACAGATATTCGGATCGGCGGTGTAGACACCGTCAACGTCGGTGTAGATTTGGCACATAGAGGCCTTGAGCACTGCCGCCAGCGCGACCGCCGTCAGGTCCGAGGCACCGCGTCCAAGCGTCGTGATATTGCCGTTGGGATCGACGCCCTGAAAGCCCGCGACCACGACGATATCCCCACGCGCGAGCGCGCCGTTAATCCGATCGCATTCGACCGCGGTAATCTTGGCTGCACCGTGCTGCGAATCAGTTAAGACCTTTAGCTGATGCGCCATCAACGACACGGCAGGATAGCCCATCGTGTGAAGACGCATCGCCAGCAGCGCCGCCGAAACCTGCTCGCCGGTCGCAACCAGCACATCGCATTCGCGCAAATGCGGCCGATCGCTAATTTGTTCGGCGAGCTTGAGCAGCCGGTTGGTCTCACCCGCCATTGCGGAGACCACCACCACAATCTGATCGCCGCGCGCCTGAGCCCGCGCGACTCGATTAGCTACTGACTTGATCCGTTCGATTGAACCGACGGAAGTACCACCGTATTTCTGTACGATCAGGGCCACTGATTACTGATTTCTGCCTCCGAACGAGGGGTAAGCACGCATTATGCGTGGAAACAGCCGCTACGGCCAGTTCCTTTGGGGATCCGGGCTGATGCCGCCATTTGTTCTGCCTGCGATATCCGCTGGGATTTGCCGCAGGAAGCGCCAGCAAATCAGGCAAAGCGCTGCTGAAGCCGCTCCAGCAGGCTCGCATACCGAGGTCCGCGGGCCGAAAACTCGATGGTGCGATGGTTCGCGCCAGCATAGCTGATTTTTACTGAAAGCCAGCTAAGGTCTTCCGCCTCACGCAGCCGCTCCAGCCATTCGACGGCCGCAACAGCGTCGGAAAAGAGATACTCGCGCAGTCCCATATCGTCGAGTCCGACGCTCTCCAGCCGATAAAGGTCGATATGATACAGCGGCAGGCGGCCACGATGCTCCTGGATCATCGTGAAGGTCGGGCTTAGGATGTCCTCCTCGCGCAGGCTCAGCCCATGCGCCAGTCCCTTGATGAAACAGGTCTTGCCAACACCCAGATCGCCGATCAGGCCGAGCAGTTCGCCGCCTTCAAGCAGCGCGGCGAGCCGCCGGCCCCAAGCCTTGGTTTCCCGCGTCGAATGACTCTCGATGAGGAAGATGACTGGTTCCATAGCCATCGCTCGTGGGCATCAGACGTCCAATGCATTGCCCAGTGGGTGCATTATAACGCTTTGGCCGCCAACAGATCAGCTATAGTCGCCGGTAGTTCATCGGCGAGGTCACCCGCCAGGAAGCCATACGGACCCACCCGCTGCGCAAGCCGGTCAGCCGCGTAGCCGTGTACGTAAACACCTAGCGTCAGAGCCTCAGGCGGGGGCATCTTCTGCCCCAATAGCGCGCCGACCATCCCTGATAGCACGTCGCCCATCCCGGGCGTTCCCATGCCGGCGTTGCCGCTCGAATTGATCATAATCGTGCCGTCCGGGTAAGCGATTATCGACCGTGCTCCCTTGAGCAGCACGACTGCGCCGGTCTTCTCCATCAACCTGCGCGCTGCGCCAATCCGATTGGCGTTAACCTCCGCCGTCGAAGCGCCGAGCAGCCGTGCCATCTCTCCCGGATGAGGCGTCAGGACGATCGGCCCGCGCGCCGCCTTGAGCATGCCGGTGCCGCATTCGGCAATCGCGTTGAGGCCGTCAGCGTCGATTAACACTGGCCGTTCCGGTTTTGAATCGTAGACGACCCACCGCAATAACTCGATCGTCTCGGGACTAAGGCCAAGACCTGGCCCGACTACGATCGCATCTTTACCCTCGATCAGCCCGACCAGACGTTCGGTCGCCTGCGCGCCGGCGAAATGGCCGTCACGATCGGGCAGCGGTTCGGTCATCAATTCGATCTGCCCTGAGGCAACGATCGCAGCGACTTCCTGAGGGATAGCGGTAGTCACCAGTCCCGCGCCCATCCGCAGCGCCCCGCGCGACGCAATCAAAGCCGCACCGGCCTTGCCGCGGCTGCCCGCGATAATTAGCGGATGGCCATATGTACCCTTATGCGTGTTCGAAGCCCGCCGCGGCACCAGCGGAACTGCCTCAGCGCGCTCGACGTAGCGTCCGGCTGGCTCGATTTGCGTGATCGCACCGGCGGCAAAGCCGATATCCGCGAGCTCGAGTGCGCCGGTCAGCTCGGCTCCCGGATAGGATACATGACCATATTTCGCGTAGCCGAAAGTTACCGTCAGCGCCGCCCTGACTGCCTTACCCATGATTGCACCGGTATCCGCATCGAGGCCCGAGGCGATATCCACTGCGACGATCGGCTTGCCGGTTCCGTTCATCGCGTTGATCGCCGCGCCTGCCAAACCTTTCACTTCCGCGTTCAGCCCGGTACCGAAGATACCGTCAACTACAACGCCGCATGGGTGATTGCCGAACGCCGCTTCGACCAGCTCCTCCGCAACGACTTCATCAATCGTCACCGATCGCCCCTGCCCGTTCAGTTCGCTCAATTCGGCGTAGGCGCGCGCGGCGTCGCCCTTCAGATTGGAATTGCGCGTCAGCAGTATTACACGCGTCGCAATTCCATGCGTAGCCAGCTTACGCGCGGCAACCAGTCCATCGCCACCGTTATTGCCCTTGCCCGCAACCACCAGCGCGCCGGACCGCGCTGCACCGCCAAATTCGCGAATCACAGCGTCGGCGACGGCTTCACCCGCCCGTCTCATCAACGTATAGGACGGAATCCCGTAAGCGGTCTGGCTTAGCCGATCGAGTTCCCGGCTCTCATTTGCGCTAAGAACGATCATTATTCCGCGGCTATTATACCGCTATACCGCGCATTTCGTGTCGGTTTGCTAAAATCCGGCTGTGATACGGCTCAGCGTTAACCTCAACAAAATCGCAGTTTTGCGCAATTCACGCGGCGGCACCATTCCCGACGTGCTGACCGCAGCGCGCACCTGTATCGCCGCGGGATGCCACGGTATCACCGTCCATCCGCGACCCGACGCGCGCCATATCACGCGCCAGGACGTATTCGATCTTTCGCAGATGCTCAAGGCGGAATACAAGCGTATCGAGTTTAATATTGAAGGCTATCCGAGCCCTGAATTCATCGAATTGGTAAGCATAGTCAAGCCTTCCCAATGCACCCTGGTGCCGGATCCACCGGGCGTCCTTACTTCAAATGCGGGCTGGCAGCTTGGCCGCGAAGACGACTGGCTCCGTTCGGTTTTGCAAGGCCTCGGCGACACAGGCATTCGCACCAGCCTCTTCGTTGATCCAGATCAACGTATAATCGAGCGCGCCCGTGAGCTTAGCTCAGCGCGCATCGAGCTTTTCACCGCTCCCTACGCGACGGCTTTCGGCACTTCGGAGGCAAATGCGATTCTGTTGGCGCATCGCGATGCTGCCCGGCTCGCACGCAAGCTCGGGCTTGGGGTTAACGCAGGCCACGATCTGAATCTGCAGAACATCCCCCGCTATGCCGCGACAGTTAAAGGCCTGGCGGAAACCTCGATCGGCCATGCCCTCATCGCCGACGCGCTCTATCTCGGCCTGACCCGCAGCGTAAGAGCCTATCTCAAGGCGCTCGGCTCACGGGCCTTCGCGAGTGGCACGCAAGCGGCCCCCCGCCAGGTCCGCAAGCGCTAATTCTCAGCTCCGATGTGTTTGCGAATCGCCTCGCCGATAGTCTCCGCTACCGTTACGATAGCTGCGTGATCGTCCCCTTCAACCATCACCCGCGCGAGCATCTCGGTACCCGAATAACGTACCAAGAGGCGGCCGCTGCCGCTGAGCTGCTCCTCTGCCGAGCTGATCAGACGACCCACTTCAGGCATCTCATGCAGAGGCAGGCGCTCACGCACGCGGACGTTTTCGAGCACTTGCGGAGTTCGGCGCATCGCCCGCAATGCGCTCAGCGGCTGACGCGTGGCGGCCATCAGCGCCACCACCAGCAGCGCCGTGATCAGTCCATCGCCCGTCGTCGAATGGTCCATGAAGATGACGTGGCCGGATTGCTCGCCGCCGAGATTGTAGCCATGGGCCAGCATCTCGCGCACGATTGCGGGGTCGCCGACTTCGGTGCGAATCAGGCGGATTCCGTGTTGCGCGAGCGTCCGTTCGAGGCCGAGGTTGCTCATCACGGTACCGACCACGGCATTGCCACTAAGCCGCCCCTCCGCCGCCATCCTGATGCCCAACGCCGCCATAACGTCATCGCCGTCGAAGAGTTCACCACGCTCATCGGCAATCATCACGCGGTCGCCGTCACCGTCGAGTGCGATGCCCACGTCGGCTCCGATTCTGGTAACTTCTTCGCACAGGCGTTCGGGATAAACCGCGCCGCAGCCGTCATTGATGTTGGTCCCGTTGGGATCAATTCCGATCGCGGCAATTTCCGCACCCAACTCCTCGAACGCATCGGGTCCGACTTTATAACCTGCACCGTTGGCGCAATCGATGACGATTTTCAGCCCATCGAAGGTCACCGTGCGCGGCACACAATTCTTTAGAAATACCAGGTAACGTCCGATTGCATCATCGATACGCGCGGCCTTGCCGATATCGCTGCCATGCGCCCTGAATCTGGCCAGCGCGCGCTCATCGAAAACCAGCTCTTCGATCCGTCGTTCGGTTGCATCATCGAGCTTGAAGCCTTCGCTGGAAAAAAACTTAATGCCATTATCCTGATAGGGATTGTGCGAGGCAGAAATTACTACCCCAGCGTCTGCCCGCATGCTACGGGTCAGAAAAGCAATGCCGGGCGTCGGCAACGGCCCGACCAGCCACGTATCGACCCCCATCGAGCAGATCCCAGAGGCCATCGCCGTTTCGAGCATGTAGCCTGAAAGCCTCGTATCCTTGCCGATCAAAATCCGCCGGTGGCGTCCGTTCGCATTGCGCAATTCATACGCCAACGCCCGCCCCAGCTTAAGGGCCGTCTCGGAGGTAATCGGCTCAAGATTGGCGACACCGCGAACTCCATCCGTGCCGAACAGCCGCTGATTACTCAAGGCATCCCCAATTTCTGATGGTAAACAAATAACATCACCTTTTCCGGCGTTTCCTTGACCAAGTCAACCCCGTCCGGCAGATTCACCTGCACCGGCAAATTGTAGATCCCAGGCGGCGCCGAATCCGCATCGACATAAGCTATGCCCTTCGGATTGAGCGAAGCGAGGGTCAGGACCGGCCCGTGCAGGATCAGGGTCACGCGCGTCGGCGCAATCCGGCTGCGGTAGGTGCTATTATGTATCTCCACATGAATCAGGCGGAATTCCTTCTGCACCAGGATTGGCCCGACGCTGACATTGGCCGAAACCGCTTCAGTTTGTAGCCTCATCATATCCGGCAGCGCAGTCAAGTCGACGGTGCCGACGTCATCCGCCGTAGCTTTATCGATAGAAAACGGCTCGGTTGAAACCGAGTCAATCCGCGCTACTTCCCGGCTCGGCCCAGTGATTGTGATACTGGCGGGGGTGACGGTGATGCTCTTGACTTCATAGCCCTTCGCCACGGTGCCGCCCAGTGTCAGTTTCACCGGCACCATATGTTCAACAATGCGATCAACGTCGAGCGCCAGTTGCGACGGCGTAATACTTGTGACGTTGGTCTGGCGCGGCACCGAGAAGGAATCAGGCGTTATGCGATACTGCATCTGGCCAATACCCACGCCGCTTAAATCCACCCGTACCGCCAGCCGGCTCGGATCGATCAGCGAAAGCAGTGAACGCGGTCCCGAAATCTGGACCCGCACATTATCAGGATGCGGATTCGTGATCACAAACCCCGGCGGCAGGCCGCGATACAGAATTGGCACAGTAAACGTTTCCAGTGCTCCATGCTGGGCTGCATTGACGAAGACCCATAACCCTATAGCGATAGCGAGTGAGATCAGCCGTAAGCCCAGGTTGCGCCGGAATCGCTGCTTGAATCCGGTTATCGAGATCCGCCTGGGCCGCGGCGATACCAGCGACATCGGCGCGTCGTGCTCATGGCGCGGTACCTGCTGGAATGCCCGGTTAGCCATCGGCAGCTTCCTAAACCGGGAGCTCCACGAGCACATTGAACAATTGCTGGGCGGTTAGTCCGCGCGACAATTGACCCTTATGTGCGATTGAGACGGTTCCGTCCTCTTCCGAAACCACGATCACGAGCGCGTCGCTCTCCTCAGTCATGCCGATCGCTGCGCGGTGGCGTGTGCCGAGGGTAAGGCTGACGTTGGGATTGGCCGAGAGCGGCAGCATGCAAGCGGCCGCCACCACCCGGTCGCCGTCGATCATCACCGCGCCGTCATGCAGAGGCGATCCGCGCATAAAGATCGTCTCGATCAGTTCGGGTGAGACCCGCCCTTCAATCGCCCGTCCCGTCGCTGCGTAGTCCTGCAAGCCAACTTCCTGTTCGAGCACAATGAGAGCGCCGATTCGCCGGGCGGCGAGCCAATTTGCCGCAGTGGTCAATTCCTGGGCTGCATTCGAGCCGATCGCCCGCGTGCCAAAAAACGGCCGCGTGCCCACCCCAGTCAGTGCGCGGCGGATATCGTTTTGGAACAGCACTACGAGGATTACGATAATTGATCCCAGGAAGTTACTGAGAATCCAGTTGAGCGTGAATAGGCTCAACATCTGGGAGGCGACGAACGCGAGCGCAATTACGCCCAGTCCCACCAGCATCTGCATCGCGCGCGTGCCACGAATCAGCAGCGCGATTTCATAAATCATGTAAGCGACGATCAGGATATCCAACCCATCCTGCCATCGCGGCTTGGGTATTACCGAGAGAAAGCCATGCATTGTTTTTTGCTGCTATAGCTGCGTCAGGCGCGCCCGCATGCTGCTATCGCCGCCACCATCCTCGCCACCGCCACCGCCGCAGCCACCTCGTGCACCCGCACGATTGAAGCTCCGGCCGCTATCGCGTACGCATGCACGGCGGCATTCCCGAACCGTACTTCCTCGTCGCTGCCGCCAGTGCTACGCCGCACAAACCTTTTGCGCGACGCACCAACCAATACTGGATAGCCTAGCGCGGCCAGCCGCTTAAAACCAACGAGTATTTCAAGGTTGTGGCGCGCGGCCTTGGCGAAACCCAGTCCTGGGTCCACGATTATGCGTGATCGCGCGACTCCGCCACGCTCCGCCAGTGAGGCCTGACGCTGCAGAAAACTCACTACGGATGCCACTACATCACGATAACGTCCATCATGGTTCTTAATATCAACCGCAGCGCGCGAATGCATAACAACGACTGCGGCGCGGTGTCTGGCAATCAGAGGCAGCATCGACGCATCGTAGGTCAATCCGCTCACGTCGTTGACAATCGCGGCACCAGCTTCTAAAGCGGAGCGCGCCACTACCGCCTTGCGGGTATCGATTGAAATCGGCACCCGCAGTTTGCCCTGCAATGCCTCGATAACCGGCATTACCCGGCAAAGTTCCTCCGCCGCTGACACCTCCAGAGCGCCCGGACGTGTCGATTCGCCGCCAATATCGACTATCGCGGCGCCCTCAGCCTCCATCTGGAGCGCATGCTCGCACGCCCGCATCGGATCGAGGAAGCGCCCGCCATCCGAGAACGAATCAGGCGTGATGTTAAGAATTCCCATCACGGCCGGATAGCGCACGATTGTCCCATCGCGCAGCCGCAGCGGCGGAATTCTCTTACCTTGCGCAGCCACCGAATCGGGCAAAGCCTCGGTTGAATTAGGGCGCGATGACGCGGCTGCGCGCGCAGCCTGTTCAGTCGTACATCCCATCCACGAACCATTTCATTGTGCGGAGATCGCAGTAAACCCGATAAACCTGGCCGTCGGCCAATGCCAGTTCGTAGTAGTCGCGCGCGTAAGCATTCGGCGCCGCCGCCTGCCATGCACCAGCAGGCTCCCCGGAATCTGCCGCCGGACTATCAATGCTGCCCGCCCACCATTCGCCTTGATAACGCCACGGTCCCGCGGCGAAAATCACCTTCGCGCAAATCGTCTGGCCACGGACGAATGCAGGCGCTTCCCGCCTGATCATTACCTCGACTTCTTCTGGCGGACAGATCGCACGTACCACGAGGCGGCCGACCGAGCTCTGGCGCTCCCTTGCCGGCGCGGGCCGCGCCGGAGCGGTGGGTCCCGGAGCAAACGTCCCCAGCCGCATCGCTTCCGGCCGATACGAATCAGCAGGCATCAGCGTGCCGATCCGATCTGGTCCGGTGAGCGCGGCGATCCGCGCGATCGCGGCCGCGAGCTTATCGGGTGCGGGTGCCGGAGGCAGAAACATATCAGCCTGCGACGGCCGCGGCGCGCGAGGCTCAATTGTCAGCCGGATCGTTTCGACCGCAGCTGGCGGCGGCACATTTTCGAGGTTCAAATTGATCAGCGTCCACAGCGCAGGTACTTCGACCGTCGGCGCCGCGACTGCTATCCGCCGCTCGTCACGGCGATGGTTAGCCAAACCCAGCGATAGCGCCATCGCGCCTGCCGCTAGTCCACGCACTTGCAGGCGTTCGGCCAGTTGCGTGAGAATTCCGCGCAAGACGAAGCTCAGCGGCTCCAGGCTCTCGATTCCATAATCGAGTTCGACGCTTTCACTGAAGATTTCCGTGCGGGCGCGAACGGTCAGCCGCGCCGTCCCTTCGCCTCGCGCCAGCCGCGCCAGTTCGACGCCACGATTGCCAAAGCGGCTACCGATCGCCCGCGGCTCAAGCCGCGCGAGTTCGCCAAGCCGGCGAATTCCCAGCCGCTTGAGCGCAGCCGTAAAGCTATCACGGCCACCATCACCCGGCGCGATCAGGTCAAGCGGGAGCCAATCGAGAAACTCGCGTTCCTGCCCTGCCGCGACTACCCTAACACCGCCGCATCGCGCGGCCATCGCTGCCAGTTCCTTCGACGATCCGATTCCGACCGCGGCCGCCAGACCGATCCGCGCCGACCGGCGTACGAGTTCTTCACCGATTGCCGTCTCCAGCCCCTCGGCCAGCTCATCCATCTCGGGATCGGCGGACTTGAGGGTGTAACGATAGAACTGCTGCGAGCCGGTCAGATCGACCCAGACCTGGCCTGGCGCGCCTTCTTCGGCCAGCGGCGAGATCGATTCGGCTACGTCTGTGAGCGCATCCACCGCCGACTGTTCCGCCGCCGCCACGCGATGACTGATCACCAGATCGGGAAGCAGCGCACGCGCCTGCGCTACGGTCATGCCGATACGTACGCCCGCCTGACGCCCCAACGGTCCAACTTCGACTAATTCGCTATGCGGATAATAGAGCGGCTGGCCGCGCTGTTTGGTGCGTTCGGGCGCACGCACTATCGCCAGCGGCTGATCGCGCAACGCGGGATTCGCCCGCATCACCGCAGCCAATGGAAAGGCATCCACAAGCAGACAGGCTATCCGCGCGCTTGCCGATGACCTGCCGGGCGTTCGCTCGTGCCCGCTGCCACTGCGAGGATGGCTTCTAGACGGGTGGGGACCGCGCTCATGCGGCGCCTCATAATCAGGACTGAATCTGCCGCGATACATTAGGCTTTTTAAGCGGCTGGCCGACAGACTCACACGGGCCGCAAACAACTCCTGCCGTTATCATGCAGCGGGCGTGCAGGTTCAGCGCGCAGCATGGCGGCCGGGCACTTGACGATTCGCCAGCGCGTTCAGCCTGCCGTCGTTAGCTCTTCGATTTCGGCGACCGTCTTCGGCACCGCCGCCGTCATCACTTTATAGCCATCGGCGGTAACCAGCACGTCGTCCTCGATCCGGATTCCAATACCGCGAAATTCCTCCGGTGCGTCCTCATCATCCGGCGCAATATAGATTCCTGGCTCGACCGTCAGCACCATCCCCGGCTCGAGTTTCCGCGCCGCCCCGCCAATTCGGTACAGCCCCACATCATGCACATCCATGCCCAGCCAATGACTCGTCCGATGCATATAATAGCGGCGGTACGAGCCGCTTTTGAGCGCATCCTCCACCGGCCCCTTAATCAGGCCCATACGGCACATGCCGTCGGCCAGCACACGCGTCGCTGCTTCATGCGGATCGTCAAAGCTGACGCCAGTGCCCACCGCTTCGATTCCCTTCAATTGCGCCGCCAGCACCAATTCGTAGAGATCGCGCTGCAATGGATTGAAGCGCGTGCCGATCGGAAACGTGCGCGTCACATCGGACGCGTAAAACTCATATTCGCAGCCCGCATCGATCAGCAGCAACTCGCCAGCCTTCATTTCGCGATCATTGTTGATGTAATGCAGGACCGCCGCATTCGGTCCCGACGCGATAATTGATGGATAGCTGGGGCCCGCCGCGCCGCGTGAGCGGAAGGTATAATCAACCAGCGCCTCAATTTCCCATTCTATCATGCCGCCGCGCGCCCGGCTCATCGCTGCCTTATGGGCCTCGGCCGAGATCGCGATCGCATGCTCCATCGCGGCCAGCTCCTCTGGACTTTTGTGCAGCCGAGCTTCATGGATGAGCTCGCGCGGGTCGAGAATCGCATGCGGCCCACTGCCCATCCGCGGACGCATGGCCTGCGACGAGCGCACCATCTCGAGCATTTTCAGATTCATCCGCTCGTTCTGGCCAAGCGGATAATAGACCTGCTCAACCTGATCGAGCATGCGCGGCATCACTGTTTCGAATTCGCCAATGTTATGCGCAGCATCGGCGCCGAAATCGATCTGCGCCCCTTCGATTCCGGCCCGCCGCCCAGTCCACGTCTCGCGCTCCTTGTCGCGCGGACGCACGAACATCACGAACTTATCCTTCGCGGCTGGCGCGAATACCGCTACTGCCTCCGGCTCGGTAAAGCCGGTCAGGTAATACAGGTCATTGTCCTGACGGTAAATAAACTCGACATCGCCCGAGCGTACAGCGACTGGAGCGCTTGGGATTACCGCGATCGCGCCGGGACCAATCGCCTCCATAAAGTGCTGCCGCCGCGCTGCGAAAATTTCCGCTTTGCCGTTGAGATTCACGTTTTCCACTATAATGCCGTTGCGGGTTTTACCTATAACCCCGTCGCAGGGCTTTTTATCTTCTATTAGACTTATGCAACCGGGGCAGCCGAATCGGCTTCAAAAGTCGTCGCTGCCGCCGCCGTTGCCGCTATCAAGACCATCATCCTCTCCGCCGCCGCTCTCGATCTCGGCGATCGCCTCATCGAACTCCGGACCGCCGAATTCGTCGCCCATCTCCTGGCCCATCCGACGCATCACGCGTGCGACGCTCTTCGGGTCGTTCTCGTCCAAATCCCCGAAATTCGACGGATCAGCCAGCGCGTCCATCCGCGCCTCCTCGCTCTTCGGCATGGCAAAGCGCGACATAAGCCGCCGCATGTCGGTGCCGCCGCAATGATTGCAAATCGCTTCAACCCGCTCGCTGATCCGCATCGTCAGGACGCTGGTCCGGCGCTGGCAGTTGACGCATTCGTACTCATAGATCGGCATCGGCGCAAACCCCCTGAATTTCTTGAAGTAAAATCACCTAAGTTGTTCGGCCGAGTCGCGCAGGCAAGCTCCTCGCCGAGATCACTATCCGATTCTTCCCACGACTGGCTCGTTGGAGCAATACGGCTTCACGCGGACATTTCACTCTTCACAGCGGCGAGCGCTTGATTCATCCACGCCGCCATCATATTGGTCAGCGCGGTTGCTGGCCTGACGCCGAGCACTACCGATGACGCGGTTCCTCAGACCCTCAAACGAGCTCAGCCTGATGTGGCACAACACCCGGATGGTCGTCCTTTGCGCGATCTCCGCCGCACTCTACGCCGCCATCCTGGTCCCGTTTAAGGTTGTGCCGCTGATTCCAGGCGTCACCGAGTTGCGTCCTGCCAATGCAATTCCCATCGTCTGCTCGTTCCTGTTCGGTCCGGCGGCGGCGTGGGGTTCCGCCATCGGCAATATGATCGGCGATTTTTTTGGCGGCGCCGGCCCGGGCGATATCTTCGGCTTCGTCGCCAACCTGGTCTACGGCTATATTCCCTACAAGCTCTGGAACATCATCGCGGCTGGCCAAAGCCCGATCAGCCGCTCGCCCGTCACGATCATCAAATACGTGGTGGCCTGCCTTGCCGCGGCGATGCTATGCGCCGATCTCGTGGGATGGGGGGACAATCTACTCGCATTCCGTCCCTTCAGCATTCTCGGCAACGTGATCATCTTCAACAATATGCTGTCAGCGTTGATTCTTTCACCCCTGATTCTAGTTGAAGTCTATCCCCGCGTCCGCGCCGGACGGATGCTCTATCAGGACATGATGCCTGAGCTCGAACCCCGTCCACGTTCCGCCAGCCTGGTTGGACTCGTGATGCTTGTTGCGGGCGAAAGCGGCGCCTGGGTTATGGGCAACCTGATCTCGACCGGCTACTGGCTGCCGCGCTTCCTGCCTCCAAGCTTCGCCCAGCCGCCCTACGACCGTTCGATTGCGGTCCTGGTTAGCCCCTTCATTATAGTAGCGTTGGCAGGCACATGGCTGATGTAAAGCCCGCTTCTGCCACCGCGCTGTTCGCCGGCCTCGCCGGCACGGCATCTGTCACTCAGGACGGGCTCACCAAGCTGCCGCCAGATACCGCAGCAGCTCTCGGCAATATCGTCTTCACCTATCAGGGCGGTGATCGTCCGGCGCTAGACGGTATCAGTTTAGCGCTCAAGCCCGGCGCGACAATTGGCATCATGGGCGCATCGGGCGCAGGTAAATCGACCATCGCCAAATGCCTCAACCGTATCGTCCCCGCTTTCGAGGGCGGTACTTTCAGCGGTATCGTCACGGTCGGCGGCCAGTCTCTCGACGGCGCTCGCGTATGCGACACGGCGCCGCTGGTCGGGATGGTCTTTCAGGACTTTGAGGCACAGCTTTTTTCAACCAATGTCGTACACGAGGTCGCGTTCGCGATGGAACAGGTTGGCCTGCCTGCCGCCGAAATCCGCGCGCGCATCGGTCCGGCGCTCGACGCGGTCGGCTTGCACGGCTTCGACAATCGCGATCCCACTTCGCTCTCGGGTGGCGAGAAGCAACGGCTCGCAATTGCAGCGGTATTAGCGCTGCGCCCGTCGGTGATCGTACTCGACGAGCCGGCCACCGATCTTGATCCCGAAGGCCGCACAGATGTCTTCCGGCTGATTCATGCGATGCGCGAGCAGGGTCTGAGCCTGGTCGTATGCGAGCACGAAGCCGACGAACTGGCTCGCTGTGACCACCTGATCGTGCTCAACGATGGCGCGATTGTGCTCGAGGGTCCGCCCTCGGAGGTACTCCGCCAGCTGGACCTCCTTGAAGGCTATGGTGTCCATCCGCCGGACTTGAATCGCATCCTTGCCGGAATCGGAATCGACGCCCACGCCCCTTCAGTTGACGAAGCCGAGCGCCTGATTCGCGCACGCCTGCCGCAGCTCGCTTCGAGCCATCAACCGCCTGCAAAGCTTGCCGAAGAGACATCCGTGATCCCGGCAGCACCAACGGCTGACAACCATGTTTCGCGCGTGGCCGAGGTCCAAAAACTCAGCTTCGCCTATGACTCAGGATTACCAGTCCTGAAGAGTATCAATCTCACGATTGCGGCTGGCGAGTTCCTTGCTGTCGTCGGTCAGAACGGCTCCGGCAAAACCACACTGGCCAAGCTGATCGTCGGCCTGCTGAAGCCTGTCGCCGGCCGGATTCTCATTGGCGGACGCGATCGCGCTGCGCTTTCCGTCGCGGCTACTGCGCGCGAAACCGCCTACGTCTTCCAAAATCCCGACCATCAGATCTTCGCCGCCACCGCCGAGGACGAAGTCGCTTTCGGCCCGCGCAATTTCGGCCTCAGCGCCGATGAAATCGCGCGCCGCTGCGACGAAGTCTTGCAGGCCGTAAATCTCACTGCTCAGCGCCACGCCGATCCTTTTCTGCTGAGCAAAGGCGAGCGCCAACGACTCGCCGTCGCCAGCGTACTCGCGCTGCGCCCACGCCTGCTGATCCTTGACGAGCCCACGACTGGCCTCGATTATCGTGAGCAGCGGCGCATGATGGACCTCGCCAGCAAACTCAACCGCAGCGGTATCGCGATCCTGATGATCACTCACACGCCGTGGCTGGTGGCTGAATACGCGCGCCGCGTGGTCCTGATGCGCCATGGCGAAATCCTTTATGACGGCAGCGTTCATAGCTTTTTCGACAACACTGCACTACTCGACGGTTCATCGTTTATACCGCCACCCGCTCGCGCTTTGGCGGCCCGCTTTGGCTTCAAGGCGCTGACGCCCGCCGAATTGATTGCTGAACTTCTTCATCGTTCCAACGCAACTTAATGTAACAACTGTGTATATTCAGCCTCGCGACACTGGAATGCCTGCGGCGGGTCGCATAACTTGCTGGCCGTGGCCGACAGCATCGAAATCCAGAAAGTGGCTCTTAGAGCGGCCCGGGCGGCTGCCCGTGTCCATCTCAAATGGCTCAGCCGCACCAGCGTAACCCGCAAGAGCAATTCGATTGACCTGGTTACCGAGGCCGACCAGCAGGCCGAGGCCACCGTTATCGATATTTTGCAACGGGCCTTTCCGACCCACGCTATTCTGGCCGAAGAAAGCGGTACTAATGCCCACCAAAGCGAGCATCGGTGGATTATCGATCCGCTCGATGGCACCACCAATTTTGCTCACGGCTACCCTCAATTTTGCGTCTCCATCGCCTATGAATATCGTGGCAAGGTCCGTGTGGCGATTATCCTCGACAGCTTCAAGAAGGAATGTTTCGTGGCGCAGCGGGGGCGTGGCGCCCACCTCAACGGCAAGGCAATTCACGTCAGCCCTATCGCTACACTCGATTCCTCGCTGTTAGCCACCGGCTTCCCCTACGACCGGCGTGAGCGCCGCCATTATTATCTCACCTTCTGGGAAGCCTTCATGATGCGCGTGCAGGGCGTACGCCGCACCGGTTCGGCCGCGCTCGACCTTGCCTACGCCGCCTGCGGACGCACCGACGGTTTCTGGGAATTCGGCCTTAAGCCATGGGATGTCGCCGCCGGTGCACTGATCGTCGAGGAGGCCGGCGGCCTCGTCAGCAACATGGACGGCTCACCACTCGACCTAGCGGGCGGCCAGATTGTCGCCAGTAATGGCCGCCTGCATCAGCCGATAATCGAAGTGCTCGCCACCACTCGCGCAGAAGCGGAACGCCGCCAGGCCGAGATGCGCCGTGACGCGGACTCACCGGCCCAAACCGCCGCCAGGTAGCCAGCGCCT
>DATJUF010000019.1:0-4319 GCA_035502655.1 Binataceae bacterium (SeqCode)
GAAAGTGGCTTGGTGCGACGTGCTCGAACCGCCCGAGGGCGGACGCATCAGGCATGCGTTCATGGATACTGGCGATGGCACCCTGGTGGCGTTCATGTGTCCGGAAAAAGTCAACGGCATTCCGCAGGAATTCAAGACCGATATCAACAGTGCGCAGAATCTGCCGCCAGCCTTTTATCACTTTGCGTTCGAAGCCGATTCAATCGAAGATCTTGAGCATCGGCGGGCGGAATTGGCCGCGAAGGGCGTCGATGTTACGCCGGTAGTCGATCACGAATGGTGCCGCTCAATCTATTTTAATGACCCGAACGGCCTGCTGCTCGAATACTGCTTCACCGTACGCGAGTTCAATGAGGACGACAAAATTATGAAGCATCGCGAGCAGCCGGGGCCAATGGTGAGTAATCCTGAAGACGCGAAGAAAGTCCGCGCCAAACTGCTAGGACGAGGTCCCGCACCTAAGGCGAATCCTGTCTGAAACAACATGCGGGGCGTGACAACGCGATTCGCGATTGAGCAATGGGCGATTTTTGTGCTGTGCAATCTGTCATTCTCGCGCGTTTGTTTGCCTGGCGCGCGAGTAATCCAGTAATCGGGACCCTTCGCGCCCTCTGCCGAGCGGAGGCTTTCGTTACGCGCGAGGGTGAAAGACCAGCCGTGTGTCTCAGTTACGAAATGACAAACCGCCTCTTACCCGCGATTGGGCGGTTCTCCGCTGAGATAAACCGCAAACCTTCGCGGAAGTCCGCAAACTGGTGAGTATTATGGCCGAGATTAGCCTCTTCGATGCGATATACACATGCCGGTCAATCCGGCGGCTGAAACCCGATCCGGTGCCGGACGAGATTATTACCAAAATACTCGATGCCGCGATTCGCGCGCCTTCCGGCAGTAATGCGCAGTCGTGGGTGTTTGTGGTGGTCAAGGACGGCGAGAAGCGGCGCCGGCTCGGCGCGATCTATAAAAAAGGGGCGTCGATTCTGCAAACCCTCTATGCGGACGCCAAGCCGCCACCGCACATGGACCAAGCGAAGTTCGAACGCTTCTGGAAATCGGTGGTCTATCTTTTCGACCATATGGGAGACGCACCGGTGCTGCTGCTGCCATGTCTCAAGACCTCGATCTGGACGAACGCAGCGAATCTTCCACCGGATATCAAGGCCCGGATGGCGTCGGCGTCGCGGCTTGCAGGCTCGAGTATATATCCGGCTGTGCAAAATATTATCCTCGCGTGCCGTGCCTTCGGCCTCGGCACCACGCTGACGACGATCCATGCTTTTTTTGAGGACGAAGTGCGGGAAATCCTTAACCTGCCCCCCGACGTACAGACCTATGCCCTGATGCCGATTGGATACCCGCAAGGCAAACTAGGTCCGGTCAGCCGCAAACCGGTGCGCGAAGTGGCTTGCCTGGATAGCTTCGGCAATCCCTGGCCCGGTTGATAATCGGAGTACGGGCTTAGCGATTCCCGCGTATAATTGGAGCCACGGGGCGCGCCCTTCCTAAGCGGATGAGCTTGCGCTCCTTCACCTCTGACAGGCAAACCGGCTGCTGCCGTATAGTCAGCCTTGATCCCGCTTCGTGACAGCGAGGCCGCGCGGCGCCTGACGCCGGCTACTACGCTGCTGATCGTCCTCAACACAGCGGTTTTTGTACTGGAAGTTGAGCAGGCTTACCAGGGACGGCTCGCGCTGGAGCGTTACGCGATGGTGCCGGCCCTCGTGGCGCATCCTGGGTGGCTCCATCCCCTACATGCGTTGCGCGTTTTGGTGACCCTCGTTACGGCGACCTTCCTGCACGCTGGCCTGCTGCATATCGCCGGTAACATGCTTTACCTCCTAATCTTCGGCCCAGCAGTCGAAGGACGGATGGGGCCACGGCGCTTTCTGCTGTTCTACCTGCTCTGCGGCATTGCGGCTGGCCTGGGCATGGTCGCGATGGGCCCGGCATCGCGAGTGCCGGTGATTGGAGCTAGTGGAGCAATCGCGGGGGTTCTCGGCGCCTACTTTGTGCTCTATCCGCGCGGACGCATCTCCACGATCCTGCCATTGTTCGTGTTCATTCGCCTGGTAGAGGTTCCCGCGGTCTTTTACCTTTTGGCGTGGTTCGCCGTGCAGCTCTACGCGGGAATCAGCGCGGGCGGGCAGGGACCTCTGGTGGGCGGGGTGGCATGGTGGGCGCACGTTGGCGGTTTTCTCTTTGGTGTGGCGGCCGCTCCGCTACTTATCCACAACGCCAGGGCAAAACGTCCAGCACGCCGAAAACAGTGTTGATAATTGCCTCTGCCACTGGTGTTAATAGGTCCACATCACGTCATAAGATCAAAGCTGCAGGATGTGCGCAGATACGCCGATATCCTGTTGGCAGATTGTTAACTAAAGATACCGATCAGCTTTGCCGAAATATGGATTCACAAGCTACGCACAGGCTTTAGGGAGAGTTCCCGGCGAGGTTTAGCCGCTGGTTATTGCTCCGATCAGGGGTGAAGATTTTAATGCTTCGTACTTAACATACCGGGTGGTGGCAGCGGTGGTGGACGATTTCCTGGCTCGTGTCCCTCCTCATAGTATCGATGCTGAGATGGGGCTTCTCGGCGGTATTCTGCTCGACAATGACGCGATCAATCATGCCCTCGAACTTCTGATCGCTGACGATTTTTATCATGAGCACCATCGCATCATTTTCACCGCGATGGCGCACTTGTCCGACCGTGGCGTGCCGGTTGATGTAATCACGTTAACCGATGCGCTCGGCGGCAAGGACCAGCTCGAAAGAGTCGGCGGTGCGCGCTACTTAGCGGAGCTGGCGGCGTATGTACCGACGGCCGCCCACACGGTGCATTACGCACGGATGATTCGCGAGAAGGCGGTCTTGCGCAGTGTCGCTTCAATCGCCACTGAGATAGCGCAGAACAGCTACGACGTGCCCGGCGAGAACGCCGACCAATATCTCGACGAGGCTGAGAGCAAAATTTTCGAGATCGCCGAGCGGCGGGTCAAGCAGTCGTTTGTCTCGATGCGCGACTTGAGCCAGCACGCGATTGCGCTGCTCGAACATCTCTATGAGCGTAAGGAGCTTGTGACCGGCGTACCGTCGGGGTTTCTTGACCTCGATCGCATTACGTCAGGGTTTCAGCGCGGTGATTTGATCATTATCGCGGCGCGGCCGAGCGTCGGCAAAACCGCACTGGCATTGAATATCGCGGCGTACGCGGCGCTCGAAGCTGACCCCAAAGTCGGCGTCGCGATCTTTTCACTTGAAATGTCCAAGGAGCAATTGGCCTTGCGCCTGCTCTGTTCGGAGGGCAAGGTCGATAGCGCCAAGGCCCGCTCCGGCTACCTTGGCGAGCGCGATTTTCCCAAACTGGCGCAGGCGGCAGCGCGGTTATCCGAGGCGCCGATCTTTATCGACGACAACTCCGATACTTCGCCGCTGGTGCTGAAGGCCAAATGCCGCCGGCTGGCCCGCGATTCACGCGCCAACCTCGGCCTCATTATTGTCGATTACATGCAGCTCATGCGCTCGTCGCGGCCGGGCGAGTCACGCGAAAAGGAAATTGCTGAAATCTCGCGCTCGATGAAAGCGCTCGCCAAGGAACTCAAGGTCCCGGTGATCGCGCTGTCACAGTTGAATCGGCAGGTCGAGACCCGTCCCGACCGCCGTCCGTTGCTCGCGGACCTGCGGGAATCCGGAGCAATCGAGCAGGATGCGGATGTCATCGCCTTTATCTATCGCGACGAAGTATACCATCGCGATACCAAGGAGCCGGGCGTCGCTGAAATCATCATTGCCAAGCAGCGCAACGGCCCGACCGATACCGCCAAACTTACTTATCTCAGCCAGTTCACCCGCTTCGAGAATTACGCCCCTGAATCCGGGTATTTCGAGGAAGAAAATGGCTAGATAACGCTCCTCAGGACCGAAAGCGTGGACTATCGCTAATATCTGACCTACGGTGAATCAGAAGATAATCCTGATAAGGCGATGCCCTGATGGCTGCGGGTCGAAGGTTGAGCTAGATAACCTTGCGCTCGCGGAGACCGGCGATGCGATCGGTGCCGCAGCCAAGCAGGCGCGTCAGTACGTTCTCGGTATGCTCGCCGAGCGCTGGCGCGCGAGTATTCGGCGTGCCGCCAACGCCCGCAGTTTTAATTGGCGAACCAGCGACGATGAGGCCGGGAAAAGCTGGATGGTCAGCCTTGAGAATCATCTCGCGTGCTAACAGTTGTGGGTTGCGTGCGACTTCATCGACGCGGGCAATCGGGGCGCATGGCACCTTTGCGGCCTCAAGCCGCTCCAGCCAATGGGCGCGCGGATGA
>DATJUF010000020.1:0-4515 GCA_035502655.1 Binataceae bacterium (SeqCode)
GTTTCACGTGAAACATCCGTGCCGGTCCAGCCGCCCATGCTTATCGAATCGAGAAGCCGCCATCGATCACCAGCTCCGCGCCGGTCATGTGATCCGACGCCGCCGAAGCCAGAAAGACCACCGCCCCGCTCAGTTCCTCAGCCTCGCCGAAGCGCCCGCGCGGTGTCCGCTGGACCATCTCCTGCAGCGCCGCCGCATATGCCGGATCAGTCCGAATCCATTGCGTCATGTCGGTGGCGAACCATCCGGGCACCAATGAGTTGGCCTGGATATTGTGCGGCGCCAGCTCAATCGCGAGGCATCGCGTGAGACCCTGCAAAGCCGCCTTGGACACAGCGTACGAGGGAAAGACCGGCGTGCCGAAATTACCCGCGATACTGCTCACGTTGATGATTTTGCCGCCGCTGCCGCGTGCAATCATCGACTGGGCAGCATGCTTCGCAAGCAGGAAACAGGCGGTGAGATTGGTCTCGATAACGTCGTCCCATTCCTCCGCGCTCTGCTCGAGCACCCCCTTCAGGATCGCGAAAGCGGCATTGTTGACGAGGATACTCACCCCGCCGAGCTGCCGCTCAACCTCTCCGAGCAATGCTTGATAATCGGGCCGTTCGATAAAATCCGCCTTGAGCGCGATCGCCCGCGCGCCGCGCTCCGCCAGGAGATCCAGTGTCTCGTGGCTCTTCCCCTGATCGCGGGCGATAATCGCGATTGCTGCCCCGGCATCAGCCAGCGCGAGCGCGATCGCGCGCCCGAGACCCCGATTCCCGCCAGTCACAACTGCGACTCGCCCGCTCAAATCAAACAGCCCCTGTGATAACGCCATCGCCGAACCTCCCGCCGCAACGATTATGCGGTATAGGGGCGGCGGATGGACAGTCCGGCGGCGCATCTCTATATTGCGCTATCAATATCCGGCCGGATCGAACAGCCGAAACACGACTACACGATGAAGGCAGGCCGGTGGACTACGCCGGCATGCCTCGGGGCGGCTGCCAGGGACGGCCCGATCCAGATTCAGAGCAGCAGGTGCCAGATGGGATTGAGAACGCCAGAACAGTACAAGCAGTCACTACGCGACGGACGCTCGGTCTATTTCCGTGGCGAGAAGGTCAAGGATGTGACGGCACATCCGGTAATCGGACTCGCGGTCGAGCACGCCTGTATCGACTATCGAATGGCCGAGGACCCACAGTACCGCGGCCTCGCGGTGATCAAAGAAGGCGGCAGCGAATACAGCCGCTACTTTCATCTGCCGCGCAACGGTGACGACCTGCTGAAGCGCAGCCAGTTGATTGCGGCGTCGACCCGCGAGGGCGCGACGCTGGTGGTGCTGATCAAGGAGATCGGCTCGGACGCGCTGCTGGCGCTGAATCTGATCGGCGAGCGGATGGCCAAGGCTGGCAAGCCCGAATATCTCGAACGAATTAAAAAGTACCATCGTGAATGCCGTGAGAATGACCTCGCCGTCGCGGTGGCGCAGACCGACGTGAAGGGCGATCGCGCGCTCGGGCCCACGGCGCAAGACCATCTTGATTATTATGTGCGCGTTGTCGAGGAGCGCCCTGACGGGATCGTTGTACGTGGCGCGAAAGTGCATACCTCGGTCTCGACCAATACTAACGAAGTGATCGTGCTGCCGACGCGGGCGATGCGCCCGGAGGACAAGGCCTACGCGGTCGCCTTCGCCCTGCCGATTGACACGCCGGGACTCAAGCTGATTTCGAGTCCTCACGGCAGCAGCAAGAAGGACCCGTTCGAGCATCCGATTAGCGCGCGCCACAAGATGATGGAAACGCTGACGGTGTTTGACGACGTGTTCGTGCCCAACGAGAGGATTTTCCTGAATGGCGAGCTGGAGTTCGCCGGGCTGCTGGCCCTGACTTTCGTACGGTACCATCGGTTCACCGCGGTATCGTATAAGCTGCCGCTGCTCGAATTGCTGGCGGGTGCCGGTCACGCGATTGCGGAGGCCAATGGTATCATCCGGGCGGCGCACGTGCGCGACAAGCTGACCCATCTGGCAGCCTACCATTCGATTGTGAGCGGACTGATCGAGCACGCGGCGGCAAGCTGTACGATTGAAGAGGGTCTCGCGGTGCCGAATACGCTGCTGACCAACGTCGCGAAGTACCATTTCGCGCACAATTACCACGAGGCGGTACAGGTAGTGCAGGACCTCGCAGGCGGCTTGCTGGTGACGGCGCCGGCGGCTGAGGACCTGACTTCTGAAGCTACTCGCGATTATGTGATGAAGTACCTCGGAGGCGCCAAGGGTTACGACGCGGAGAAGCGGCTGCGGCTCTTGAATCTGATTGGCGACCTTACGGCGTCAGATTTCGGAGGCTACCAGGAAGTCCTGGCGGTCCATGCCGAGGGGGGCTTCGAGGCGGAAAAACTTCAGGCCTACCGCGAGTATGACTTCAAAACAGTCGCGGATTACGCACGCAAGCTGGCGGGAGTCTAGCAATCTTAATTGCAGCCGATGTTTCACGTGAAACATCGATCGCAGTTTTGTTTCAGCGCAGTTTGTTTCAGGAAACGTAATGCGATGATGAAAATGGAGGCAAGTATCAACAGGTTTGATGACTGGAGCGGCGAAACGTGAAGGATTTCATCCTTGACGGAATGGATAACACCTACCATTGAAATCGCTATATTTTTTCCATGAATATAGTACGAATTCCTAAAAGGCAGTGATGTATATATTCTTTTAGATTCGCTCGCTCGGGGTGGTGTAAGTCAACTGGTAGAAAAGTAATTGGCATCAGCCATTGGCGTATTGAAGGCTCGGGGGCTGATTACCAGTCCGGCCCTTAACCTGCCCAAGGCCGAGACGCTACGCCTCGCGCTGGATGCTGCCGGACTGCATCAGGATACTGTCCGGCGGCGGCCAAGGCTGCTCAGTGACAACGGACCATCCTATCTTTCGGCCCAGATCGGGTATCAAGCAGATCGGTGTAATTTTACACGCTAAGCGTTGGGACGTTGGCTGTGCCGGAACGGCAGACGAGCTTTCGAATATCATCCCGGCCGGCCGCCAGAACATCAGACTGAAAAATCTTGCGGACGCAAGCGGTGCTCTCAGCCCGGCAGACTTATGTTGAGTCCAGTCAGCAGGTGCACGTGGTTGATCAGATTCGTGACCCCGGCGGATGAATTGTAGGCGCCTGCCGTGTTTCCCTGCGCGCGATTTTTACCAACCGTGACCAGCTGAACCAGGCAATTGAATATCTGGTAATACCGAAGAGTGACGCCGCTTTCTGGCAAAGATCTAAAGCGGCGCGAATGAGCGCGTGCCAGGTCGTTCATCACGGCACGCAACACTCGATGCAATCCGGCGGGGACGCGAATCGGCACAGTCGCGAGGATGGCGATCATCGCGCCATAGTCCAACGCGGGATCGGCGATTATCGCCTTTACCCAATCGATCACACCGGTCAAGCGTCCGTCCTCAGCGAGAACATTGAACGGCTGAAAATCGCCGTGACAGATCACAGCATTTGACGGACTCGGCCTATGTGCCATAAGCCAATCAATTACCGGGCGGAGTCCGCTCAGGCCCAGCTCTTCGACCGAGGCGTGCAGGCTGGCGAAGAAGGAATCGAAGGTAAAATCCTCGCCGGAGATGCCAGCGCGCTCCACGCGTTCGACGAAACCACTGACCGGCAGAGCGTGCAAACGCGTCTGTGCCTCGTCCCAAAGCCGCAGCAACTCTCGGCGAACGCGTGGCAATTGCCGGAGAACGTTCAGGGTCTGCCCAAAGCCCTTTATACTGAGGCCTTCAAATTCCGACCCGAGCGTACGTCCCGGCAGCCGTTCCATTATCAAGAAGGGGCCGCCCAGTGGCTCTACGCGCGCTTCGGCGACAAAGGCGCGTGGCGCGGGGTAGCCCAGTTCTGCGAGCGCATTCTGCACGGCGGCCTCACGGCGCGCACGCTTAGGATCTACGGTTGCATGAAAGAGTCGCAGCACGAGCGGACTGGAATACGGATCAGGCCCGCTCTGCAAACTGAATCTGAGGACAGTGGCGTCAAATCCTCCGCTCATCCGAATGGGTGCCTCGGCGTAGGCTAAATCTGGGCAAGCTGTAAGTGCTTGCAGGTATACTAAGAGAGAACGGATGATGTCTTCGTCAGTCACGGCGCACAAGCCGGTCGCGCGTTGCAAAAAAGGACGAGCGAGCGTGAAACCCAGGCCCTCCCAAACTCTTGCGAGGCCGCGCCAAAATGATGCTTTCCCATGCGAGAATCAGCCCGTGAGTGAGACCTTGGCAGCGGCCTGCGAGCCCGGGTCAACTGCGCTGGCCAGCCGCGCGACGTTGCTCTGATGGGTCGAGCGGTCGATTTCATAAAGCATCAGGACCGCGATCGCAATCGCGCTGAAGGTTGTGGCGATTGGAACGAAGGCCATGCCGAGGTTGTGCAAGACCGCCGGGTCCACCTTGCCCTGGACCGCGTGTGGCGGAAAGCTGACCCAGGTGAGGATGAGCCCAGCGAGGAAGGTGCCGGCGCCGGT
>DATJUF010000021.1:0-8328 GCA_035502655.1 Binataceae bacterium (SeqCode)
CCGTCGTGTTCGATTCACTCGGTATTTCCTGTCCTCCCGACGTTAAATGGGACTGTTGCACCGAGCGCTCGCGCTTGGCAAACCTCCGTAAAGCAGACTAGCTTTTTTGCGCGCGGTCGCAGAGGCAACCTTTCGCCGAAAGGGTATTTACATCTGATGTTTGATGCGCGATGCTGCACTTATGCGGACTACACTGGACATCGACGAAGACGTGCTTGAGACTGCCAAGGAGCTGGCGGCCAAGCGCGGAACCACCGCCGGCCGTGTGCTTTCGGACCTCGCCCGCAGCGCGCTAGCGCCGCGCGATCGGGCGGCTCGCAAACGTAACGGGGTTCCCATAATGCCTCGGCGAAAAGATGGAGGACTCGTCACGCCGGAGATCGTGAATCGGCTCCGCGACGAAGTTTAGGCCCGTGGTCGCCCTCCTCGACGTGAATGTGCTGATTGCGCTGTTTGACCCCGCGCACGTACATCACGAAGCTGCCCATACATGGTTCGAGGCCAGTCGCAGGTATAGATGGGCGACCTGTCCGCTGACGGAGAATGCATTTGTGCGGGTGTTGTCCAACCCGGCGTATCCTGGCCAAGCCACCACCGTAGAAGACGCGGTCTCGCGTCTGCGAACCTTCTGTTCGGAGCGCGAGCACGTATTTTGGCCCGACTCTGTCAGCATACGTGAGCGCGGACGTTTGCGATGGAATCACGTTCAAGGCCATCGCCAGCTCACCGATGTCTATCTGTTGGCCTTAGCGCTATCCAACCAGGGCCGCTTGGCGACCTTCGACTCCACTATTTCGCTCAGGGCGATAGAAGGGGCGAAGGAACAGAATCTCGAACTCATCTCCGCATAGGTTGTTACGGCAGCGGTAGCAAGGAATGGCGCACGCCATCCCTTCACCTGCTTATTTATGTTTATAGCACATAAGCTGCTTTATGTTCGTAGGATCTCGCCGAGGTTGAGCCGAGGGTTTCTAAAGGCCAACCCGTTCGAGAAATTTTCCAGCGCCGCTGCTCGCGGTAGCCGAGAAAATGGGAGGAGAAGATAGTCGGGCTTCGGTACATCGTCTTGGCTAGTACGTTAATGGGGAATGTGCCGATGGACGCCGGTAGCGTCGCCCCAAAAGACATTACCTGACGCTGCCACAGAGACGCCTAGAGCATCCCCGTTAATAACGTACAACGAATTCTCTCCCGAAGGGATGTCGAAGTGCAGTCGGCCTGACTGCGAGTCGCATTGCGTCCATGCTTGAGCATAGACACCAATCCCATGCACGTTCGTTGAAATTGACGTTGGGACGAAGCCCGCAATTGTGGAGATCGTCTCGGCGACGGGATCGTTAATTGCCACCACCCGGATTGCGCCGCTTTCCTCGCCCCAATAGATAAAGCCGAGGACGGCGTGAAGCGCCGTGACGCGCTCTGACGCGGTGACGATCGTTCGGGCTGACGGAAGGGTTGTGGCGCCGTTCACCGGTACATAACGAATGGCGGCCACCGAAGCGTAGATGACGTTGCCGTTCTGCAAAGCGAGACCGGCGGTAGGTGTGTTCGGACTTGCCTCGTCGAGCACGGTGATGGGGCCTCCCTGGATGGGCATCTTCCGTACGGATTGTACATCCTGCCAATACAGATTCACGCCGTCGGTGACGAGGTTGCGATGGCTGTTAGCCACGTCGACGTCCGTAACCGTGGCCAGGATTGTGGCCGCTCCTCCTGTCAAAGGGACGCGCTTGATCGTGGCGGTCCGGCCAGTGTTGTTCGAAAAGAAATATCCCCAGAACGTGCCATCGACCTGAGCATAGACGATGTCACCAAAGCTGGTGGATGGCTCAGAGTAGAGCAGAATTTCCTGGCCGGGCACGGCGCTCTGGGCGGCTCTCCAGACACTGGCCGTAGCCGCGTCGTGGTAGGTGAAGTAGAGGTTCCCCGTCGATAAAATAAGGCCGTCCGGCTTGCGGTAGGAAACCAGTTCACTCGTCGAAGAGTTGGCCGGCACGAGCATTTCTCCGGTTCGCTTCATAGCATCCCTCACTCGAAGTAGAAGCTTTCATCATATAAGCGGCCGCTCATTTCAAAAAAAAGCCTGGCTGGCCGCCGAGACTTCCGGAGATACTTAGCAATCTAGCTGCCAGCGGCAGGCAGGCCATTTGGGGAGTAACTCAGCTCTGAGCGCAAAGCTTTCATAGCATCGAGCAAGCATAGATTGACATCAGTGACGGATATTTTGGCAGTCGATCCTCTCATCAAGAATTGGTTTGTAGGACTCTTTCATTAACTCGGCGGCCGCGAAATGGCGCGGCAGCGGGCGCCGGTTCCGGGCCCTTCGCGATACTCGACGAGTGGAGCCGGGAGAGGCCTCGCCATCGAAGTTGATGTCTCGCTGCCTGGTGAACGCGTTTCTCGAGTTCTGGGTCGCTTGCGCGGCAGTCGTGGCCTTCCGATCGTGATTCAAGCTGACAATGGCCCTGAACTCCGTGGCCAGATCCTCGGCCAGTGGGCTGCGAAGGGGTGCCTGAACTGAAATGGGAACACTGGGTACGAGTCGAGAATGAATCAAACCCCGGCAACTACTAACTTACCAATGGAATACCAAAGGGGGTAAGATCACAAGACCTAAGGCCTACTGGCCTGGTTCGTCCAGCATTCGCCAGATTTTGTGAATGTCTCAGCAAATAGCGATCAAACAGCAGCAGCCTGCTCGGATCGCTGGGAGCGGCTCCCTCAAGCCACGTTTTGGTGCTGTTCGATTCCGCCCTTGGGCGTCTTGTGAGGGTGGCGGATGCTTAGCTAGGGGAGTCTAAAGAGCCAGCCGTCGGAATTTTTCAGAATGAATTTCAACGGCTGGCAGAACGGATCATCGAATGGAACCGTGATCTGTGCGTAAAGAGGTCAGTACCTGCCGCAGTATAGTTCTTAGTGCAAAGACACCCAACCAGCACCATCGCCATTACTTAGCATTAGTGCAAAGTAATCTTGTCAATCCCGAACCTAGAAATGGCGTAATCTTTGATCTTCGACCAAGCACACACATTGCTTAAGACTCTCTAGGCCTGTTCAACACAGTGAGCAAGTACAACCATTGTCTTAATCGTCCTTTTAAGGGGAGCGCGAAAATGCCTGCAAAAATTCCGACGGTTCGAAAAGTTGAGGATAACGCGGTAGTTCTGAGCAACTTAGGGCTGCTGGCGGAACTGGCTGGAAGGTGGCACGGGACGGGGTTTAATCTCGTGGCGCGACCGGACTTCGAAGACCAGACGAATTTATTTCTTGAGCTCAATCTCACCAGCGAAACCACGGATTTTACCCCGATATCGTCATCGATCCCGAACCGGGGTTTTGCCCAACCTGATATCGAACTGTTTGGTTTGACGTATCTTGTGCACATCAGCGATGCGATCACCGGCGGAGCACTGCACATCGAACCGGGCATCTGGGTGAATCAGCCACCGACCTCGGACCCTTTACTGTCACCACCTGAAGGTGGGCAACTGGTCACTCGCATGGCCAATATACCTCACGGGAATTCGTTGGTCGCTCAAGGCATCGCCACGCCTTTTAACGGTCCGCCAACCATCAGCTCTGGCGCGAATCCGATCAGCGGCGGCGATCCGGCTTTCTCCGTTTTTCCCTCGTTTAACACTACCGCAATTGATCTCCAGCCAGCGCTCGCGCCAGGTGTTCCGCTCGGCGCGCCGATTTTTGCGGCGGGTACCTCGGAAGCACAGTCCAAGCCTGGCGGGGGCTTCGCCCAATATACTTTGAGCAACCCACCTAGCGCGACTAATACCAGAACGCCCTTGGGGAACACGCCCCCAATATTGCCGCCGGCCATCACCCAAACACTTCTTAATGACCCGGTGACGTTGCTGCAACAAACCGTCCAGGAACAAATTGCCCAAGGTTACTCATTCAGCGGGGTGGCTCTAAATATTTCGACTGCCACGCAAATCACGTTCTTCCCTGCGCCGGTTATTAACGGAAGCCCGCTCCCAACGCCGCCGACCACCGTGAACCTGCCCCAAGCCGGCGGGGGTATAGAAAACATAGCATTTCTTCTCGGACCTAGTCTTGACTCTAATCCGCCAAATAATGCATTCACAGCGCTGTTTTATGCCACCTTCTGGCTAGAGAAGCTTACCCATCCCACTCAGCCGTCTTTCATGCAGCTTCAATACGCGCAGATGACGATGTTGAATTTTCCGGCGCTTCTACTCGGCAAGCCGACCGCCAACCCGCCAGTTCCGCCGCCGAATTTCAGTTGGCCGCATGTCCAAGTGGCAACTTTAATAAAGACATTCGGCTAGGCGTGGCACCGGACGCGAACGTGCCTGAGTCAGCAGATAAGAAACATAGTCACTGCCTTCGAATCGATAAAGTACTAAGACACAGGGCAATGGCCAGTGATCGCTATGATTGATCAAAGATAGAGAACAGGTTGCTGGCGTGAGGGTCACGGCAGTGCAGTGGCCCTCTTAACCGAACAATCGACTCTATCTATCGTTGCATTCGACAGCGGACAAATGTTTGGCCGCGCGTCACAACGATTCTAAAGACGCGTGGTCTGACATCCGACCTACGCGGCGATTTGACTAAAGCAACTACAAAAGACGTGCTAAATGAAGTCCGTAAAACATCGAAAATAGATGCGGGGATCCTCGCAAGCGCCAGCCTGATTATACCGACCGGCTGCATTGACGGCTACGCAACAGAGTTCAATCGCCAGCAGCATGTGAATCTCATCGGCTCTGACCTCCATGTTTACGAGCTGTTGTTTGACAACCAGTGGCATCGCAATGAGGTAGTGTCGGCCAATTGGTGGAAAAACAATTAGCATCGCGATCCGAGATTGAGCAGTTAGTAGTCACATGTTGCGATTCCAAGATCGCTGACGTGGAACGCTGGGCCCGCCGCGTGAGCTTTCATACTATATCTACGCTATAGCCCAATATCCTGTTGGCCAAGAGCTAAACCCGGCCTCGCCACTCGTCATCATTGATAAATATGATAGGCCGTATCTCGACGTAACCTTTTGCACGAGCGTATGGGGTCGCCGCAACGAGTTGGATCACTTCATTGATGCCGGCGGCGATGATCGAGCAGCCGTGGACGCGCCTCGGCTGGATTATTCCCAGCGCAATTCTGCTATGGGCCGTGCTACTGGCGGTCTTTGGTCTGCTGCTAGAACGAACGGCGCCGCCGCCCGAGCTGGCGCCGACGCAGGTACAAATCGTCGAGTTGCCGCCACCGTCGGGATTACAAGGCGGTCCCGCACCGGGGGCTCCGAAGCCCAAGAGCGAGCCGGTCAAACCACATCCGCAGGTCAGAGTCGAGCGCCCGGTGGTGCCGCATCCGAGGGTGCATCACATAGTCAAGCCCAGAATTGAACCGGTTCCGCCGTCAATCAACGGTACCGCGAAAAACGAAGAGGAAGAGGCACCGGCGGCAAGCGCGCCTGCGGCCACCAATGCGAAGGAATCTTCGGGCGGAGGCGGTGTGCCCGGTGGCAGTGGCTCAGGAAGCGGCGCAGGAGCGGGCAGCGATAGCGGAGGAGCGCGGGCGATTTTTGCGCCAAAGCCAGTGATCCCTGACGATTTGCGCGAGCGGATAATGGCGGCGCTTGCCGTCGCTCATTTCAAAGTTAGCTACGACGGGCAGGTTGAGGTCACTCTGACGACGCCGGCTAACAATCCGGAGCTTAACGAAATCCTCATCAACACGCTCAAGGAATGGCGCTTTTTTCCGGCGATGAAAGGGCGAGTCGCGATTGACTCACAATTCGACGTGCGGATTCCCGTCAGCGTTCAATGACCATAAGGTTAGTTTAGGCTCGCGCACTTTTAAAAGTTCTCCAATAAACTGTTGAGCTGCGGTTCGCCATTATTATAGATCGCAAGCTGAAACTCGATAAGCTGCAAACGATGGAATCGAGGAACCATCCGTGCTGGGCAAATCGAAGAGATGAAGCCCCTGAAAATGTTCCACGCCGATCCAATGTATAATGGCGACTTCCATCGCGCCGATCTTGAATTGCGCGACGATAAAGAGCCGAGCGAGATCGTGTTGCCGGGCTGATGCAGCCCCTAATGCCTTTTTACCGGGGAGGAGCATCGAAGGTTCACAGGGTGGCAGAGTCAATCGGGCTGGCTGGCGGATCTGGACTGGGTGCCAAAGCATGGCTGCTCCTGCTTTCAAGGCCCGTGTCCGGGAGGACGGCGCCAAGCTGTAAGCCGACATACATTCGCTGATGCAGTTCAAAGGACCGCTTCAGCTCACCGCCGGTGATGCGGACGGTCACTGCCCGGCGGCTGATCTTAAACTGTTAGCTGAAAAAGTCGGCGGTCGGGCGCAGGTGCGGATCGTCCAGCGGGCCGAGTATTTCCTCGGCGGCCGCGAGACCGAGTTGACGGCGGCCATTGGCGAGATGTCGGCGATGATTTAACTGCGAACGCAGCGAATTCGGCGCTAATGGTCCGCAGTCTGGACTGGCGGCAGAAGGGTGCCACCTTGCGATGCGGCGTGCGTCGCCTGCCAGATCGCGAAGAAAGGGTCGCCCGGTTCGCCCTTGGCTAACCCGATGATCTGCTTGATGGTGGCACGTAGATCATTGTGATTGAGCGCTAGAAGTTTGGCGAAATCATCGAGCTGATGAAAATAGATCAGATAGTTCAACAGCACTGCATTGTTGAGTTCGGTCTGGTCGAGATCAAAGCGCTCCAAACCTGAAAGTTTTGGTTTAAGTTCGGCGTAGTCCGCTTTGATGCTCGTGAATATAGCGGTCCGGCGCTCGAGGATCTCGGCCTCTGGCAGACCGCTGCTGTAAAGCGTCAGGAGCCGGGCCTGTTCCTGCAACAGAAACGCGGCGAACTTCATATCGCTGTCATAGATACCGAGGGCGTTGGCAGTATCAGGCGAAGCCGCGCCCTCGGTGCGGGTGAAGAACTCGACCGCGCCGCGATTACCGATCCAGGTCGCCGCCGACTCATCGAACATCACGTCGCTCATCAGGAAATAAGTCCGATGGAAAAGTTCGTGAATGATCACGCCGGCCAGTTCCACGCGCGAGAGGCCAAGCAGGTTCGAGAGCAGCGGGTCGTCGAAAAAGCCCAGGCTGGAAAAGGCGATCGCTGGCCGCACATAGGTGTCATAGCCTTGCGCCTCCATGCGGGCGGCTTCGGCGTTGGCATCGGCATGCCTGAAATAACCGCGATAAGGCACGTTGCCGACAATCGGAAACCACCAGGTATAGGGCTTCAAGGAAGTGCGCGGCGCGGCCATCACGACCCATACGATAGCGCCCTTATCGACTTGCGCGACCGTGTTATAGGCGCCGCCGACGTTAAGGTCGAGTTGATCGGCGGCAAACTTGCGTACCGCTAATACCGTTTCGAGCTTGGCGCGCGTCGAGGCGGGTAAGTCTGCCCGCGTAAGCTCGTCGGAAATGGGCTTGCGGCGGACTAGGATGCGCACCTCTTCATACGCTGCATGCGTGATGTAGCCGGCGTTGCATCCGGCGATTGCGAAGACGAACATCCCAGCGAGAATTATCCGGCTGATCTGATGGAACCTGCGGTTATCTGGACGAAGCGGCACTGAACTAACGCGCGCCCGCCGACAAGGGCGTCACATTCCCACGAGAGCGGGCTGCCAGCATTGATGCCGGCATTGGAGCGGGCGCCCTGAGGATGGACCCGACTCGCCATCGCCCGCCGGGCCATCTTGCCGGCCGCTCAAGCTCGCTTTGCTCGCGCACCAGCATTCGGCGTTTGCCAGGGAGGAGCGCCGGTGTGTGAAGTGAGATATGAGATAATGCGAAAGGCTGGTTGCGCGAACGCCGCCTCGGATAATGAGCCAATCCAGCATAGCGCTCTCCTGAATTGCTTCGGCATATCGATGAATTGCCCACCAGCGCTAGCGTGGACGTGATCTGCCCCGGGACCCGGTTGAACGCATAGTTATGCGGCCTACAGGCATCACGGGATCATGGCGACCAATCCTGTTTGCCGCTGACTGCCCGGCCAGCCGTTGATTGTGCCACCGCCGCAAGCCAGACCGTAGATATGGTGGTGCGAACCCGAGTGCTTCGCAAACAGACTCGAATGAGAAAGGTCCTTCGCGATTCTCTCCGAAAAGCCAGGCCTCCGCATCCTCAAAACGAGCCCGCTCCGATTTCTTGGTCTGCGTTGCGGCGCTTTGAAAACAGCGAATGGCATCTAGCAGCACGGCGAGCATCAAGCGCCGCAGCGGATTGGGTGGGCCCCCACTCCGCCTTAAATCATAATATTGCCCAGGAGTAATTATGTCCGGAACAAACACGGTTCCGGAGTCGTT
>DATJUF010000022.1:0-12401 GCA_035502655.1 Binataceae bacterium (SeqCode)
TGAATCTGATGGCGCCGCTGGGCTTCTTCGGAGAGGACGATGTGCCTAAGCCGGAAGACTGGGCAGCGGATGAAAAAGGCTGGCTTGAGCGCACTCAAACGTTCATGGACGACGGCTCCGGCTATATGCATGAGCAACGAACGCGTCCGCAGACGCTCGCATTCGCGCTGAATGATTCACCGGCCGGACTGTGCTCGTGGATACTTGAAAAGCGGCGGTCGTGGAGCGATTGCGGCGGCGAGATCGAGCGGCGCTTCAGTAAAGACGACCTATGCACCACGATGACTATCTATTGGGTGACGCAAAGCTTCGGCACGTCGGCGCGTTACTACTTCGAGGCGGCGCATAATCAATGGAAACCGTCGCACAATCGCAAGCCAGTGGTCGAGGCGCCGACGGGAATCGCAGTGTTCCTGAAAGAGGTAATCCTGGCGCCGCGCAAATGGGCGGAGCGCTATTACAATCTGAAGCGCTGGACAGTGATGCCATCGGGAGGCCATTTCGCGCCGATGGAGGAGCCGGGGCGGCTGGTCGAGGATATCAGGGCGTTCTTCCGGCCACTGCGAGGTTAGCCAGCCGAAGCGGCGCGGCGCCTGGCTAATCATCGCCGGGAGGAGAATCCTCGGATGACTTGTGGCCACCGGAGGCGTTTAGCTGGCGGAGGGCTTGCTGGTAGATTTCGCGGCGGCTCGCGCCGGTCAATTTCGCGATGACGGCGCTCGCATGCTTGAGGCTCAAGCCGGCTTCACGAAGGATTTCGAGGGTGACGGCGGCGTTCGCGGAATCGGGCGTGACGGCTGGTGATGCTGGTGCGCCAGCAACAGTCATGGTGATTTCGCCCCGCGGCTCGGTGGTGGCGATCCGAGCCTGCAATTCGGCAAGCGTACCGCGCAACGTTTCCTCAAAGGCCTTGGTGATTTCGCGGACGATCGCAGCCTGGCGGCCGGCGCCGAAGACCTCGGCCATCGCAGCGAGGGTGGCAGCGAGGCGCCGCGCAGACTCGTAGAAAATCATCGTGCGCGGCTCGCGCGCAAGCGTCTTCAGATGCTGGAGGCGCGGGCCGTCGCGCTGAGGCAGAAAGCCCTCGAAAACGAAGCGATCGGTGGGCAGGCCGGATATCGACAAGGCGGCGATGGCGGCGGAAGGTCCGGGAACCGCGAGCACGCCGATACCAGCGTCGCGAGCGGCGCTGACGAGGCGATAGCCGGGGTCGGAGATGGCGGGCGTACCAGCGTCGCTGACGAGAGCGATCGTAGCGCCGCCGAGGAGGCGTTCGATCAGCTCTGGCGTGCGGCGATCCTCGTTGTGCTCGAAATAGCTGAGGACGGGTGTACGGATGCTATAAGCGGCCAGCAGGTGCGCAGTGTGGCGGGTGTCCTCGCAGGCGATCAGATTAGCTTCGGCGAGGATTCGCGCCGCTCGTGGCGAGAGATCTTCGAGATTGCCGATCGGGGTCGCAACGACGTAGAGAAGACCGGCGCGAACGTCCGAACCCGGCTGCATCCGGACGTCCTCACCGGCCTGATCATCATGTCGCGGGCGAAGCGGCCTGCCACGCGCTCTCAAGCGCGCCTCAGGATTTTTTACCAGGGTCGTCGAAGCGCGTGGCGGTGAAGCGGCGTGACTGGAATTTCCATTGATCGCCGGCCTTGACGTACTCGTCGTGATAAAAACCCGTACCGATCCACTCCATGTTATTGGCGGCGGTGCGCAATTCGACGTAGCAGCGGCCGCTGGCGTGGGTGGCGTCCTTCAACTCGACGACGTGGTTGTGGATGTAGGGCCGCGGGCTGAGCGAAGTCAGGCCCTCGCGGTAAGTTTTGAGGAGATTCGCGCGGCCAGTGGTGCTGTTCTCCGCACGGCGGCCAAGCTGGGTGAAAGTACCGTCCTCGGTAAACAGATTGACCAAACCCTCGACGTCGCCGCGCCATACGCAGTCGCAATAAAGCAGAGGCAACTCCCGGATCGCTTCACGGTCGGCCAGTTCGGTGACAATTTGCTCGAGGCTTTTCGCCATCGCATTGCTCCTTTGATGAGATTCGTGCCAGTTAAACGTTAAACTGGCTCAAGCCAGTCTGCACTATCCGGGGTTGATCCGCCAAGCGCTCGCGAGTGCCTGTGGGGGCGAGCCGAGCGCGAACTGCGGAAGTCGTAGCGGCAGAGCGTCGCGGCTGTTCAGCGGCGGCGAAGCTGCGCTATGGTCGGCGAAGGAGAAATAACAATGCCAAGAATTCCATACGTAGAACGCGAAGCGGCGAGCGGGGAGATGAAGAAGCTATACGACAGCTTCGAGGCGCAGTTTCAAACACAGGGCATCCCCAATGTCGTCAAAACGCTCGCCAACAGCCCGGATCTCGCGGTGCGGGTCTTTCCATTAGCCAACTATTTCATGACCAAATCACCGCTGAACCAGCGGCAGCGAGAGCTGGCCGTTTTGATTCTGATGAAGCGCCTCGATTGCGAATATGGCTTCGTACGGCATATCAGTATTGCAGAGAAATGCGGAATCAGCCGGGCACAGATCGATGCGATCGGCGAGTACAAAAATAGCTCGCTATTCAACGATGACGACAAGCTGATTCTGCGCTATGCGGATGAACTGACGATGCGTGCGAAAGTGGATGATGACTTGTTCGGGCGGGTCGAGAAGCTGATCGGCCGGCAGAACATCCTGGAGCTGACGGCTGCGACCGCGTTCTGGAATATGATGGCGCGCAATCTTAACGCGTTGCAGGTTGGCCTGGAGAATTGATAATCGCGCGGGCGTGCAGCGATACGCACGCCGGACTAGCGCCGGCATGCGTATCACTTTTTAACGGGGCGGATTAGCCAATAAACGGAGTGCGTATTCGGTAATTACTTAATAGCAATCGGGTTGACCGCGGAGCCGCAGCCATAGACCAGCTTCAGCGGCGCACCGGCGAAAAGGAAAGTGTACTGCTTATCCTTCGCGCAGTCCTCGGCGAGGTCCTTGAGCCAGACGATTTCGTTGAAAATCACACCGAGATTACAAAGTAGCGCAGCGTGGAGAATAGCGGCACCGCCGGTCTCTTTGTTGATACCCTGCTCACAGCCAATGGTATCGGCGGTGATGGACGGTATTTCCATGTCGTGCCACCATTCGACCAACTCCTTGCTGTACTGAAGCCCTGGCTCGTCGAAAGGCTGGCCTTCTGGGAATAGCGCCTTCTGTCCTTCTTCGTAGAAACGGTTGAGCCATCCGGTGTGAAGTACGATGATGTCGTGCTTTTCAATCGTGACGCCCTGCTGCTTGGCGGCGCCAAGAAGGTCATCCAGGGTAAAGCCCTCGCCGCGATCGAGATGCTTCTTGCCACGGTAGCGGGCGGCGTCGATGAGAATGCCGCGGCCAATGACGCCGTGATTCGCGATAGGCTCGATCGAGCATTTTTGCAGTCCGCCGATTGTGGTTTTCGGATCATAGCCATTGTAGAGATGGTTACCGTACCAGGCGTGGCCGAGCGCGTCGTACTGAGTAGTGCCTTGCGGGAACATCACGACCACGTCGTCGGAATATTTGAGGCCGCCGGGGAAAGGCTTGATACGTCCGCTCTGGAAGAAACCTTCGTCTGCGGTCATGGTATGAATCGGCTGGGCACGAATGGGATGAAGCGGATCGCCCTCTGGGCGTGCGACCGGAACGCCAAGCATGAAGACCTTGCCCTGCTGAACGGCTTTCACGCCGCGCAAGACTTCCTTGTCGGTCAGGAAATTGAGGCTGCCAATCTGATCGTTGGCCCCCCAACGGCCCCAATTTTTGGGCAGGTCTTTGAGGGTTTCCGTATACTCTTTGGTTGCCATGCTTGTGAATCCTTATCCAGTTTGATCTAGTCAATTAGGATTAATACGTACTGAAATTAGAGCCCATAGCATTCGGCGACATTGCGGCCGAGAATGCCCTCCCGCGCATTGGGCGTCATACCGTCAACCAGTCCCTTTAACTCTTCGAGATAATTGCCGGGATGATCGGGATGCGGATAGTCACTGGCCCAGAAGAAACGATCTTCGCCGACCAATTTTGTCATCGCGGCGATCGAGCGTTCGTCGGGATCGGCCGAGATATAGCATTGGCGCTTAAAATAGTATGAGGGACGTTCTTTGAGCTGAACCGTACCGCCCAGTGCGGTGCGGCGATAGATAGCGTCGGCACGATCGAGCCAGTAGCCAATCCATCCAGCACCCGATTCTAGGACAATTACACGCAGCTTCGGGAATTTATCGAAGACTCCATACTGAAAAAGTGTCGCGAAGGCCTGGGGCACGCCTTGAGCGGCGAACAGATCGTAATACCAGTCGGCCCATTCCATCCCCTGAAAGCGGCCATGGACGCCGAATTCGACCGGCTCCAGTTCAGGATGAATACCAACTGGAACGCCAAGGTCCTGTGCGGCGGCGAAGAAGACGTCGTGGTCGGGATGGCCGTGGGGCTTGCGCGTAATGGTATAGGGCGCGACGAAGGCACCCTTGCATCCTTCCTTAACGGCGCGTTGGAGTTCGCGCGCAGCTTCAGCGGGATCGCCGAGTGAGATGTGAGCGATGGGAACGAGCTTGCCGCGCGAGCCGCTGCAGAACTCTGCGATCCAGCGATTGTAGGCGCGGCAATAGGCATTGGTGATTTCGGGATCGAAGACTTCAGCTTCCCACAGCAGGCCGAGGGTCGGATAGATCACGGCTCGATCCATGTTCTCGCGCTCGAGGATGTCCAACCGCTCCTTCAAATCCATCGCGCCGGGAGCGCATCCAGAGAGATAAGTATCGTCCGGATTGAAAGTATTGTGGCCGAAGTCGAACGGCTTGGCTGTAGTATCGCGCTGGGTCATGCGCGCCTTGACCTTTTCGCGGAGGGAGGCATTGAGGTTTTCCACGCCTTCTCCCATCTCCATCAGCTTCGCCATTCCGCCGAGCGAATGAAGCAATGCGGCGGTGGTCAGCTTGGCGCGCTTGCCATCGACTTCGAGAAATTCGCGTTTATCCTCGCCCGTGCGGATGCGAATAGCGCGATCGCGATACTTGGGTTCGAGATAACGTTCCCATAGATCAGGCGGCTCAAGAATATGGCCGTCGGCGTCGATTAGCAGGTTGTTAGCGCTCATCCAATTCATACCTCCGGGACGTGGCTTACGGACCGAAGGATAGAACAATCGGTAAGCAAATTACCAATGTCAGGAACTGAATCAGGGCTGGCACGGGGGCTTTAGCCGAAGCTGCTGACGCGGGGGAGGACTTTGGTCCAGAATAGTTCCATCGTACGCATGAGCTGGGCGTGAGGCGTCAGCCCGTTGTACATCCAGGCGAAGAGCCATTTGACGGGCAGGCGCTTGAGCAACCGTTCGAGCTGGCGCGTGACGGTATCGACCGAGCCGACGAGCGCCAGGCTATTGTCGAACAGGTCAGGCATCTCGTGGGTTTTGGGATCTTCCATGCCCTTGGAGAAGCCGAAGGGTTCGAACCATTCGCGGCCGCAGAAATAGCCGCTGTGACGCCAGATTTCCTTGGCCTCGGCGTCAGTATCGGCGATGATCAGGTCACGCAAGACGCCCATCCCTTCGCCGAGCGGCTTGCCGGATTCCTCCGCGTAGAGCTTGCTGAGATGCAATTCGTAATCGGGGAAGAGCGGCGGCAGAATCGCGGTGACGTTTTCGGCGGCGCACCATCGGATACTGCGCTCGGATGAGGCGAAGGGCTGGAATACCGGCGGATGCGGCTTCTGGAGCGGTTTGGGAACGACGCTGACGGCTTTGACGATGCCGTTCTCGACACCGAGACCCCATTTGTTGGTCGCGTCGATATCCCACGGCGTGTCGCCGGGCGGGACACGCCAGTAGCGGCCCTGGTAGCTGAGAGATTCCTCGGTCCAGGCCTTTTTGATGATGCGGTAACATTCCTCGAAGGCCGCACGGTTGGCGTCATCGATAGCGTCATGCTGATGAGGCTGGGCGCCGTGAATGCCGTGGGTCTGCTGCGCCATGATATCGACCCATCGGCGCTGATAGCCGCGGGCGAAGCCGGCGTTGACGCGGCCGCCGGTCATGTGATCGACCATCGCGATGTCTTCGGCGACACGAATCGGATTGTTGGCCGGAAGGACGACGCCGAGCTGGCCGACGCGGAGGCGTTTGGTCTGCATCCCAATGAAGAGGTCGAGCAGGATCGGATTGTTGGAGAGCTCGAAGCCCTCGACGTGGAAGTGATGCTCGGTGAAGCTGATCGAGTCGTAGCCAAGGGAATCGGCGAGCTGCGCTTGCTCGGTCAGTTCGCGGAGCATCTGATCGTAAAGGTCGCCACGCAGGCCAACTTTGCGCTGTTCGATTTGGGCTTGATTGCCGACTGAGGGCAGATAGAAAAGTGAGGTTTTCATTGATGGACCACTAAGCGTTGCGCGAAGGGAGGCGGAGCGTGCCGGTTGCCAGCACGGAGAGTTCGCCGTCCTGATTAACGGCCTTCTGCGAGATTGTGGCGTAATGCGCGCCGTCTTCGCTGAAAGTTCGCTTGACCTCGCCATCGATATAAATAGTGTCACCGACCGGATTGTGTCGCCGAATTTTCACTTCGATATGGTGCAGGAAGCCAGTGTCGCCAGCCCAGTTGGTCAGATGGTGAGTCATCCAGGAGCATCGCTCCGGACCGTAGTCGTAAGCCGCGGGCGTACCGACGAGAGTCGCGAGATCGTCTTCCCAATGCACGCGTTCGGGAACGTCGGGAATGCCGAATTTATTAGCGATACCGAGGCCGGGATGCTTCTGAAGCTGCTTCCAGGCGAGCTTGTTGGCGCGGATATAGAGACCGCCCCATCCCTGCGCGAAGGCGATGAAGCCGGTGACGGTCATCGGGCCTTTGACCATAGTTGTTAGCTTGTCGCCGACCTTGACGTCCTCGATGTAGCGCGGGGTGGCACCACGGACTTCCTCGGCTTCGTAGAGCGCGAAGATTTTGGCGAGGTCGTCGCGAGAATAGTTCACCGGCGGCTTCTGCTTGGTCTCGGTGTATTTGGTGCCACGCTCGCGGGCGGTATCACGCTCAGTGCGGAAGCACCAGCTATCGCCTTCGGCGACAAGTTCTCCACGCTGATTGAGGAATTCACAACGGTAAATCTGCTGGATAGAACGGCCGGCGAAACGAGTGTCGTGCTCGATCAGATCCTTCAGCCAGACTTTGGTGGTGAAGGCATCGCCGAGGAGCATTGGGCGATGCCAGATGACATCGATGCCAGCGAACATCGCATGGACGCCTGCCAGGCCGCCGACATAGCCGCTGAACGAGCGGTTGAGCGGAAAAATGAAGGAAGGCGGGGCGACTAGCGCGCCGTATTGAGTTTTGGCGGCGTAAGCGGGGTCGCACCAAAGTGGATTGTCGTCGCCGATGCCGTGGGCCCAATGGCGGATATTGTCGCGAGTCGCCTCGTAGCACCAAGGCTCGAGCGAATCCTCGATGGGGACATTGATCAGCTTGCGGAGGTCGGCGAGATTCTTGTCACCGATAACGGAGAAACGTTGTTGGGTCGCAGCCATCGAAAACTCCTTTGAGACCAGCGGTACCGGTTCCGCGGATCGCGGATACGGTCCACTGACTGGACTATGATTGTCTATTAGCGATGAGTCATCAACCCAGTGGATAAGGCCGGGAACTTGCGAAGTGAGCGGCGATCGGGACAAATAGAGAAAGAAAAACGGCATTCGAGGTGCTATCACCCGGATAGCTTCAAAAGAGAGGAATGAAAATGGCGCAAGAAGCCAACTTCGTCGATGAAAAGAATTTGTGGAGGACCGAGACGCCAGGCCATCAGGGATGGGAACGGACGGCGCGTCCGGACGATTCGAACAGGTACCTGATGATCTCGGCAGATTGCCATTGCAACGAGCCGGGGAATCTATGGTGGGAGCGGATCGACAAAAAATTTCAGCATCGCCTGCCGCATGTCGAAGTCGATGAGAAGGGCGAGAAGTGGATGGTAGCGGAGGGCTACGAAAAGTCGCGGTTGCGCGCTCGCAATGTCGGGGATGCGCCGAAGGGCGGCGAAGATCGCCTGCGCGGCGAGACGGGACGCACGCCGGAGCAACGCATGCGCGACCATCGGCGTGATGGCATCGACGCCGAGATCATGTTTCCGAACAAGGGCCTCGCGATGTGGGCGACGCATGACGTGGAGTTCGGCACTGCGCAATGCCGGATCTGGAACGACTGGGCATGGGAGACCTTCGGGCAGTATAACGATTTCATGTCGCCGATGGCTTCAATCTTCACGGCGGATGTGGAGGTTGCGATCGCGGAAATCCAGCGAACCGCGAAGATGGGATTTCGTGCGCTCAATCTGCCGTGCAAGCCGATCTGGGGAGCGCACGAAGCGCGTCATCCGAATTACAACCTGCCGATATACGATCCGATGTGGGCAGCGATTCAGGATACCGGCTTGCCAATTACGTTCCATATTTCGACCGGGATGGACCCGCGGGCGGCGCGCCATGACGGCGGCGCGGTGATCAATTACGTTACACACGCGTGCACGACGGTAATCGAGCCGATGTCGAACCTGTGCGCGTCGGGTGTGCTGGAGCGCTTCCCGCGGCTGCGCTTCGCGCTCATCGAATCGGGTATCGGGTGGGTACCGTGGGCGCTTGACGCGATGGATGAGGCGTACAAGAAGCATCACTTGTGGGCGTACCCAAAGCTAAAGCAATTACCAAGTGAGTATTTCCGGCAACACGGCGCAGTATCGTTCCAGGAAGATCTGGCGGGGCTTAAGCTGGCGGAGGAATTCAGGCTGGTCGATAACTTCCTGTGGGCGAATGATTATCCGCATGCGGAAGGATCGTGGCCCCATTCGGCGGAGGCGATCGAGCGTGAGATGCAATTCCTGAGCGATCAGAGCCGGGAAAAGATTCTCGGATTGAATATCGCGAAGATGTTCAAGTTTGACGAGGCGAAGCTGCGCGCGCGGCGCCAGCAAGCGTCAGCCGTGATTCATTAGCCGGTAGGGCGGCAAACCAAATCAAAGGCCGGAGCGAAGAATAACGCTCCGGCCTTTTTTCGGTGATGAGCCACATAATTGATGGCATTTAGCGAAAGAGAGGGGCTACAAGAATCGATATTACTCCAGTTGCTATTGCGCAAAAGATTAATCGCTTGCCCCCGCTGCCGCACCAGAAACGTCTCTGTCGCGTGCTACCACCAATTCTGAAAGGAAAGACTTTGCTGAGATAAGATTGAACGCCTTGCAAACGTTTTTCGCGGTCTGCATTTCCAAACATGCGCATGAAGACTCCGATTATGACTATACTTCCGCAAAGTGCCGGTATCACCTGATTAAATATAAAGAATAAAATAATATGACTCATTAGAGCTTTCACTTTCGAGCCAGATATACCAGCAAGCGCCGAGCGCGAGGGCATTATACCGGAGCGGATCAAACCGCTCCGGTCTTTTGCTACGTGATCGCGAAAGACTGAAGTGCGAGAGGCCCGGTGCAATCAATCGAAGCGGGCGGTTGAGTCGTTCTCGCCCCGCGATCCAGGCTGACGAAAGAATGTGACCAAAATCGCTACGCTAGGATCGCCTTGAACATTGTGAAGAACATGGGCATCGACCGGGACGAGGACGCCTGAATTAATTCATACGCCTCGTCCCCTACATGAAGAATGCCTTTCCCAGCAACGGTTTGAATCGTGATCGGGACGCGTGCCGAATGGCCGGCCAGGAGCGCGTCCCGACGCAGCCGGATAAGCACCAGCTTCCGCCAGCTATCGGCGAGGAGCACTTGGATCTCGCGATCCTTGCCGGCTCCGATTTCGCTGGAGAGGAAGATGGGGTTACTCATAATCTTTGGTTTTACGCTTGGCGCTCCAACAAAAGTCCGCCTTAGATGGCGCGGTAGTTAGCGAACGATACCGTTGAGGAGCGGGCGTTGGGATCGGTAATCACGTTGACCACCGCGGGTTTGCCCGACGCGACGGCGCGTTCAAGCGCGGGACGAATGTCCTTGGGCTGATCGACATAGGCGCCAAAGGCGCCGAAGACTTCGGCCATCTTGTCGTAGCGGCTGAAGCCGAGGTCGCGGCCGGCGTCCATCGTGCCCTTCCCGGCCCATCCGCCGTTATTGCTGATGACGATCAGCGCGGGAATGTTGTGGCGAACCATCGTATCGATTTCCATCCCGTTCATGCCGAAAGAGCCGTCGCCGCTAAGCACGATCACCTGCTTGTCGGGTTTTGCTACTTTGGCGCCGAGTCCGAATGGGACCGCGACGCCCATGCATCCGTTGGGGCCGGCATTGACCGAATGGCCGGGGGCGTAGAGCGGAATCGACTGGCGGGCGAAGTTGAGAGTTTCGTGGCCGTCGACGACGATAATCGCGTCGCGGTCCATGAAGTCGCGGACTTCCTTGCACAGGCGCAGCGGATGAATCGGCGTGGCGTTGGAGTTGAGCAGGGCCTCGGACTTTTCCTGCGAGCGCTTGTCGTAACCACGCAGCGTATCGACCCAGGGCAATTCCTTGCGTCCGCGGAAGGCATCGCGGCCTTCGGCGATTAACTGATGCAGAACCATTTTGGCGTCACCGGCGATGCCGATATCGACGGGACGGTTGCGGCCGATTTCTTCGTCGCTGATGTCAACCTGAACGACCTTGACATCAGCAGCCCAGCGCGGCGGCAGGCCGAAGCCGACGATAAAGTTGAGGCGCGTACCGAGAATCAGGACGGCATCGGCTTCTTTCCAGGCCTGATTGCGTGCGCCGAGGAAGCTGAGCGGATGGTCCTCGGGAATGAGGCCGCGCGACTGCGGCGTGGTGTAAAAGGGGATGCCGCTGAGCTCGACGAATTCCTTGAGTTCGGCCATCGCGCCGGACCAGAAGACGCCGGTGCCGCAGAGAATCACCGGACGCTGGGCTTGTTTGAGCAGCGCGATCGCCTGCTTGATCAAATCGGGATCGCCGGAGAGGCGCGGGACGCTGCGCGGTTTGTTGGGGAAGATGACTTCGCTTTCGTCGACGCGCTTATAGAGGACGTCACCGGGTAGATCGAGGTAAACCGGGCCGGGTTGGCCGCTGGTGGCGATACGAAAGGCCTTGGCGATCAATTCGGGAATACGGGCGGCATCGTAGACGCGCTCGGACCACTTGGTGATCGGCTTGAACATCCCAACCTGGTCCATTTCCTGAAACGCGCCCATCCCGGCCTGCGAGACGGCGCTGGCGCCGCCGAGGGCGACGACTGGCACCGCATCAAGGAAAGCGTTGCCGACGCCGGTAATTAGGTTGGTCGCGCCGGGGCCGGAAGCGGCGAAGCATACGCCCGGCTTGCCGCTGACGCGGCTGTAGGCATGAGCGGCCATCGCGGCGGCCTGCTCGTGGCGTACGTCAACGGAACGGAAGCGCTCGATGCAGCCCGAGGCGACGTCAACCATCGGACCGCCGGTGAGATAGAAAACGGTATCGACACCTTCATCTTGTAGTGCGCGGACAACCAAATCGTTGCCGTTGACCTTGCCCATGACGTTTCTCTCCTGTGGCGGCGGGGGATCGTTGCAAATAAATCGGCGCCCGCCGTGAAGCTTATGCATGCATGTCATCTCGCATACTGCTTTTAGTGGCGGCTGCGCAAGGTAAACGCATTGCTTAACCAGCGACGGCCAAGACGAACGATTGAACTAAAGGCGACGACGGATTACGGGCGGTGTGGCGGACAGGGGCGGGAGCCGACCGCGGGGCGCTCGAGGCCAAGGTTCTCGCGCAGGGTCGCGCCGGTGTAGTCTTTGCGGAATTTGCCACGCCGCTGAAGTTCGGGGACAACCAGCCGGACGAAATCCTCGTAGGCGCCTGGCATATGGGTCGCGGCAAGAACGAAGCCGTCGCAGGCGCCGCCCTCGAACCATTCTTCCATCTGATCGGCGATCATTTTGGCGGTGCCGGAAAAGGCCGGTAGCTCGCGGAGGGTGCCGCGTCCGCTGAACTGGGCGAAATCACGGACGGTCGGGTTGGGCTTGCCGCTGAGTTGGACGACGCGATCACGAATCGCCTGAAGGCCGCTAATCGCGGCGAGTTCTTCATTGGTGAAGGCCTCGTCCATCCCTTTTGATGCGAAGTCGAAGTTGAGTACTTCGGAGAGCAGCGCGAGTGTATCGATGGGCTTGGCAAGTTTATCGATCATTGCGAGTTTGTCCTCGGCGATGGTCTGGGTTTCGCCGGCGACGACGTAGACGGCGGGGGCAACCGCGATTGACTTCGGATCGCGACCGAGATTGGCGAGTAGATCCTTCAACTGCTTATAGCTGCGCTGGGCAACGGCGAGATTCGCGTAAATCACAAAGACCAGATCGGCCCAGCGGGCGGCGAAGGTCTGGCCGCGGCCACTTTGCCCGGCCTGAATCAGCACGGGACGGCCCTGCGCTGA
>DATJUF010000023.1:0-9041 GCA_035502655.1 Binataceae bacterium (SeqCode)
CAACCCTCGTTCCTTTTTGAAACGCTTAATCACAAGATCCTCTCTTTCCCTGTCTCGGGAGCGAAATAGACTAAGCCGCCCAGCGACGGCTCAATTTCCGGTCGATTCTGCGATCTCTGCAAACGTCGCGCATAGTTACGCTATAGCGAATCACCCCAAGCTCATCATCTTTTCTTGCAGCATTGCCGCACTGATTCTCGGCGGCCGATAGTCCGCGCGGGTCGGTCTGTGTGACGTCAGCGCGCCATAAATGCGAAAATACTGCGTTCGCGCGACAGCATCGTAGAGCCTGCTGCAAAGGCTGCGAAGCTAAGCGTTTCATCGTCAGGAGCAACTCCCTACTGGAAGGCTTTTGGCGTCGCCGTTTCTGGAAGTGGCCGAAATTACGTTGTCGAGTTCTCGCCTCATGAACCAAGCGTAGCGGGAGGCCAGGATTGTTGGTTTTACGCTCTCGCTCTCGCCAAGATGGACCTGCGGAACCCGTCTCAAAGTAATCTTGCTGCTTCCCGCGATGGCTGCCACCCGGGAAGACGCGACATCACTCCGGCCTGATGTGGTGCTAACACCTGCGACGACGATACGAACATACAGCCTATTTAATGTCATTAAAGCACCAATTAATACAACGCTTTGAACCGTACTATTCATAGGCGTCGCCACCTGCGTCAGTTTTTGAGATTCTGAGATGATTCGATGGAAGGTTTTGGTGCTGCCGCCGGACGGGTCCGGCGGCAGCCGGTTAAGCAGTTACTGAGGTCAGGTCACCCTATTGAGGCAGCGCGATGTCGCTAGCGGCGGTAGGCGCAACCCATGGGTTCACGTAGCAGACGCCGTCGCCAGAGGAGCCACTGTCAGAACCAAGCACGCCCAGATCAGTCTGGAGCGTGGCCAAGTTGGCCGCATCGGGCTGGCCGTCATCCGTGAACGGAGTAACAGTCGTGCTCGGCAGCAGGTAGCCATAGATCGCGGCAATAGAGACCTGCGTGATCCAAGCGTTGACCGCGGTCAACGGCGTGATCGATGCTGCTGGATCGCAACCGTCAGTAGCGAAGACGCTGGTGCCACCATTGGGCGTGCCAGAGATGATCTCGACTACGCCCGAGAGACCGTAGTCAAAGCCGCCACTATAAGCGGGATTCGAAACTAGGCCCGAGATGTAAAAGGACGAATCCTTGTTCGCACTCAGCGGAACTGCGCAAGATTCTTGCAACTCCTCATCCTGGTCGAACACGAAGATGTACGCGCACGCAGCCTGACCGGAGACGTTGGTCAGATGGATAATCCCGTCCGTGTAGTCGCCGTAATAGCCGATGTCGAAATACGTCGACAGCAGCGGTCCGGGACCAGTGCCACCGGTATTGCTGCTGATCTCCGCTTTCAGCTTCGCGGCGTGGGCCGGCGCCATTGCCGATCCCGCGGCCACGAGAAGCGCCGCGCCAGCGGCAACCCGCGCTGCTCCCCCTAACAGTCCCTTAACGTTGATGCTCATATCCCTCTCTCCTCCTGTTGGCCTTTCTGGGGCGTAATTACTCCAGAAAGAACGTTTAAATATTGCCTCTTGCGAGGCAGAGCGAAACCAGTTTTACGGCGGACGATTCTATCTTTTGCGACGCTATTGCTGCACTGGCCGTCTACCGTTGCCGCCTAATGTACACGCATCTTGTCTTGAGCACAGCAGGTAAATCGTTAATTATTAGCGTTAGATGGGCTTGATTTGGCTACTTTTCACCTACGTGGCGCTTTTAACCCAATCGAACGTTTAATTCGCAAGTAGAAAACAATCTGAATCGTTAATTGTTCCATATCGCATCAAGTTCGCTGTCAAAGGACTGAACATCATACAATAGCGTGTCCAAACTTATTTAATCTCTCCGCAGCTTGAATCAACTTTTATAAGGCTCGGCGTTTTGTGACTTTTTGAGCCGCTTCAAGATACCTCAGGAGGCCAAATGCAGTTGCCGCCGCAATTTAGCGAACTTGGCGGTAAAATGGCAGAGACTGCTGTTTAAATCGATGGAATACGGATGTAATTTCAATTAACAACGATTGACATAACTTAGAGCCTGACTGAAACTCATTGTCCTCAGGCAAATTGTCACCTAAATTCTGGGAAGGTTATCATGCGGGCTATCGATCAGCGCGCCTCCAGCGCCCCTTCGCCTACTTGGATTCAGGGCCGCCAGTCATCCGTTCCCACCAATGCGCGGACGCGCACTACCGTTGCTGCGGACGTGCTTGAGCGCTTGCGCTCCCGTATCAGCCATTGGCGATTACCCGAAAATCTGCTCGATGATCTCTTCGGTCATCATTCGCTCCTCTCCTATTCGCGCGGCGCCACGATTTTTCCGCAAGGCTCGCCCGCCGAGGTTATCTTTCTTATCCATAAAGGTCTTGTTAGCCTTTATTCCTATCAACCTGACGGCAACCGTGTCCTGGTCCGTCTCGCGGGCCACGGAGAGCTTATCGGTTACTGCAACATGCTGGACGCCAAGGGTCGTCCGCTCCACGCGCTCGAAGCTGTAAGCCGCACCGGATGCCAGTTGGGGATGCTCACGCGGGACCATCTAGGTCATGTGCTGCAAAGCCTCGACTCGCGCACACTTATCGGGCTGATGGACGTTCTCAATTCTGCATGGTCAGGCGAGATGCTGCGCTGGGCCACATGCGTCCTGCGCGATTGCCGCCACCGCCTTGAACTGGTCTTTGCCGATCTTGCGCACCGCCTAGGCGCTCGCGACGCCCGTGGCATCGTACTGTTGCCTGAACTAAGCCATCAGGATCTCGCGGAGATGACCGGATGCTCTCGGCCGATGGCGAGCCGTGTCATCGCCGGAATGCTCAAGCAGGGCATTCTTGCGCGTCAGGAAGGCCACTATATCGTCCCTGCCGGTTCCGAGATCGAGGCGATGCTCCCGGACTTTATTCCACCCCGCCTTTGACTTGTTCCGCTGCTGTAACAGGCGGCTCATCTGCGATCGCGCGATAAGTATCACTCTTTCCTTGTTCACCAGAGTCGTTTGGGCGCATCCTGTCGATGTCAGTTATCAACTCTGGAGGATAATTCGATGAGCATAGAAGAGAACAAGAAGATCGCCGCAAATTTTTTTGAAAACATGAGCAGTGGCAATGCCGCCGCAGTGATGAACGCGCTGGCTGACAACGCCACCTGGTGGGTGGCGGGAAATTTCGCCCTGTCGGCACCAAGACCAAGCAGCAATTCGCTGAGTTGATCGGTGGCATGGCGGCCAAAATTGACGGTGCGTTGACGATCAAGACTACGGGCGTCACTGCTGAGGGCGATCGCGTCGCGGTTGAGGCCGAGTCGCATGCCAAGATGAAAAACGGCAAAGTTTACCAGAATAAATATCACTTCCTGCTGGAAATCCGCGGCGGCAAGATTCAGGCAGTCAAGGAATATCTCGATACCGCCCATGCCGCCGAAGTCCTCTGCAGTTGAGTCTTGGACCGGAGCAGACGACTCTTCCACGAAACATGTGCGCGCCTGATGAATTACTGCCGGAGTGCGATGCTCCGGCAGTTACATTTTGAGATTCGGATTTCTTCGGATTTCTAATGATTGCTGGCGACGAACTGCCGTTGCTCGATGGTATGTTGCGGCGAGGTAATCACACACTTTTTGATTGCCAGCTCGATTTCGTTCCCAGCTAACGCTTGCGGCCGCCGCGCCCGTTGGGGTGTTTACGCACCACCAACGCCAGACTGTCCCTACCGGTTTTCGGCAGCGCCGTCACTGGGACACCCGTCTTCCGGCCGGCCAAATGCGGAGCCGGCCGCCGCAAAATCGAACCGGTTGTGCCCGCGTGCTTCTGGCGCGCGGCCTCTTTCGCCTCGGACGCCCGATCGGCTTTCAACATTCCAAAAAAAGCAGCGTCGGCGAGCACTACCTTGAGCAGTGCGAAGACTATCACGCATACGACGATCGGTACCGCTTCGTCCCAAGAATCCGATCCAGCGACAACTACTGCCGCCGACATCGCCACGGCGGCAAACGTGAAGGTTCCGACTAGCACCATTAACGATTGGCGGGATTCCTCCGCTTCACGCATGGATTTTACCCTTGGCTTTGATGCCATCGGGCGGCGGCGGGTTAATCGTACGACCGAGCCCATAGGATCCTCGTCCGGCCACGCTAATCGCTAGCTTTCCCTCGGAACACCTTGCCGATACGGCCTGATATCGCGCCAACTCCTTAGCGGCTTGCTGTGTGTTAACACAGCAAGCCGAGCTGCGCCACATCCCTGCGCAATCCGTTCTGATCTGACATGGCGCAAGTGGTCCAGCGGGAGGGTTAGTTTGGCGGCGCATTTCCCCTATAGGCTAGAAGGGAGATGAGCTATGAAGAGAAAGCGTTTTTCGGTTGAGCAGATCGTCGCGGTAGTGAAGCAGGCCGAGCTGGGGTTGCCGGTGGCCGATCTAATCCGCCGGGTCGGCATCTCGGAACAGACGTTTTATCGCTGGAAGAAAGAATACGCCGGCTTGGAACCGGACCAGGCCCGTGAATTCAAGCAATTGGCCGATGAGAACGCGCGGCTCAAGAAGCTGGCCGCCGAGCTGAGCCTGGACAAGGCGGTGCTGCAGGACGTGCTTGCAAAAAAATTCCCCGGCCAGCGCTCATGAAAGACGTTGTGGTTTATGTGACGGCGTGTCACGGCTACAGCGAGCGGCGGGCCTGTGCCTTGACACGCCAGGCGCGCTTGGCCCAGCGCAAGCCCAGTGTGCGCGATCCGCGCACGGCGATGCGCTTACGGATGCATGAAATCGCCCAGACGCGCATCCGCTACGGCTATCGGCGGGTGCACATTATGCTCAAGCGCGAGGGTTGGAGCGGCGGTCGCAACCTGGTCTATCGGCTGTACCGCGAGGAAGGCATCGTGCTGCGCAGAAGGCGGCCGCGCCGCCGTAAGACCGCGGTAAATCGCGCAGCGCGCCATCGCGTTCAAGGTCTCAACGAAGCGTGGAGCCTGGACTTCGTGCATGACCAACTGAGTAATGGCCAGAGCTTCCGCGCGCTGACCATCATCGGCATCTACAGCCGGGAAGCTTGGCAATTGAAGCCGGCCAGCGCCTCCGCCGGGAACATGTGGTGGCGGTACTCAATCGCCTGGTCCAGCAGCGCGGCGCACCACGTTACCTGTTTGCGGACAACGGCGCGGAATTTACCGGCCAGCTGATGGATCTATGGGCTTATCATCATGGCGTGCGCGTCGACTTCTCGCGCCGCGGCAAACCGACGGACAACACCTTCATCGAGACCTTTAATGGGACGCTGCGTGATGAATGCCTCAATTTGCATTGGTTCGATGATATCGCCCAGGCCAGCAAGGTGATCGAGGCCTGGCGGCGCAATTATAACGAGAGCTGTCCTCACATGGCTCTCCGCAACCTCCCGCCCGCGGAATATGCTACGCGGACTGGGACTAGGAACGGCATCACGGGGTTAAACGCCGCGCACAACTAACTCTAGTTTTGGACCACCAAAGCCAAGCGGTTCAAGCCGAACACTTTACTTCAATATAACCGGTGCGCCGAAACGAGGGCAGGGATAATTGTGCGTTCGTCGCATGTCAGGCTACAGGCTGCCACTGCCGGCGGCTTTGCCGAACCCACGAACGCCCATGCCTCCATCGCAATTGATTATGCTGCCGGTTGCAGTCGAAGAATTGCTTTCCGAGGCGAGCAGAACGTAGTAGCCAGTATAGCCGCGAGGCTGCGGCATCCGTCCCAGCGGTATGAACTTCTGCACAAATTCATCTTGCGGAAGCGACGTTATTGATCTTTCTTCCATGCCAAGCGCGCGCGGACCCCGTATATCCGAGGGTATCGCGCCTGGAGCTACCCCGTTCACGCGGATCTTTGGAGCCAACTCGAACGCGAGTTGCCGTATCAACCCAACCACCGCATGTTTTGATGCGGTGTACAGCGGACCGCCGCCGGCTACGTAAAAGCCGGCGTTCGATACCGTGAAAATCATATTCCCGTGCGTCTTGAGCAGTTCTGGCACAACCGCCTTAGCCCCTAACATGTAACCTTTGACGTTGATTCCGAATAACTCGTCGAATGCCTCACCCAGCTTTTCTCCCGGTATTTTGACTAATGGCAATGAGTAATCCCAAATCCCCGCATTGCCGACAAAACAATCGAGCCGCCCGAAGCGGCCCGCAGTCTGGGCGACTGCCCGAAGATTATCAGCATAGCTCGTCACGTCTCCGGTGATGGCAATGATCCCGTCGCCGAATTCGTCGCTCAATTCCTGATTACGTTCAGCTGCCCGTTCGAGTACGCCAACCGCTGCACCTTCTTCGATAAAGCGCGCGACGATTGCACGTCCGAGCCCTGACCCGCCGCCCGTCACCAGCGCGACTTTACCCTCAAGCCATCTCATGTTCGCCTTCCTGGCCGCTTATCGCCGCCCATTAGAAGAAAAAACTCATGTTACGTGCCAGCACGACTGTCTGATCAAGCACGATCGCGCGCCGTGCAATCAGCCATCGCGTTGGCAAGCTGCTTCGCCGCAGAAGGTCATGACGCATCCCGGCGAAAGTCTCGGCTTCGCGTTCGAGCCGTGCCCGATGTAACAAATAGTAGCACTGAACTTCGTATTCGTTGGGATTCGCCGTCCCTCGAACCACGATATTGCTGACGAAGTGACGCGTGCGCGAAGGCGGATCCTCCGCCCAGGCTGTTGCCGATTTGAGCCGCCGGATACGCTGCCATAGGCTGTGCCTGGTCTCGTCAAAATGATAGGCCTCGCCAGGCTCGGCAAATTCATGCGCGGCCTCACGCCGCAGACGGTTATAGCGGGCCGGCATCACATAGTGGATATCTTCAGCCAGCAGCGTATACCAGTCATCCCAGCGCCGATCGTCGAGCAACCTCGCTTCATAGTATAGAAACTGCGCAATCTCGTGATGTAATTCCACCGAAGCCGCTCCGGCTTCAAACGGCACCGCCGCCGCTCCTGGAAAACGCACATCTTTCGCCATTAGTCAGTCCCGATTACCTGTCCGCTGCATTGACTACTCAACCGCCGATTGCGTAAACGCCGAGAAATGGGAAAGCCGTGGCCTTCTCGGGTCCACGGCCCCGCTTGTCAATATCCTGTCCGCATTACCTCACGCTGCGGGCGCAGGTTGCGGGCCTCGAATCAGCTTGCCTGGCAACGCGCCGGTGGGCTTGCCATCCTCATAAATAACTTCGCCGCTTACAACCGTGTACTTATAGCCATCGGCCTTTTGAATGAGCCGCCGTCCACTCGCCGGCAGATCGAAGACCATCTCCGGCGCATGCAAGTGCAGGCGCGCCAAATCGATTACATTCAGGTCTGCCTTCATGCCGGGCTTTAGCGACCCGCGATCGTTCAACCCATACAGCCGCGCGGTATCGCTGGTCTGCCGCTTCACCGCATATTCCAGTTCGAGCCGCTCGCCCCGGGTGCGATCGCGCACCCAATAGCTCAACATATAGGTCGGCATGCTGGCGTCGCAGATCAGTCCGCAATGCGCCCCGCCGTCGCTGAGTCCGAGCGTCGTCGCTGGATCGGTCAGCATCTCGCGGATAGCGTCGAAGTTGTATTGTGTGTAATTTGCGAACGGCACGTAGAGCAGAGCCCGGCCGTCCCTTTCGAGCAGCGCATCGTAGGTAACTTCTTGCGGTGTCCGCCCTTCGCGCGATGCCCTCGCCGCCAGATTCTGATCCTCGGCGGGCTCGTAGTCAGGCGGATCACCCAGCGGGAAAAACTTGCTGAAATTCGTTACGAAGTGGCGCGTCGCCTTCTCGCGAACTGCCGGCTCTTCACTCAGGATTTGTGCGCGGAACTCCGGCTCCCGCATCTTTGCGACCCGTTCGCTGAGGGCCAGATGCGCAATCTCCTTGTACTTGCGATGAGTAATAAATGGATGCAACGAGCTCTGCAGCCCCATCAACATCCCCACTGGACGGCCCGCCACCTGCGGCGCCAGCTTCGCGCCTTGACCGTTCAGCTCGCGTACGCGCATCAGCAGCCGCCTGAATTTCTCCGGTTCATTATCGAGCTGCGCCACTGCGAACGTGATCGGCAGTCCGGTCTCTGCCGTTAGCTTACGCATCCATTCCATGCCCGCGTCTGGTCCGACCATGTCCGACGCCATCTCAAAGACGCCGTGGCCCGCTTCGCCGAGCGCCCGCCCGATTCCAAGCAGTTCGTCCTCGCTGGCGAACGTTCCCGGCACGAGTTCCTTGTTCTTCGCCCGATGAAGCATCGTGCGAGAGGTAGTAAAGCCGAGCGCCCCGGCCTGCAACGCCTCGCGCACCAAGGCCGCCATCTTCGTGATATCTTCCGGCGCCGTCTCCTCGTTATGTGCACCGCGCTCGCCCATCACGTAGGCTCGTATCGCCCCGTGCGGCACCTGCGTTCCGACGTCTATTGCACGCTTCATGGCGTCAACTACGTCAAGATATTGCAGAAAGCTCTCCCAGCCCCATTTGATTCCCTCAGCCAGCGCTGTGCCGGGTATGTCTTCAACGCCTTCCATTAATCCAATCAGGAATTCTTGTTTCCCGGGCGCTACCGGCGCGAATCCGACCCCGCAGTTCCCCATCACGACGGTGGTCACGCCATGCCAGCTCGAAGGTGTCAGGTAAGGGTCCCAAGTCACCTGGCCATCATAGTGCGTATGGATATCGACGAAACCGGGCGTCACCAGCATCCCCTTCGCGTCAATTTCGCGCCGCGCCGGACCAGCCTTGCCGCCGACCGTGGAAATTCGTCCATTATCGATCGCTACGTCGCCGTTAATCGCCGGTCCGCCGGTGCCATCAACGATTTTGCCATTCCTGATTACCAGATCATGCATGGGCAGGCTCTCCTTCCAGATGGATGCGCGCTCCAAGGTGGCGCCTTCCGCCAGTAAACCAATTGACCACGCCTTTAAGCAAGCCAAGCCGCGTCCGCGACGGCGGAGTGTCGCGCGGATTCGCCTTCTCGTTACACCGCGACAGCCTGGTGATCGATCGCGCTGAAACGAAGGCGATGGAGATTCTTA
>DATJUF010000024.1:0-29670 GCA_035502655.1 Binataceae bacterium (SeqCode)
CAGCCATTCACCGGTTAACCTGGAGCGCATCTTTCGCCGCGTCGAACATCTGCCCGTGCCTGTGATCGCTGCGGTCCAAGGTGCCGCGCTGGCCGGCGGATGCGAACTGGCGTTGCATTGTGACTTGCGGGTGGCCGCCGATGACCTGCGCATGGGCATGACGGTTGCCCGCGTCGGGCTGGTGGTGCCCTACAATTTCATTCGTAAGCTGATCGAGATAATCGGCGCCGCCAATACTGCACAGATTCTCTATACCGCCGAACCAGTCAGCGCCGAGCGCGCCTTGCAAATGGGGATGGTGCACGAGGCCGTACCAGCCGCCCAACTCGATGAAGCTGCGGTCAGATGGGCCGAGCGGATAGCAGCCAACGCACCGCTCTCGTTGCGCACGATGAAGCAGAGCATGCGCCGCTCACTCGATAGCTCCAACGATGCGTGGCATGAGGATATCCTCGAAATGGGGCGTCAAGTGCGCGCCAGCAAGGACGCAAAGGAAGGCATCCGCGCATTTCTGGAGAAGCGCAAGCCGGTCTGGAAGGCCGAATAGAGTCCTGCGCCGATTCGTTAAAACCTTAAGTTTCACTTTCGATAACTTGAAAACGGCCGGCCAGAAATCTAAAGGTCAGCTTTCGATTTGATAGGTGCCTTTTAATTTCCGGCTAGCTGCGCGCCAGCGCTTTGCGCAGCGCAGCGGCGTTCTGCCGGAGTACGCTTGGTAGATTCAGTGTCCCCGCCACATTGGAATATGGATAGAGCCTACCATTGATATGCGCGTGCAACGGCAGTCCTTCACCCTGATGAATCTCATAGTCGAGCGGCAGCGGTCCAAGTATCTTCAGGATTCGGAACAGCGATCGTGCAAAAGCGCGTAATGCTTCAGGCGCGAGATCGATCAGCGATCCGCGATATTCCGGCATTACGACTTCGTAGCTGCGCGGGAACGCCCCGATCGGACTCGAATAGCTGACCACACCGTCCCGCTGCTCAATCAACAGCCCCAACTGCTCCACCAATTCGATCAACTCGGGCCATAGTTCAGGGTTGTCGCGCTCAGCCCGCGCCTCCAATTCGACTGCGGGCAGCGGCGATGGTGAGCCAATCACCTGCTGATGCGGATGCGGCTGCGAGGCTCCTGACTCGCGGCCCTGATTCTTGCGAACCACCACCGAGCGGACGGCTGGGTTGGTAAAGACATGGCGCATCAGGCGGACGTCAGTCACCAACAATTGGTAGAAATGCTCCTCGCCGAGTGATGCGGTGAATCGCAAATCATTGACAGACCGTGGATCGTCCAGGAAATGCCGAGGATCTTCAACTACTACATAAGATTCGTTACGATCGCCGGTCAGCTTCTCAGGGATGCGCGGGAAGAGGTTGTTGAAGACCCGTATTGCCCATCCCGCCCCTTCGAGCTTGCCCGCGGCAGTCCAGCCGCGAATCTCGGCCGGCGTGATACGCAGGATTTCCGCCGGGGCCTGATCCTCGTTACCGGGGCAGAACGGACATACCCGCTGCGCCTCGCGCAGCGCGGCCTCGTCGGGCGGCGGTGGATCTGGTTCCAGTTCTGCGCGTCCGCCGAGCGTAAATGCAAAGCTCTTGCCGCGGACGTCGACCACGTAAGAAACGACGCCGGTCATCGGATTCTTGATCCAGACTAATTCGCCGTCACGGATTTCATATTCTAGTGCCATCGCGGTACGACAACTTTAAGCACGGGCGAGTGATTGCATTCAATGTACCCCGCCCTCATCGAAAGCGGTTTAGGCAACTTGACACTGCGATAACGCTCAGTTATCCAGAATATAGACGGGTCTGACTGGAAACTGGCTGCGCATTCCCAGGTCTGGCGCTTCGCGATAGCGGGCACCAGGCTTTTTTTTGAGCCGGTTTTGCCGGCAGCGCGATTCCAGCCATTATTAGGGTATCTTGAGAGGCCGTCATCGGATTCAGCAAAGTGGCCAGCAGCAAGAAATATCTCTTTACACCCGGACCTGCGCCGGTTCCTCCCGAAGTTCTGCTCGAAATGGCGCGCCCGATCATTCACCATCGTACGCCTGAATTCAGCGCCATTCTCGATAGCGTGCGAGAGCGGCTCAAGCCGCTTTTCGGCACCCGCGAGCAAATCCTGCTGCTCGCCTCGAGCGGCACCGGGGCAATGGAGGCCGCAGTCACGAACCTGATCGCGCGCGGGGATCATGCGATCTTTATCAACGGGGGCAAATTCGGCGAGCGGTGGGGCAAGCTGCTAGCCACCTACGGCGCTGTCGGTCATGAAATAAAGGCCGAATGGGGCCGGGCAGTCCGTCCCGAACAGGTGGATGAAGCCTTGCGTGCCAATCCTCAAGCAAGGGCGGTGCTGATGCAGGCGAGCGAAACCTCCACCTGCACGGTCCATCCAGTCGATGAAGTTGGGCGCCTCACCCGCAAGCATGGCACCTTGCTAATCGTCGACGGTATCACTTCGGTTGGCGTGTTCGAGCAAAAAATGGACGAATGGGGCGTCGATGCGCTCATCACGGGCAGCCAGAAAGCACTGATGCTACCGCCGGGTCTCGGTATCGTTGCGCTCTCGCCGCGCGCACTCGAAATCGCGCAAAAAAACCGCGCGCCGCGTTTCTATTTCGATCTGCCGCGCGAGCTCAAGGCTCAGCGCGACGAGCATACGACGGCATGGACGCCACCTGTTTCGCTAATCTTCGGTCTCAACCGAACTCTCGAATTGCTCCACGCTGAGACCTTGCCGAAGGTTTTCGCACGTCATCGCATGATGGCCGAGGCGACCCGCAGCGCCGCTCCTGCGCTCGGGCTGAGACTGATCTCGCCCGACTCTCCTGCACCGGGCGTCACCGGTATCCTGACACCCGAGGGACTAGACGGCGGCAAACTCGTTCGCCTGATGCGTGACGAACTCGGCGTCAGCGTGCAGGGCGGCCAGGATCAGATGAAGGGCAGGCTCGTGCGGATTGGCCATATGGGCTATCTTGCTCCCTTCGATATGCTGACGGCGATTAGCGCGCTGGAAATCGGTTTGGACCGTCTTGGTTATCGTTTCACGATCGGTGCGGGAGTGGCTGCCGTACAGCAGCGGATTGCGCAAGGTGGCTGACACAGCAATGGGGGAAAGCTTACGTGTACTCTTAAGCGATTCGCTGGCTCCGCAGGGTATCGACGTTCTCAAGCGCCACCCCCAGCTCAGCTTCGATGTCAAAACAGGGCTGAGTCCATCCGAACTCGCATCGATTATCGCGCTCTATGATGCCTTGATCATCCGCAGCGGGACCCGTGTCACGCGCGAAGTGATCGACCATGCTGCTTCGCTGCGTGTAATCGGGCGGGCGGGCGTCGGCGTGGATAACGTCGATCTCGACGCGGCTACCCGCCGCGGCATCGTCGTGATGAACAGCCCACAGGGCAACAGCGTGACGACAGCCGAGCATACGATCTCAATGCTAATGGCGCTGGCGCGGCATATACCGGCTGCCAACGCCGCGATCAAGGCCGGGCGCTGGGATCGCAGCAAATTCACCGGAGTCGAGGTCAGCCACAAAACCCTCGGCATTATCGGACTAGGCAATATCGGCCGGATCGTGGCTGATCGCGCACAGGGCCTCAAAATGAAAGTGATCGGCTTCGATCCGATCATCACCGCAGAGGCCGCGGCGAAGGCCGGTATCGACCTGGTCGATCTCGAAACACTCTATCGCAATTCCGATTTCATCACCGTGCATGCACCGCTTACTGAAGAGACGCGTGGCTTGGTCAATGCGCGGGCCTTCGCAATGATGAAAAAAGGCGTGCGTGTGATCAATTGTGCCCGTGGCGGAATCGTGGACGAGACCGCATTGCTTGAGGCACTAAAATCCGGACATGCTGCAGGTGCGGCGCTTGACGTTTTCGTCGAAGAGCCTCCGCCACCAGGGCATCCGCTGCTTAAGCTCGATAATTTGATTGCCACGCCGCATCTGGGCGCTGCCACCGGCGAAGCGCAGGTTCAGGTGGCGGTCGATATTGCCCATCAAGTGGCAGATTTCCTGCTTAGCGGGACGATCCGTCATGCGATTAACATTCCGGCCCTCGGCGTGAAGGAGCTGGAAGTGCTGGGACCACATCTAGCGCTCGGCGAAAAGCTCGGCCAGCTCGCGGCCCAGTTAATCGGCGAGGCGCCGACGGAGGTCAAAGTCAGCTTCGCGGGGGATTCCGCCAAGCTCAATTCCGAGCCGATCATCGCCTCGGTTTTGCGCGGATTACTCAGCGGTTTCCTCGCGCAAAAGCTGAATTTCGTCAATGCGCCATATCTGGCCCGCGAGCGCGGCATCATGGTGACGGAAACTCGCTCGCGCGAGACCACCGATTACGTCAACATGCTCACGATCACGGTCACGACCCGCAGCGGTAATCACGAGGTTGCGGGGGCAGTAATCGGGAATCGTGCACTGCGGATGGTCAGGATCGACGGCTTCCGGATAGAGGCAGCGCCCGAAGGCTATTTTCTGGTGCTGCACAACCGTGACGTTCCCGGCGTCGTCGGCGCGGTCGGTACGATTCTGGGGCAGGCGGGGATCAATATCGCGGGCCTGGAACTAGGCCGAGACCGCGCAGGCGGTACAGCGCTTAGCCTGGTCGAGGTTGATGGGCCGGTCTCAGCTTCTATGCTTGAGCGGCTCAAAACAATTCCGGCAATTACTTCGGCGTCACTGATCAAGCTTTGACGCTGCTTCGAAAAACACACTGAGGGGGCTCAGAGGAGACTCGCGGCGGACGGCCAATAATGGCCGCGCGCCGGTCGGCTGATATGAAAACTGTCGCAGTGGTCGGCTCCCAATGGGGCGATGAGGGCAAGGGCAAGATTGTTGATCTCCTGGCTGCAGATGCCGACGTGGTGGTTCGTTTTCAAGGTGGCAATAACGCCGCCCACACGCTGGTGGTCAATGGCGAGAAATTCATCCTGCGCCTGATTCCCGCGGGCGCACTCCATGACTCCAAAGTCTGCGTGATTGGCAACGGCACCGTGGTTGATCCGTTCGCGCTGATTGATGAGATCGACGCTCTGAAGAAGCGGTCGCATCTGCGCGACGATTCCGTGCTGCGTCTCAGCTACGACGCCCACATGGTGATGCCATACCATGGGGCGATTGACCGCGCTCGCGAGACCCGCCTTGGCAAGGATGCGATTGGCACCACCGGCTTCGGTATCGGTCCAGCCTATGAGGACAAGATGGCGCGGACTGGCTTGCGTTTCGAGGATCTGGTGAACTTTGCATCGTTCAAGGACAAGCTCGAACGTAATCTCCAGGACAAGAATGCCTACCTCAAGTCGGTACTGAAGGCCAAGCCGCTCAGCGCCGCGGAGATTCTCGAGCGGATGCGCAAGGCGCGCACGCGCCTGATGCGATATCTCTGCGACACCTCAATCTTTATCGACGAGGCGATTACGGCAGGCCAGCGCATCTTATTCGAGGGAGCGCACGGTGTGATGCTCGACATCGATCATGGCACTTATCCGTACGTGACATCTTCGAACTGCGGTGCCAGCGCGATCTTCGGCGGCGTTGGGGTCGGTCCCGGCAAGCTCGACGCTGTACTCGGCATCAGCAAAGCCTACACGACCCGCGTTGGCGGCGGTCCGTTTCCGACGGAAATTAAGGGGAAGCTGGGTGATGCGCTGCGAAACGAAGGCGATGAGTTCGGAAGCGCCACCGGGCGGCCCCGCCGTATCGGATGGTTCGATACGGTGCTCGCGCGCCACGCTATCCGTCTCAATGCGATGTGGGGCCTGGCGTTGACCAAGCTCGACGTCCTGACCGGCGTCGACCCGCTGCGCCTATGTGTTGCGTATGAGTCAAAGGGCGCGCGGCTCGCCGATATCCCTGCGCAGCGGCATCTGCTCGGCAAAGTCAAGCCGGTGTTCGAGGAAGTGCCCGGATGGACAGAAGACATCACGGGGGCGCGCAGCTTGAACGGCCTGCCCACTAATGCGCGCCGTTATCTCGATCGCATCGCCGAACTGTGCGGCATTCCACTGGCAATGATCGGGGTTGGTGCGGCACGGGAAGCGATCATCGTCCTGCGCAATCCGTTTACGGACTAGATGCACATTGGCTCAGCGCGATCGGCGGCCGATCGCGAGCGCCGCAATAATTCCCGGCAGCGCAATCAGCGCGAACTGGATCGCGATTGCGTACCGGCGCGGATTAACGCGGTAGATAGTGATCGAAGTTACTGACCATAGGATGAACCATCCCGCGCTCACGACTCGCGCCCATCCCTGAAGCTCGCGCCGCTCCTTGTCGGTCATCGCGTACTTACGCCATCGCGCTCAGACGCCAGTGCATGGTCCACTAAATTCGAGAACTAGGGAGGCGAATTCGAGAGCTGGCGGAGGCCTATCGAGACTTAAGATCGGCCTCGCGCCGCTGCCGAATCGATCTCACAATGCACAAACCGCGGCAAGACTCGAAAGCGCGACGCCGCGACGGCCTTGCCGAATCTCGTTGCGGTCAAAGCCGTTGGTGCAATAGCCCAGCGAAATCCCGGTCGCCGGATCCGCCCAGCCGATCTGTCCGCCCGCGCCACCATGCCCAAAAGTATTAGGCGAGTTGGTCTTACCGAAGCCGCGATAGCCGGCGAACTGGTCGTCCCCCGCGACGATCACCCCCAGCGCACGATTGCACTTGAACTTGAAGATGGGATCGAAATAGTCGCCCGACCGGGGCCGCACGGCTTCTTTCAGCACTTCCGGCTGCCAGATCGGTTTGCCATCCGCCACCGGCGGATTGTGCAGCAGGCCTTGGTAAAACAACGCCAATTCAGCCGCCGTCATGATTCCGCCGCCGCCAGGCACGCCCGATTCACGCACGATCGGATCGTTGAAGCCGAGAATCATCTCCTCGGTGACCTCGGTAACCGGCGGTTCAGGAAAGCCCATCTTCTTGTAATCTTCCGGGGTCAGCGCGTCGCCGACATAGGCTAGATCTGCCACCCGATGCTGCTCGCTGGGCTGGACACCCAAACGCAATTCCGGCAGGCCAAGTGGTGCGGCAATCCGATCTCGTACAAAATGACGGAAATCCTGACCGGATCGGCGCTCGATTATGTCGGCGAGAACCCAGAAGGCCGAAGTCGCATGATAAACGAAGCGTTGCCCGGCGGGAAATTGGAGCCGCCAAGTCTTGAAACGCTCGCGCCGCTTGTCGCGGTCGAGCCAATCCTTCTGTGCATAGGGCGCGAACGGAAAGCCGCCAACGTGCAGCAGCAACTGCTCGACCGTAATCACATCCTTGCCGTTGGTGGCAAACTCCGGAACGATGTCAGCGGCCCGCTCGCTGATATCGAGCTTGCCGTCGCCGATAAGAATCCATATTGCCGAAGAGATAATCGCCTTGGTGCATGAGAAGACGCAGTAGAGCGTGCCGTTGGTCACCGGCTGGTTGTCGCCGCCCTGGACGGCACGGCCAAACGACTTCATCGCGCCAATCCTGCCGTTGCGCGCAATCGCGATCTGCGTCGAAGGAAGCAGGCCTTCGACCACCTCGCGTTCGGCACGTTTGAACAGTTCCTCAACCTTTACCGGATCGAGACCAACGTCACGTGGACTATCTGCAATCTGCTTCGCGGGCATCGGATGGTTCTCCTCGAAGTATTAAACTTCCGCCACTGATACCACGAAAACACACTCAGCTCACAGCCGCGCGTGCCCTGATCGGCCAGCTTTGGCTGCGCCTTGTGCCGAGACCCACCCGGCCCTGCCCGGCAAGGTCGTGCGAATCACTTCACAGATTGGCAACTCTTCGTGCGCCAGCCGCGCCGCCACTTCGCCCAATTGCACAAAGCTGGCGCCGCGTTCCCGCCACGCATCGATAATCGCCGCGAACGTTGCAAGCTCGCCCATTCCCTCGGTCTCTGCATGAACGGTATGGACGTTCAGAGCGCGATCATTGAGATGCTCCGCGTAATAGCGAATCACCGCCGCACTGTCTGGCACCTCGCGCGTACCTATAACCTCATCGAGGGTCGGCAGCGTCGTAGGTATTTCCGGCACGTCCATAACCGTGCCATCGATCGAGGATCGATATGGCGAGCAGCCGCGTGTGTCGCTGTGGTACGCGACACCCTTACGCCCCAGCGCGGCTAGCGCGTAACGCGATGTGCGCCACCCGGGCGCCGCAAAGTTGCGGGAATCAACTCCGAAAACGGCACGATAGACCTCAAATCCATCGTCAATTTCAGCGGATGTGCCGGCTGCTCCCAGCTTATCGAGATGGTCCTGCCAGCGGACGTGATCATAGCCATGCACACCGGTTTCGAAATCAGCCCTGGCCAGATCGCGCAGCACTTGTGGAAAAGCGAGCGCGATTGGCCGTGCCGGCAGCAAAGTTCCAGATAGGACCGTGCGCAGTCCGTACATAGAGACCGCCCGAGTGCGCCTCATTTTGGCGAGAAATCCGGGGTTTTTGAACGCCCGCATCACCGCCAGGCCGGAATTGTCCGGGCCCATCGCGATAAAAAACGTCGCTGTCACGTCCTTAGCAGCCATCATCGCCATCAGGCGCGGCACGCCCTCGCCGAGTCCGCGATGGGTATCGACATCGACCTTGAGCGCTATTTCCATGCCGATCGGGAAGAGTCAGATTTCGCCGCGAACCGGCTCAGCCTAAAGCGTCTTTGCGAAACCAATCCATCGAAAGCTTTGTGCCGTCGCGCAAAGACACGATAGGCTCGACTCCGAGGAGATGGCGCATCTTGCTATTATCCGGCACCCGCCGTGGAATATCTTCGTAACTATTGCCATAAACTTCCTGCTGCGACACGAATTTAATCTTCGAGTTCGACGGCCCGTATAGTTCCAGCATCAGTTCGGCGAATTCCAGTACCGAAGTTTCCACGTCCACACCGATATTGATCGCATGACCGTCGGTATTGCGGTTGATGCCAGCCTGCATCGTCGCCCGCACTGCGTCGGTCACATAGGTGAAGCAGCGCGTCTGACTCCCGTCCCCGATCACCGTCAGATCGGTTCCGCGCAAAAGCTGCCCCATAAAGATAGTGAAGAGCCGCCCGACATCGACACGATCAAGCCGCGGCCCGTAGATGTTGAAGTAGCGCACGATGGTCACTGGCAGACCGAGCTTATGATAGGCAAAACAGAAATGTTCGCCGACTGCCTTTGACGTTGAGTAGCACCATCGGTCGATAGTGGTCGATCCCAGAACACGGTCGTCATCCTCTTTCCACGGCACCTTGGGATTGCGCCCGTAGATTTCCGAAGTCGAACTGAAAACCAGCTTTTTGTTATATTTGTAGGCGGCCTTGAGGACATTCTGCGTTCCGTTAACGTTCACGTTGAGCGTCTCGTAGGGGTCGGCCACGTAATGCTCGACACCAACCACGGCAGCCAGATGATAGACCAGGTCAGCCTTTGCCACGAGGCCGTCGATTAGCTCCAGGTTGAAGATCGAGTCGTGGATATAATGGAAACGCGGTTCGTTCAGCAGATGGCGGACTTTCGCAATCGCTCCCGTGTCCAGGACAAAGACTTCGTCGCCACGCGCGATAAACGCATCTGACAGATGCGATCCAAGGAAACCCGCGCCGCCTGTTATCAATACCCGCATGAGACCTCCGGCCTAGTCGAGCCGCTCGGTTATCCAGCGGCCGGTAGCCATCTTCAATACTTGAGCCGCGTCCGCTTCAGGCTCGCTTTCGAATTGCACAGACATCAGCGTGAGGCTGCCATCACCCGCCGCCACCTCGGCTCCACTCTCGCGCGCCGTTCCGATAATCATGCCGGGCGCGCCATAGCTGCCTGACTCATTAGACATGGCCGCACGCCAGATAAAAAGCTTGCGGCCGCCAGCCATGCAGAAAGCCCCAGGGTACGGGTGGGTTACCGCGCGGACCAGATTGAAGATGCGGCGGGCGGGCCAGGTCCAATCGATGCGCCCGTCCTCTGGCCGCCGCCGCCCATAATAGCTTCCGTCATTCAGCAATTGCGGACGGCGGGGCGCTCTGCCCGCGGCAATTAGCGGATGACACTCGCGGACGATCGTGGCTGCGATCGGCACGATTTTACGATAGAGCGTCAGCGCTGTATCGTCATCGGTGATCGTTACCGGGCGTTGAGCCACAATATCGCCCGCGTCCGCGCGCGGGACCATATGGTGAAGCGTGGCTCCGGCCTCGCGCTCACCATTTGCGATCATCCAATTGACCGGTGCGCGCCCACGATACTTTGGCAGCATTGAGCCGTGCAGGTTGTAAGCCCCAAGCGGAGCCAGCCGCAGCACCTCGGCGGGCAGCAGGTTGCGGTAATAAAATGAGTAGATAATCGAAGGCTTCATCGCACCGATGCGCGCGATCCATCCCGAATCGAGTTTCTCCGGGGTAAAAATCGGAATGCCGCACGTGCGCGCGAGTTCCGTACATGAGCGCCACCAGATTTCCTCACCCGGCTTATCCCGATGCGTGAACAGCGCGAGGATCGGTGCGCTAAGCCCGATCAGCTCTTTCATACAGGCAAAGCCGATCTCGTGGTAAGCGAAAACTACGCAGGGGGCCTCGCCGATTAGGCGGTCCACCGCGATCGCGGCCTCATCCGCGGTCATCTGATGGGATAGGAGGGCTCGCCGGCTACCGATTCACCGTGAATTGCGCGCACGATATAAGTTGGCCGCCGCCGCACTTCGAGATAAATCCGGTTGACGTATTCGCCAATCAGGCCGATTGCGAGAAACATCAACCCTATAAAGAAGAACAAGACCGAGAACAGTACCCATAATGCGCCTTCGCGCTGCGGACCGAGAAAGATCCGATAGCCGAGGAGGAAGATGGCGAAGCACATGTCGAGTAAAAAGATTCCGATGCCAGTAAGGCTCAAGGCCTGAATCGGCAAGCTGGAAAAGCCAGTCAGCAGATTCAGGCTCAAATGGGCCAGCTTGAACAAGTTATACTTCGATTCGCCGCTTGATCGTTCCGCATGCTGTACTGGAATCTCGGCTACGCGTTTAGCAAAAGTATTCGCCAGCGCCGGCACGAATGCCGCCTTTTCGTCGCAAGCCACGACCGTATCGATGATGTGGCGCCGATATGCGCGCAGCATGCAGCCGTAATCATGCATTGGTACGCCCACGATCAGCGACGTCAGGTGGTTGTGCAGCCGCGACGCATAGCGCCGGTAGGTGCGATCCTGCCGCTCTTCGCGCCATCCGCCAACAACATCATTGCCTGCATCGATCGCCTCGATCAGGCGCGGAATTTCTTCCGGCGGATTCTGCAGATCGGCATCGAGCGTGACGACGATTTCCCCTCTGCAGCTCCGAAAACCCGCCAGGATCGCCGAATGCTGCCCGAAGTTGCGGGCCAATTCGACCACGCGCACACGCGGATCGTCTGCTGCCAGCGCCTGCAAAATTTCCAGCGACGAATCCGCCGAACCATCATCTACGAAGATCGCCTCACACTCACGCCCGAGCCGATCCATCACGGGCTTAAGCCGGGACCATAGCGTCTCGAGGTTGGCGGCCTCATTGAAGACTGGCACGACGATTGAAACCGCTTCACGCGAGCCGGTCAGCGGCGCGCGAATCGGCGTTATTTTCCCTGGGCTGCTCATCGCTTGTCCATGCGGAAATGCACGTCAAATCATGCTATTCCAAGGGCTTCAACGCAACTCCCCTCTCGGCTAATCGCTCGCGCATGATTATGGGGGCCGAGTTCGAGTGCATAGTTGACCTCGGCCGCTCGCGCTTGGACACTGCTTGCGATGCGGCTAACGCGGCGCTATCGAGCGGCCCTATGCGCGATTGCGGCGGCAGTTCTTTACTTCGCCGGCCTCGGTCGTCCCGCCCTCTGGGAACCCGACGAAGGCCGCTACGCCGAAGTGGCGCGCGAGATGATCGTGAGCGGCGATTACATCACGCCGCGCAATGATTGGGTACCGTATTTCGAGAAGCCACCGTTAGTCTATTGGCTAACGGCTGCTTCGCTCAAGGCCTTTGGCGCCAACGAATTCGCCGTCCGATGCCAAGCCGCCGTCTTCAGCGCGGGTCAGGTGGGGATTACCGAAGCGCTCGGCGAAGCTCTTTTCGGTACCGCGACCGGCCTGTTCGCTGCTTTGGCACTCGCGCTTAGCCCGCTATTTTTCGCCTTCGCTCGTTTCGCGACTCCCGACCCGGCGTTGGCGTTCTTCTTTACCGCGGCCCTCGCCGCTTTTTACGCCGCCGCAACTTCGCCCTCTTTCACGACCGTCAGCGGACGGCGCTGGATGTTCACCGCGTCCACGATGCTGGCGCTCGGAACGCTCACCAAGGGGCCCGTCGCACTGTTTCTGGCCGGCGCGATTGCCCTCGCATGGCTGATTGCCGAAGGCCGCATCTGCGATTCATTGCGAGTGCCGTGGCTTGGCTGCGCAGCCATCTATCTCACTATCGTTATGCCATGGTTCGTCGTCGTGGCCTACCGTAATCCGGATTTCCTGAGGTTCTATATCATCCACGAGCATCTCCATCGCTACCTCGCGAATAGGGAGCATGGCTGGGGGCCGTGGTTTTTCATCCCGGTGGTAATCGCTGGAACTTGGCCATGGTTTTATTTCATCCCGCGCAGCGTCCCGGGACTCTGGAACGATGGCGTAGAAGACAACGAGCACCTACGATCCAGGCGACGCGCCGCCTTGCGGTTTCTCCTGCTGTGGTTCGGTATTGTCTTCGTTTTTTTTTCAATTCCACGTTCCAAACTTGGCGAATATATCCTCCCGGCATTTCCGGCGCTCGCAATCATGGCCGGCTGGAGCTTGGCGAGCCTTGCGCAACTCCCTAACCGCCGCGCCAATCAAATGCTGACTGGCCTTTTCATCCTCAACTCGATCATCTTAGTTGCTGCCATCAGCGCCACGATCGTCGCTCGCCGCAGCCTCTTGCTCGGTTTACGTATTGACCTGATCGTCGCTGCCTGTGGGCTATTCGCTGGCAGCGGTTTTGCCCTGGTCATCTCGCTTTGGTCAGGGCCACGCCTGACTTCCGCTGCTATAACATTTGGAGTGCTCGTAATGGTGGCCGCCCTGATGACGGCGCGGCTCGACGCCGCACCGCTTTACTCGTACCGCGAACTGGCTCTCGAAATCCGGCCTCATCTAACACCCGCCTGCAAACTGGCCTCCTACCACCATCAAATCCAAGCTCTTCCGTTTTACACGGGTCATCGCGAGATTCTGGCCGGCTATCGCGGCGAACTCGCCCCGTTCGGCGACAGCCCAGACGCGAGTGCGAGCTTTATAGCAACCGATAACCAGCTCGCCTCTTTATGGTCCTCGGGATCCTGCGTAGTGATAATCGCCAATCGTAAAGACCTGCCCCATCTGCGAAAACTGCTTCAGCCCACCGCTAGCATCATCGGATGCGAGGGCAAGAAGTTCGCTCTGTTTAATCATGCATCATCCGAGAGCTCCTCAACTGCAGCATGCCATTAGTCAGAGTGGTTGGAGCGGTTACAAGTTGACGGAATATGAAAAGGTGAATTTTAACGGGGAGCAGGAGTGATTTTGATTGCCTAATGGCGGCCAATAGTCTTAGCTATTAAGGCAGAGAAGCCGGAACAGGCGATTGTGGCCCTTTCGGCCGGTTGCAGAGGGGGGATGCAACACAGTGGAAGCCCGCTCACACGATAGTGAGGTTGAGCGCGAGGTGAATGGGCGCAGGGATGGCTGAGGTGGCGGAGTGGTTCGAGACGGGTGTCCCAGAAGCAAACCTGAACAAGTTTGGCGGCACGATGACGCAGGCCGGGCTTAACGGTATTCGCGGGCGTCTTTCGGTCCAGCGAAAGAACGTGCCAGCGAACGGGGATTGGTGTCTCCAGCGATTGCCTGTTCTCGCGGGGCGGCCGTCAGCTGCTCCTTCCCCGCTGCAATCAGCAATGATGTCACCCGCCACTATGTCGCTTCACCGTGCTGTATGAGGATCTAACGAAAGGCGCATGAGCTAATTAATGGCTCGGGCGGGCGCAATCAAGCCGATTTATGGCCGGTAAAAAGCGAGGACTCTTCAGTGAGCGAGATCAAGGCAGAAGGGGCGGTGGGGATGGTGGAGAAAAACGGCAGGCCGGGCGCCGATCAATTTAAGATCGTCGCAGAACAGATCCGAGCGGCAGCGCAGCAGATCAAGATAGATCAGCTCAAAACAGGAGTGCAGGAGCCACTGTCTGATCACAGCAGCATCGCATTGAATCAGGCCTTCGCCCAGGCGCGCGGGCCCGCCGCGGCGGTACGGACTGCGACTTCAGCGCAATCACCGGAGGTTGTTACGCCTGCACCAAAACCTTCGGCAGCGTCCCTGTTTAGGCCCGACGCTAACAACCCCTCAAATGGAACCGATTCAGCGTCCGCTAACAGCACCGTCAAACTGATTAGCGCCATTAGCGAACAGCCAGTCCATGCAAGGGCGAATCGTCAGCTCAGTCCATCAGTTATCGACTTATCGAGCACTGCGGCCGAAGCAGCAGACGATCGCCGCCCGTTGGGAACGTCCGACACGGTAATCGGCACCTCGGTAATGCTTCCGCAAGAGGCTTCGGCCGCCCGGGTGGGCGAGGCCTTCCCTGAGGACCTCAAGCTCGAAGCTGCGGTCAATTTCGCTTCCAGGAATCCTGAAGCCACCGAGCCAAGCCTCGGGATGTATCTGCTCGCGAGCCGCGAAAAACGCGCGGTCACACGCGAGGCCGCCGCCAGGGCGACGCGGATTCCCACCCATTACCTGCGGATGATGGAGAGCAACGACTATTCGATGATAGCCGATCAGCTTTACCTCTTGCCCTTCCTACGCCGCTACGCCGAATATTTGGGGTTGGATTCCGAAGATATCGCGATTCGTTTCGTGCGCGAGGTCCAACGATCTGAAAACAGCCCGGGCGTTGCCATGTCTGGCAACGCCCTCGATATGGAACGAAGTCCATCCAACCTCTGGGCGATTCTAGGAGCGCTGGCGGTGGTCGCGCTGATCGCCGGCTCGATGCTGCTCCATCAACATCATCATGCCGCAGACGAAACTGCCGATATCAATGTCCGGCAGCAAGACGCGCTGCCGAACGAAAACTCAGATCCTCCGATGCGCGAAAGCGTCCAAATGAAGTCGCAAGACAGAATGGAAGCGTCGGTACCCGCGGTCGAGCCCGCTCCAGCCAGCGTAGCCATGGCTCAGAGCCGAATGGCTGCAAGGGTTGACGCATCAGCGCCGCGAAGCATCAAAGTCCAGGCCGCTGATGAGCCCATTCCTCCTCCTGGCGGCACTGAGTAACCTACTCCTCAACCGGCGCGCAATTCTCGCGCCTTCGGCAGCACCTCACTCCCCAGCCGCTGGATGCATTCCAGGACTTTGGCTGGCTCCGGTCCAAGCGGTAGGCGGACGCGCAAGACGAACCATTCGACTCCTCCCAATGCCTGATTCCAATAATTCAAACCCTCCAGCCAATCGTTCGCCGTGCCCATCAGCGGATAGTGGCGCCCGCGAATCTTTTCGAGGGTAAAATCACTCTCAGCGGCAAACTCAGCGGCCGGCGCCAGCATCCCCCACTTGAAGTAAAACTTGCATTCTTCCAGCCATAAACGTCCGAAGGTCTGTTCCGCTTCCTCGACTGATGAGGCCAGCCATCCGTCACGCAGCAGCGCAATTCGCGGAGTCTTGCCAGCCTTGGCCGCAGCCTCGCGGTAAATGTCAACTTGCGCTTTAATTTTATCGATAGGATCAAAGAACGGCGCCATTGTCCAAACGTCGCCCAGCCGTCCTGCGCGGGCGATCGACTTCGGTCCGAAAGCGCCGATCCAAATCGGTGGACGTGGCCTTTGGAATGGCTTGGGTGTCAAATGGATCGCGTCGAAGTTATAATATTTGCCGTGATGGCCGAACGGACCGGTGGTGGTCCAAGCCTTGTTGATAATCTCAAGTGATTCTTCGAACCTGCCCTCGCGTTGCTTGATAGGCACGCCGAAATGGCTGAAATAGCGCGGGTGGTATCCAACGCCAACACCGAAGATCAGCCGCCCCCGCGACAACACATCTATCAGTGCAGCCTCCTGCGCCAGATGCACCGGATTGTAGAGCGGCGGCATCAGAATATCCGAGCCGATTTTGACTCGGCTAGTGCGCGCCGCAATCGCTGCCATGAGCGGTAGCGGACTAGGGAACATACATTCGGTGCGCGCATACCGTTCAGGCACAAACGCGCCGTCGAATCCGCTTCGCTCAGCCGTTTCCGCCTCGCTAAGAAGCTGTTCGGCGAAATCTGCACTACGCGACGGACTCGGTTCGGCCTGTTCGTAGGGCCCGCCGTGCGTATCGGGCATATAACCAAATGAAAGCATTACTTTACCTCTGAATCCGGGCGAAGTTGCGCTGCCAGAGCTAGGCGGACTCCCGCTTGATGTTTCATATCACTTAGCGAAAAGCACCGGCCACGAAAAGCTCATGGCTGAGATAGGGGTGGCGTAATGTTCCACAGGCTCGAGCGGTAAGCGGCTAACCAAGGGCCGTGCGGGGACGGCCGCGATTGACTTCGCACCGATGCTCAAACAGACTGCGTTGCGGTCCCTTCAGGTCTGGCGGCCACTCTGTCGTTGAAGTTCAATCCGTCCCTGTCATGAGAAAATTCCTCGGAACTCTGGCTCTGATTGCGTTTGGCTTTGGCCTCGCGCTAGGCATCGCTGATATCGGTATCCGTATCGCCAATCACTGGTTTCCCTATTTCTATTGTTATGATGCAATCCGCGGATGGGGCCTTAATCCGGGTGCTCACGGATGGTACGACCGGGAAGGCGAATCGTATGTGCGCATCAACGCTGACGGCTTTCGCGGCGCCGATTACGTCCGGCCGAAGCCTCCCGGGGTGATCCGGGTAGCGGTGCTTGGCGATTCCTACGTTGAAGCGATCCAGGTGGCCGAAAACCAGACCTTCACATCGGTGATCGGGCGCCAGCTAGCCGGCTGTCCCGAACTCAAAGATAAACGGATCGAGGCGCTGAATTTTGGCGTCGACGGCTACGGCACTGCCCAGGAACTCTTCACACTGAAGAACAAGGTCTGGTCTTACCAGCCTGATATAGTGGTGCTTGCGATTTTTCTCGGTAATGATATCCGTAACAATTCGGTGGTGCTCGAGCCCGATCAGTGCAGGCCTTTTTTCGTCTACGATCATGATCAACTAAAGCTCACCGGGCCATTCGAGAATTCTCCCACTTTCAAACTATGGTGCATGGCGCGATTCGGCTATCGCGATCTTCGCCTGCTCGATCTCTTCACTAATACCTGGGAAATTATCCGCAGCGGACATGGTGGTCCGACGGCCAACCATCCGGAAGAGCGCGCCATCAACTACAGCATTTATAGCCCGCCCACCGAAAAATCCTGGCAGGATGCATGGAAGGTAACTGAAGGGTTGATCGCGGCTACGCATGACGAGGTTGCGAAGCACGGCGCGATGTTTCTCGCAGTCACTGAAGATACCGGCATCCAGGTTTGGCCTGATCCATCTGTAAGTGAGAAATTTGCGCACCACCTTCATGTGGCGGATCTTTTCTATCCTGACCGCCGTATCGCCGCTTTAGGCCAGCGTGACGGTTTCGCGGTCCTGACGCTGGCCGAGCCACTCGCGCAGTACGCGCAGAAGCATCACGTCTTCCTGCACGGCTTTGATAACACGCCGACGGGCTTCGGCCATTGGAACGCCACCGGGCATGCGCAGGCCGGCGCCCTGATCACGCAAAAGCTCTGCTCTATGATTGAAGCGGGCGATTGCCGGGAATGCAGCCTTCCGGCGGAAGCCAAGGAAGAGAAACGGACAAGCGTGCAGTGACTAGCACCGCAGGCGCGAGACCCTGCAATCGCCTCAAGATTCAAAGGGCTGAGGACTTGCGAGCTGCAGTTGACGGCGCCGCGAGCACCTCGCGATAAACCTCAAGCGTTCGCCGCCCCATCAGTTCGGCATTGAATTCGTCTCGCGCCCGCCGCGTCGCCGCGGCTCCGAATTTCGCCCGCAGATAAGGGTCATCGAGCAATCGATTGATCGCGACAGTCAGCGCTCCGGCATCAGCGGGAGGTACAGTGATCCCGGTCACGCCGTCAAGCGAAACGTATGGGACGCCAGTGGAAAGAGCAGTATTAACCACCGGCTTGCCGCAGGCCATCGCCTCGAGCTGTACCACTCCGAAAGCCTCGCTGCGCGCGATAGAGGGCAGCACGAAAACATCAGCCGCATGATAATAGGCAATCATCTCTTCCTGCGATACGCGGCCCAGAAAGCTGATGCGGTCAAGGACACCGCACACTGCCGCTAGACGCTCTAGCTCCATCCGCTGCGGCCCATCGCCAACGATCAGCAAATGGCCGCGGATACCTTTCATCGCCCGGATGAGATACTCGAAGCCTTTGTAATAGACCATCCGCCCAACCGCTAAGATAATTCGCCGGCCATAACGCTGCCGAATTTTGGCAATCGTCTCGCCGTCATGGGTCCGGAAGCTGTCGGGTATTATCCCGAAGGGGATGACTCGGCAACGATCGCGGTTGCGCGACAGGACCGGCGAGCTTTCGACATAATTGGGCGAGCTGGCAATTAGGAGGGCGGCGCGACGGATAACGGCCTGATGGATCGGTGCGAGCATTCGTGCCATCACCTTTTGCCGAACTATATCGCTATGCCACGTTATCACCAGAGGACCGCGACGGCCGCTCATGAGATAAGCCAGGCAGGCGGGCGGATGCGGCAGGTGCAGATGGACCAGCGAGGCACTTGAGCGGCTTATTTGACGCGCCATCGACAAGCACACGGGAGTCTCGCCAACGCTGAACAGCCGCCCCAGGCGCTTGACCTTAACGCCGTCGATTTCGCTTTCCGTACCGCGGCGCGCTTCATTCGCAACCAGCACTTCGACTTGTATAAAGCGCTTCAGCTCATGGCAGAGGGCTTGTAAATGGCTTTCGATCCCGCCGCGGTACGGCGGGTAAAACTTGCCGACCTGCAGCACGCGCATGGCCGGATGTTCGAGCACAGCGATTCGGGCCGCCGTTGGATTGAAGCGTAAGACATGGGCACGCTCCTCACGCGCTTCGGTGGCGACGGTTGGCCGAACATGCGCCAAGCCGCTGGCATCATTGGTCAATTTCACGGAGAAGCCTCCATCACCTAATCGCTAGTCGCGTTGGGCCACCCTCCAACGCTTCAGCCTGAATATCACTAGTTCGATTGCGCAACCCGCTGATAGAGCTCCGCATATTGCCGGGCGTATTCGGTCCATGAGAAGCGTGCCGCATTGGCGATCGCGCGATCGCGGCGCCGCAACGCGTCAACGGCATCCGTCTTCTGCTCTTGGAGCACATCGAGCGCCAGCTTGACCATCGCATCAGCGTTGCCGGCCTCAGCAAAGAGGGCGGCATCGCTGCCGATCTCCCGCAGCGCCGGGATGTCGCTCGCGATTACCGTCGCGCCGCACGCCATCGCCTCGATCACCGGCAAGCCAAAGCCTTCCGCCTCCGACGGTACCAGCACGAGTGCAGCGCGCCGGTAAAGCGCTGCGAGCGTAGCCATCGGAATAAACGGCAACACCGTCGTCGCCTGCTCAAGCCCGAGCCGCAGCAGCAAGGTATTCTGAGTCATGGTGAAAGGACCGCTTACCCGAATCAGCCGTGCCGCCGGGAAGCGTTCGCGAATCCCCGCGAAAACCCTCAGCAATATATCAATCCGCTTGCGCGGGATCGTGCTGCCGACGTGGAGAACCTCGACGGTTTCCGGCCGCGCCGGTCCGATAAGCCGCTCCGCGTCGTGATCACTGGCAGGGTCCGAATCCATTGCGAAGATTGGGCTGACCCCGTTCAGGATCGTCGTCGTTCGTTCCACCGGCAGCAGCCGGTGCCGCAGACACTCTTCGCGAGTTGCCTCACTTACACACGCGACCGCCGCCGCCCGCCGCAGCCCATCGACAATCCGCCGCGTCATCAGCTTAAAGGCCGAGGATCGCCGCTCCATGGCCGGCTCCAGAACACAGCGGAACGAATCCAGATCATGGCAGGTGACTACCGTGCGCCCATGCGGCAGATGGTGCAACAAATGACTATAGCTATGGTCAGTCACATGAAAAATGTCGAATTGATTCCGGCGCTGCGCAAGTGCCAGCGGATAGTCAATGAAGCGATTCAGGATCCTATCGGCATTGAACATCAGCGGCGACCGGCGCATAGCATCAGCGCGCGTGAACCTGCGCCGGAAGGCCGGCCGAATCATCACAGCATCTATGCCGCGTGCGTGGGCGGATTGAAGCTGCTCCAGTAGAACGCTGGCCACCAGATCCATACTCGGCCAGTTCTCTTCGGCGAAGTCGCAAAGGATCGCGGCTTTGAGCCGCTTAGGGAACGCGGCCACCATCCGGACTATACGATGAGCCAGTGCTTATCGGTGCAATAGTCATTCGATAATACCGTCTCGTTGATCACAATTCGGATGCAGCCGCGCGCAAAGCCTTGATCGTATGGCGCAGAGCGAAACGTTCATCATAGAGGCGAATACCCGCCGATGCGATACGGCTGCGCCCGCTCTCGTCCGAAGCTAATCGGCTTACCTCGCCAAGTAGCGCATCGTCGTCACCGGCCGGCACAAGCGCAACTGCGCCGCTATCAAACCATATTGGTTCGGTAAAAGCACCGGCGGTTGTCACGATGGCGCGCTGATGCGCGAGGCCAGCCATCGTGCTGCCACGGCGCGTGCTCACGCCATCAGGATAAGGCTGAACCATCAAATCGCAGGATGACAACGCTATTGAAATGCTCTTTTCAGGTAGTCCGCCAGTGGCAAACACGCGGCTGGCCAGATGCGGCGATCCCTGAATAATGCTATTTCGGAGTGCGATAGTATCGCGGCCGATGAGTAAAATACTCACTGCGGATCTTTCGAGAAGCCGCGGAAACAGATGCTTCAGCGAATAACTAATCGAATTATCATAACCGCCAAAATGACCAATTATGGTATCGCTTTTAAGGCTCTGCCGCATTGCGAAGGCATCCTCTGCATCTGGTGCCACCGAGACGTTGCTCGGCACAGGCAGCCACTCTATCCGCCTCCCTCCGGTGAAACGGATCAACCGGTCTTTCCATGCCGGAGTGGATATAAACACCACATTGGCCGCTTTAGCGGCCAGCATCGCCATCAGAATTGTAACGGACGCCAATATCTGATGTTGAAGTGGCTGGCGGCGCCGCAACGGCACTGTTGCCTCATGAAACATCACGAGGATGCGCCGCCGAGTCCGGCTTAGTGCATATAGCCACAGGCAAAACGGCAAATTCATCGCCTTGAAGCCAAAGCTATGCGGGACATATTGCACCAGCACAACCTCTTCTTCCAAGCGGCTTGACGGCTTATGCAATTCGCGCCCAAGCCTGAGCAATGAACGCGGATCAAAATGGCCCGGCATGCGATGAATCTCCACTCCGCGATCCAAATACTCAGCCGCCAGGATCGGAGGAGCATAAGCATGGACCCTGTCACCCTCGGCGGCGAGTCCGTTAGCAACGCGCCGGGAATAGTCACTTACACCGCCAGTTTGTGGTGGATACTCGCCAGTAATAATCCGCCAGACGGTCAAAACACGAGACCTGGCACTTTATCGCGCCCGGCGGCAAGTGCGATGCAGTTCCCCTTTGATTCAGTGGCCGGTGGCTTAGGTTCTCTCCCACTCAACTGGCACATCCATGCTCATTTTCACCGATGCCGTCCGGCTCGGCCTCATATGGCTTGAGGCTCCAATTAGCCCTGCAAAAAACTGGACCCAACGCTGGTGAAGGCAGCCTGCCAGTGCCGAACAGATCGGCCGGCACTACTTCAAAAGAAATTGCATCCTTGATTATGTCGAAGTCGCCACGCGTATCGCCTAACGAAATATCGGCTACGTAATTACCCGGCAAAAGGGGAATCTCCGGAATCTCACAAATCACTGTTGCTCGCGCTGCTGCCGCGCATGATGCGAGCTGCCGGGCATCGCGATCGCTGACATTAAAGATCGGCACGCCATGAACCGTTTTGACCCCAACAGTAAGCACAGGCCGGAAAGCACGCTCCGACGAATAGCTAATGCATAATGATAGTGGATCGCCCGTCCGCAAGATCGCGGTAGGCTTAGGCGCAACTGAGTATAGTGCTACTGACGACATAAGCGCTTCGGAACCGCGGCGCCGTCCCGGGTGACTGCGCAGGTCGCGCACCCCCGACCCGGCATCCATGCCCGCTCCCATATAATGCTCGATCATGTGGCGCGGCGGCCCCTGAGCAACCAGACGTCCATTCGCGACGTAGAGGCATGAATCGCAGAGCGCCTCTATCGTCGCCATATTATGGCTGACGAACAAAACCGTACGGCCCTGCCGCGCCACATCACCGAGCTTGCCGAGGCAGCGCTTCTGAAAGGCTGCGTCGCCGACCGCTAAAACTTCGTCGACCAGCAGGATCTCCGTCTCCAGGTGAGCGGCGACGGCAAATGCCAGCCGCACATGCATCCCGCTCGAATAGCGTTTAATTGGTGTATCGATGTATTCTTCAACACCAGCGAAGGTTACGATTTCATCGAACTTGCGCTTGATCTCGGCGCGCCTCATGCCAAGTATCGCGCCACTGAGAAATAGATTTTCGCGCCCGGTCAGTTCCTGATGAAAGCCGGTGCCCACCTCCAGCAGGCTGCCTACGCGCCCATACAATTCCGCTTCGCCGAGAGTCGGTTCAGTGATTCGCGAGAGAATCTTCAGCAGCGTTGATTTGCCTGCGCCGTTGCGTCCGACCACGCCCATTACTTCGCCTGGCATCACATCGAAGCTGACTTCGCGCAGCGCCCAAACCTCACTAGCGCCGGATCGGCCGTCTGCATCCCTATTGCGATTGGCGCGCAGTCTCCTCAGAGGCGCGGCGAATGCATGGACTATACTATCGCGCAGGGTTTGATACTCATCTACCCGCTGCGTAATGGTATAGCGTTTGCTTAGTCCGCGAACTTTGATAATCGGCTGCATGAAGGTCAAATGATGTCGGCGAACATCCGCTCCATGCGGCGAAAATCGTAAGCCGCAAAGACAAAGAATGATAGAGTAATTAGCGCCGCGGCTATAAGGCCGGGCCAATTGAAAGGATGGCTGAAGATAGCTGAGCGGAAGCCTCCAATAATGCCACTTAGCGGATTCAGCGCGATCGCCCATCGCCACTGTGCTGGAATGAATTTGAGGGGGTAGATGACCGGCGTCAGATACATCCAAATCTGGAAGAGGAAAGGCAATACGTAACGTATATCACGATACTTGACGTTCAGCGCCGACATCCATAAGCCCACGGCCGCTGCAAAAATCGTGAGCACAACTGTCATTGGCAGCAGCATAAGCAATCTAAAGCCGAGGCTCACGTGATAATAGAAGCACATGGCCAGCAGTATCGTTGCCGCAATAGCAAGATCAACCAGACCGGCGCCGACAGCCGCTCCGGGAATCACCAAGCGCGGAAAATATACTTTGGTGATCAAGGCTGCATTACCCACCAGGCTATTGCTACTGTTACTCACGGCGTTGGAGAAGAAATTCCACGGCAGCAGTCCGGCGTAGACGAAAATCGGATAAGGCTTTCCGTCCGAAGGCAGATGCGCAAGGCGGCCAAAAATTATGGTGAAGATCATCATCGTAAGCAGCGGCTGCAACGCCACCCATGCGACGCCGAGGGCGGTCTGCTTGTAGCGGACTTTGACGTCGCGCCACATCAGGAAATAGAAAAGATCGCGGTGGCCCCATAACTCTCGCAAGTTCAGGGCGCCCCATCCCCGGCTGCTCCTGATTCGGACGAGCGGCCTCACTGGCAATTGCATCGGCGCAGGCGATGCCGAAACAGCAGATGGATTCGCGTGTACGCTTTCTTCCAGCGCGGTTTGCCTCGATTCCAATAGCACCTCAACTGTAAATGCCCGACGAAATCACCGCTTTACGAAGCCCGGCCCATTGGATGAAGCGATCAGTTGGCCTTTGCGGTATCAGTATTGACGTTCGCCAGTGCAACTATTTGTTCTGCCATTGTACGCCAGCTATAGGATCTCAATTGCCCTGCGAGCGGCACAGTCAAACGCCTGAAGCGTTCCATCTGTGCGCGCCAGTTGCGCATCCGGAACGCAAGCTCGTGCGCATTGTCACAATTACGGATCAGCAATTCCTTCATCGTTGACGGGTATTTTTCCGCGACTCCCGCGCTCGCACTGACTATCGCCGGCACCCCGCAGCAGAGGGCTTCCTGCACGTTGAGGCCATATGCCTCGTAGCGCACCGGACTGACCAGCAGGTCGGCTGCTGCGATCAATTCGGATATTCGCTCCGTAAAGCCGATAATTTGTACGTTCGCATTCAGCCCTGAATCTGTGATCGCTTGCTGCCATGATTTCAGACGCCGTCCGGCACCTGCGACGATAAGGTTGGCATCCCATTGCGGGCTGGCGCATAGTTCCTGCCAGGCGCGCCATAAGGTATCAAAACCCTTGCGCAGGTCGTAGCCCATCGCGCCAACAAAAATCACCAGTGGCCGGCCGGCTGGCTGCCGAAGGCGCGCCCGCGCCGCGGCCCGATGAGCCGGTGTCGCTTCGCCCCAGTTATCGGTCCCGAGGTAAACGGTATGTAGCCGTTCCCGTTCAAGATGCAGATGAGTCAGCAGATCATTCCTGGTCCGTTCCGAATTGGCCATTAGGATGCGCGCGCGCGGCAGGATTCTTCGTTCGCGCCGAAGGTTGATCCAATGTTCGGCTGCGGCTTTAGACTTGTACCAAAACGGCGCCCGGTCAGTCCGCCCCTTCCACGCATGATGTACGTAGTGAATCCAATTGATATCCGGCCAGTCACAGTTGGTGCCGTTCACCACCACGCGCACATCTGATTCGCAAGCTTTTAGTTCATTGGCAACGCGGCGCCCGGTCCGATCCAGCTGCCACATCCCCAGGATCGGAGAAGCGGCCGGTAAGCGAACTTCATGGGCCGTAACTGCCGGATGGGCTGCGAGCGCTGGCTCGATCCTATAACTCACTAGATGGACTGCCGCACCGATCGCACAAAGATATTCGGCCAGGGCGGCATTGGCCCGCTCCATCCCGCCGCCACGATGAATTCCGTCAGCAACGATCACCCACGACCCGGCTGTTGGCCGATAACGGCAGTTTCCGCTCACGCCGACTGCAGCTCGGGCGGTACAGGCGCGAGGGGCGCCGACACTCTCCTTTTCACCTGGATTATATTAGGCGCCGCTATCCACCCAGCATAGAAGAGCACGAGCGCGGTGCCTGGAATCGAGGTCAAGAGGCCTGTGCCTGTTGTCGCAAAGGCGAAAGCGATGGCGAAAACCACGCGGGCCAGCCATCTGCCGAGATACCATCTTTCATTTCTGCGTGGCAGCGGACGCGTTAGTGTCCACAGCACGAACGCGATCCAGAATGCCAATCCCGGCAAACCCTGCTCGAGCATGATGCGTCCGTATTCATTTTCGATAAGTACCGGATGCCTGACTTGTGACTCTAGAAAATACGGCATGCTGGTGCCGCCCCCACCCAGGCCATTGCCCATCGGATATTCGGCGGCAAGCTTGAGCATGCCCTCATTAACGCTGCCTTCGACGCGCGTCTTGAGAAAGCGGCTGTTATCCAAGGTCAGAAAACGCTGCAATCGGGCGCTGGATAAAATCACCAGCGCAACGAACCCGACCATCGCAACCCAGCCGAATCTGGGAAAATTCCGCACACGTCCTGAAACTGTAATCGCCAGTACTATAAGGAAAAGGCCTAGCGCCTGACTGCGGGATGCGCTCAAAAAGACTCCAAGTGCCGATGCGCCCAAGGCGGCGTAGAACAGCTTTCGGCGCCAGCTTCTCCGGGGCTCCTGGACCAGGCCTCCGATTAGCAACGGAATGGCTGACGACATATTCCCGCCGTAAGCAGCCGAATTCTCAAAAATTGCGGGAATGCGAAATGTTCCGGCGCCTCCAATAATGACGTCTGTACTTCGATAAATAAGCTGGTCGACCATATTGTATGGATAGAATTGGGGGACGCCAAACTGAACCTCGAGCAAAGCGAAGGCCAAGGCTATACAATTGAGAATCGCCAACCCTACTGCGATTTTCCGGACTTCGCCGTCGTCAATCATGGCCCCAACTGCGAGGAAGGGAAGAAAAAAGATATGCCCACGCAGGCCAGCCAGTTGCACCAGAAACACCTGGGTGGGTGCGAGCAGCAAGAGCATTGGCCACACAGTCAGGATCAGCAGCCATGGCATCGTCTTGCGGAGCTTGTACCGCTGGAAAGGGCTTTTCCGATTTACCAGCAACGCTGCGAAATATCCGACCGCGCCGAAGTCATAAAAAAAATGAATGTAAGTCGTGTCGAGGTTTGCGCGCACGATCCCATAGAAATACCCGATTGTCATCGTCGCGATGAATCCAGCCCACAGCGCTCGCCTGCCGCAATAGAAACAGACGGCAAAAGCAATCACGCAGAGGGCCAGGGACAAGAAACTAATCGGGTCTGACACGGTCCTTCACGATTCGCTGGCGATCTTTACCGCGATATACGCGCAGGTTCGGGCTCGCCAGCAACTCAACGCCATAAAGATTTCATCACCTGCCCGGCTTAGCTAATTTCATCCAAGACGTGAATTGAGTCAATATTCATCGCGAAATTAACTTAGGAGCGCGTACGTCTTCAGTCTCTCTAAAGCCCGCTTGACCGTACTCCCACAGAGTTCCAACCCGCCTTGAACAAGATCGTTTTGGCTCTCGCCTTCACTCGTCTTTTCAGCTTCGCCCGGGGCCGCGACGCGTAGAGTCTTTCAGACAGTTCTGCCAGATCCGCCTTTTGAAAGCCGGCCAGCAAGCTGGCAAGCCCCTGCCGGAAGGGTTTCCGCAGATCGGCGGGCCAATAATGGTAAACAATCTCATTGGTTTCGCGCAGCCGCGCCGAGGCTTTCAAAACGGCAGTAAAAGCGATCTGCTCGCTCAGCAAACTGGGTGACCGGCGATGTATAGCGTCGGCCAGAGTGACGACTCGGCCAGTTAAGCCCTCATCGCTGGGATCCAGCCCCACAACGCCGGAGTTCCACATAAGCCAATCCGGCGTGAACCGGTACGACCAACCCGGCATTTCGAAGGGCCGGGCACAAAGACTTTCCAGCAGTGGCGCCAAATGGACAAAGCGCCGCAGCAGCCCTTCCTGCATATGCATAATGGCATTGCCGGGTGAGATCTTTTCAAAAAGCCTGTGCGGTGACTTCAGGAAATAGGTATCTGTATCGACCAGGACCGAGCGTCCGTAGTTTCGTAACGCATGCTGCAAGACAAAAATCTTCCGGCGATGCCCAAAATTCGCAGGTCCGGCCCATCCGTCGAGACGCTGCGCACCGAGTTGTTCGATAATAGCGTCGAAGCGTGAAAAAGATCGCGGGTTGTCTGTGTAGATCACAAGCCGCCAATCTCTGGCAGCAGGTTCCTCATAACGGATCGCAGAAAGAATCGAGAACAACGCCTCTTGAGTACACTCGCCGCCGTACACACAGTAGACGAGATTATTCACTCGCGGCCTCTGAACCGATCGGGCCTTTCACCTCTGCACGGCGTGCCGCCATAACAAATTTGGCCTCGCGTCTCCAATCGTTCCTCAGCAGTGGCAGCAATGGAATCGCACAGGCGGTCGTAATCAGCCGGGCGCGGGCAATCGCCATATCCCAAACGCCATAGGGTTTCTGATACTTGGCACTGAGAGCCATTTCGCTCCTGATTGTTCCGGCAATCAAACGCTTCATGTGGCTGTCGGCAAACCTGTGGCAAGGTATCTCATGCTGGATGCGCAGGCTCGGTTCGTAGAATCTGCGGTAGCCGGCAAGTGCGAACAGAACGCCGAATTCGATATCCTCGCCGCCACCCAGCCCCTTCCCTACGCGCCCGGCCATCAGACGCTCCGGGTTTTGCCAGGGGATTGCCTTCAAAAAGGCTTCGCGGCGAAGCCACATGCCGGCAGTAATCGTTCCTTCGATAAGTTTGGTGAATTCAAAGGGAGTTTCGCCGTTATAGTCATTGACCGCAAATAGATGCTTGCGGCGATCGACACTCGGCGGTGGCTCCACTTCCCATTTAGCCCTCACCTGGGCAATAGCCATGCTCTTTGACTGGTCAGCAAATAGCGAGAGCCCGCGCGTCACAAAGTCGCGTTCAGGGATGTTATCATCGTCAACGAAGCAAACGAGTTGGCCCAAAGCTTCCCGCACGCCTTTGATTCGCGCAAACAGCACCCCTTGGCGGGATTCACTCACAGTCCGGCAGGAGATCACGCGAGCCGCCATCTGCGCCACCGAAGGGTCGCGGGCGGTCACCATCCCGCTATCGTCGGTCGAGGCATTGTCGACCACGATTATTTCAAACGACCCGTCGGGCGCATCTTGGGCTGCCAGTGCTGCCAACACCCGCGGGAGCCGCGCCGCGCCATTATACGTAGCGATCACAACGCTCACCAGCGGCATCCCTGCCACTTTCTCTGAGAGGCCCGGTGGCTTATGGCTATTACTCACCATGCCTGAATGATCACGCTGCGAGTGAGCCGCGGCTTGCGAGCCTCCGCGTGCGACCGTACTGATCGCGCTCTCGATTCGTTTCATCTGGGCCGCCGGATCGCAAAGAATTCTCGCGCGCGCAGGACCCGTCTCACCCAGCCGGCGCCGTTCGCGCGGATCGGTGATCAAACGGCGCAAGACTGCGGCCAACGCTTCGTCATCGTCGGGCGGCACCAGCGCGCCGCAATTCTCATCGATGATCTCGCGCGTACCGCCAAAATCCACCGAAACGGCTGGCAGTCCAGCCGCCAGCGCTTCGATAAAGACGATCCCGAATGGCTCCGGGCGCTGATTCGGCTGACAATAGATATCAGCCGCTTTCAAAAGCCGGGGGACGTCGGAGCGATGGCCAGTAAATCGGACACGCTCCGCGATTCTCAGCTCGGCCGCAAGCCGCTCGAGCTTCGCTTGATAACGTTGCTCGGCCGGACGCTGGGCGGCGCCCACGAGCCATAGAGTCCATCCGGTGAGATCGCGCAGTCTTCCAAGGGCCCTCAAATGGAGCTCATGTCCTTTCCACGCTTCCATCCGGCTGGTCTGGATAACTACGGTTGCGTCATAGGGAGTATTCAATTCCCGTCTTATCGCGAGCACATCGTCTATGCTAATCGGCCAGCAATCCAATGCCACTGGACAGGCAACCACTTCCAGCCTAGAGCCTGGATAAAGCAAGTCCAGGGTCGAGGCCGTGTAATGGCTGTTGCATAGCACCAGATCGGGCTGTGTTAAAGCGGCCCACCGTTCGAGCCAATGGCGCCCACTCGCCGCATCATGCATCCAGAAGACTAACGGGAATCCGCTGGCCCGCGCCGTCTTTCCGAACAGCGCTTGAGCCCACGGCATATGCGTCACGACCGCGTCGAATGACCCCTCACTGAGTACTCGCCGCAAGCTTCGACGCGCGGCCATCAGGCTGAATGGATTGCGTGCCCGCGCCTCGCCCAGCAAATGGACCTTAGCTCCCGCTGAGCGCAATTCACGCGCCAGCCGGCTATCGAAGCACAATGCGAATTCCCCTTGCAGCGGCGGATGACGAAAGCCCTCG
>DATJUF010000025.1:0-17527 GCA_035502655.1 Binataceae bacterium (SeqCode)
GCGCCGTCGCGTTTAAGGTCGAGCACCATCGCGCGCTTGTTACGGTTCCAATTGAGTACCCCAACCGAAATTCCGTTACGCCGATCGCCCCCGCCGATCCCGCGCGTGATATCGCCTTCGGGCGGCTCGATCTTGATTACGTCCGCTCCCATGTCAGCGAGCATCATAGTGCAATATGGCCCGGACACGACCATGCTCAAGTCAAGAATCCGAACGCCCTTGAGTGGACCCATGCATCTGCCTCCAAGCCATCCTCTTAGCACTTGCGAGCGGTGCCGCCCAAACGGCACATTTGGCTTAGAGTGCTACGATTGACGCATCCGCGGTTACGCGCTAGCGCAAGGCCTCATGAGTTACTGCACGATCGCACCCGGCCACCCGGACCATCAGCCGTATCACGACAACGAATACGGCTTTCCTATAACGGACGAAGCGGCGCTGTTCGAGCGGCTGGTATTGGAAATCAATCAGGCGGGGCTATCGTGGCTGACGATCCTGCGCAAGCGCGGCCATTTCCGCGCTGCCTTCAGCAATTTCGAGGTTGATCGGGTGGCCGTTTATGGCGCGGAAGATCGCGCCAGGCTGCTGGCCGATCCAGGCATTATTCGTAATCGCCTGAAGGTCGAGGCGGCAATCACGAACGCAGTGCGGATAAAGCAGCTTCGCCAGAGTCATGGCTCATTCGCCGGATGGCTTGAAACTCATCATCCACGTGACAAGGCGGCTTGGGTCAAGCTATTCAAGCAGACTTTCGTCTTTACCGGCGGAGAGATTACCGGCGAATTCCTCTTGAGCATCGGCTATCTGCCCGGCTCGCATGACGAGGACTGCCCCGCGTACAAGAAGATCGCCCGCCTCAAGCCGCCATGGATGCGTTCTCAATGAGGGCGGCCAGGTTTATCCGATCGCACCAATCTCATAGGTGATCGCAGTGCCGATGCGGCGGGCCAGATCGTACAGCCGAAGCATCGGACCGAACAGCGCGTCATTTTCGATTGCATATGAGAGCGAGGGCTCGGGCCGGTACTCCGACCTTTCACCGAAATCCTCTCGCAGATCCGGCGTACCGTCCTCATGAGGAAAAATCCTGCGCAGCCGCTCGACCGCACTTGGTACATCCAATGCCAGTATTCGTGCGAGAATATCGTCCCGGGTTACACCGAGTTGGGGACTGAAATGCGGAATCTCGGTCGCCAGCAGGCAGATCCGCTGAATCAGCGCAATGCGAATCCCATGCAACAGAATCAGGCGCCGCCGTTGCGGCGACTCAACCGGCGCGACGGCCTCCAGCAGCCACAATTGATCTGCTTGCAGGCAACGCACCAGCCTGGCCAGACGATCATGGCAATCCAGCCGCTCCGTCAGCCGCGTAAGCTCGCGCAAGGCCTTGGCCCGCGCCGGACGCCGTGTACGTCCCGCCCCATTCAGCCACATCGCGGGATTAACCGTATTTACATACGCCCGCAGCACGTCGAGTTCCGTACGGTCGAGAGCCGCGTTCACCATTTGCAATGCGCGCCGAAAGCGCGGTGATCGCTCGCGCATCGCCTGAAACATTTCTGGGTCTTTCGCGACCGCCCGCCCGATTCCATGCAGCGTATTGGCCATGAAGCCGAGTTGCTGCAGAATCGCATTGTTCGGTATTGCCCTCAGTTGCGCTGGATGCTTGATCGTGGCCGGCCGTCCCCATTCCTCAGCCTCGCGCGCAACCGGCCGCGAGCCGGTGCGGTAGAGCAGATTCGTGCCGAACAGGCCCAAAAGGGCGGCATAATCAGGATTATCCACCAGATTAGTGAACTCCTGCTGGACCGTGGCAAAAAATTCCGCCGCGTAGTCGGGCGCCGCGTAAATCGGATCGTTGCGGGTCTCGTCACTTACGTCGAGCGCAAAGGCGAGAATCTGGCGCATCGTGGCGGCCGCCGCGGCCGGCGTCATGAACGGCAAGTAGCCATCACCGCCCTGAAAGCTCACCTCCTCTTTAACCTGCAAGCCGCGCCGCTCGAACTCGGACCGGCTCATCGGCGGTGCCGCGTAGCGTAGCCGATCAGCCAGCGACTGCGGATGGCCGCCGCGTCCAATCGACTCACCATGCGTATTGAACAAAATTACTTCCAGCCTGCCGAGGCCATGACGCTCGAGCAGTTGCGCGAGCCGCAAGCGGAGCCTCTCGATCCTGAACGTCGCGGCCATCTGGCCGATGAACCGCCCCGAATCGGAGAAGCCGAACTGCACAGCCATCCTTCCCTGCCGTTCCAGATAGGATCGATAATGCGGGCTTTTCAGCGCCTCTTCGATTACTCGCTCGCCACGCTCGAAGGCCTCTTCCGTCTCGAATAGCGGTGAAATCTCGATCCGATCTTCGACTCCAAAAAGCCGCGCATAATAGAGCGCGGCGAGCAGCGTGAAACCGGTTTCGGTCTCCGCAATCAGAAAGCGGATCGGCGTCTCGCCGTCGATAAACTTGACGATTTGCGCCACGGTCATCATCAGCCGCTTGGCCGACGCCCGCTCCTCGATCATCGAGCCAAAGCTGATTGCGAGCGGCTGCACGCGCCCCAGGAGATCGTTGATCGTATTGAAATACGAGCGCCGGTTGGCCGGATCGTTCGGCTCCGTCTCCAGCCCCACCAGCCGCCGCGCCGCATTATGTAGCTGCGAGGAATTCAGCCGCACATGAATATGCCCGAGGCCGAGGCCATGCGTTTGGAGGCTCGCGCGCATGACCAGCAGATCCTCGCGCGGCTGATCGGAAGGAGCAGACTGGAGCGCTGCGTCAATCAATCTCACGATCGGCGCGGTCTCGACCATCGCCTGTTCGCGGCCGGCCGCCATCGCGCGCGCAAAGGCCGCCGTCTTCGCCCGATCGCACTCGGCCTCTCTAACCAGTTGCAATTGTGCCGCAACGGTAGCGCTGGCCGTATTCAGCATCACGCCGAGCGGCGCGAGTGCGTTCAGGAAATCCCCGCTCGCGGTGCCGATCAGCGCATCGATTCGGTGCCGATGGCGTTCGATCATCCCGAGCTTGTCCGCCAGCCGCGCCGCGATCGTGCGGGTCCAAGTTACGTCCGTGCGGCCATCCTGATCGTAGCCCACCCACGACGCCAGCGTGACCAGCCGCGGTCCCAAACTGGTCCATTCCTCCGGCCAATGCTTGCGCGCGACGCGCAAGGCCGTTCGGTGAATTCCTTCGAGCGCGTTATGCGCATGATTCAGCGCCTCGGTCACCCATGCATGCTCGACTTCGAGCGATAGTTCCTCGGGTGGCCGATGGGCACTGCTCATCGCCACCGCCAGCCGTTCATCACATCCCACTTGATTCAGCGCCACACCGTCGGCGCTCTGGCCAGTCGCCAATTCCACCAGGCTGTGGGCTAGTTCTTGCACAATCGAAAATGTGGGATGGGCCGTAAAGACCACGCCGAAAAGGTTGCGGCCGAGCAGTGCGCGGAATTCCCCGAAAGTCGCCGCCTGCGCCTTTTGCTCGATTAACGCCGCAATCGCCTGCTCATTCGCCGCTATGTGCGTCTCGCCCAAGTAAGATCCGAGCCGTTCAGCGCGATCCGCAAAGGCTTCGACGGTCAGCCGTTGGACCAGGTTATCGAGCGCGTCGAGCGTGACATCGCCCCGGTCGATTCGGAGGGTCAATTCGAGAGCGAACAGCAAAATCGGGTTACTGAAGGGATCGGCGGCGGCCTGCGCCCTCACCCGGTTCATGATTGAGCCGATCATCACGATGTCGGCCGTGCTCGGCGTGTTCGCGCCGTTCGCTACGGGCTGCGTTCCGAAGCTAGCCATTGCTGTACTCCGATTTCCGGCGCATAACCGGGATGAATCGCGGCTCTACGGTCTGGCGCTGACGGCGACGGCAGCGAAGCGGTATATTCCACGGCCTGAAATGGTTGCGAGCACCGCACAATCCGGGCCGTAGCCGTGCGACCGCGTGATAAAGAAAAGTAATTCCAGCCACTTTGCGCCGATGGTAGCCGGCGCGAAAAAACCAGTCATCCCGTCGCAGAAAAATGATCAGCCGAGTTTGCTACGCAAGCCAGCAATCGGTCCGCAGATAGAGCCTGACCTTGCCGCTTGAATCCGACCGATGAGCGTCAACGCCGATAGGTGGACTTCAAGAACTCGCTTAGTTATGACCGTGTGATCCTCCGGCGTGCAGGGCAAGAGCAATCAGATGATCACTTTCTCCAGACGCAATTCTTCAAGGCGTTCGCGTGGCATCCCGGCCTCGCGCAGGATTTCCTCCGTATGCTCGCCCAGCCGTGGCGGCATCCGCCACATCCGCGCGGGTGTCTCTGAAAAACGCATGCCCGGATTGACCGTCCGGACCATGCCGCCCTGCGGATGCTCATAGACTGTAAAGTTGTCGTTGGCGATTACTTCGGGTTCGTTGAAAAGCGTGTCGTAGTTATGCACCGGCCCCCCCGGCACGTCGGCCTCGGCCAGCACCTTGAGCCAATGGGCACTGTCCTGTTCGGGGAAAAGCTTAGCGATTCCGCGCAAAACCGTGCGCATGCGCTCTCGCCGATCTTCATTTTGCCACCACTCTGGATGACCTACGCCGGCGCATAACCGTTCCCACTGCCCATCATTGAATGGCGCGATCGTAACCCAGCCGTCCAGTGCACGGAACGGGTCGAGGCTGCCGTTCTTCGGCACCTTATCCTTAAACTCCTCATCGGGCTGAAAGGTATAGCCGAGATAGGTCGAGTCATTCGCAGTAAACGCCATCATCGCTTCGGTCATCGGTACGCGGATATACTGCCCGACCCCTCGTGTACGTGTCGCATGCAGCGCGCTTACGATGCTCAGCGCCGCGGTCATCCCGGCAATCTTGTCAGCCATCGCCATTTTGACCGCGGTGGGCTTGGTGCCACCGCCTTGCAGCGCCGCAACCCCCGCGAAGCCCTGGATTACCGGATCGTATGCGGGCGCGTTCGCATACGGCCCTTTCGGTCCGAAGCCGCATAATGAGCAATAAACTATTTTTGGATTGCTGCGGCGGATATCGGCATAGCCGATACCAAGGCGATCAGCCACACCCGGCCGGTTGTTCTCGACCAAGGCATCGGCCTTCACCGCCAGCATCCGGACCAGATCGCGTCCATGCTCCAGTTTCAAATCGATAGCGAGGCTGCGCTTATTGCGATTGAAATTGAGAAACGTCGCCGTGATCCCGTTCTTGAATGGCCGTCCGAAAATCCGCGTCGCGTCGCCTTCCGGCGGTTCGATCTTGATGACGTCGGCACCGAGGTCGCCGAGTAACATTGTGCAAAACGGTCCTGATACTACCTGGGTCAGGTCCAGGATACGAAAGCCGGCCAGCGGTCCATCTGCCATTCCCTGTTTTCCTCTAATGGTGTTATAGGCCTTCACGCTCGATGCGGACATGCGCCAGAGCCGGTAATTCGCGCCGCACACGTTCGAGATACTCCATATCCAGTGGTGCGATGATCACACCTTCCTGATCTGGCGCGCGGGCCAGCACCCGTCCCCAGGGATCGACGATCATCGAATTGCCATAATCGCTGAAGCCATGTACGTTCGGGCCGAATTGTGCCGGCGCGATCACGAAAGACTGATTTTCGATAGCGCGGGAGCGAATCAACACTTCCCAATGGGCCTCGCCGGTCGTGAAGGTGAATGCGCTCGGAATCGCCAAAATCCTCGCGCCGGCAGACGCAAGGCGCCTGTACAGTTCGGGGAAGCGCAGGTCGTAGCAAATACTTAGCCCGACCGTGCCGAGGCCAGTTGTCGCTGTCACCAGTTCGCGGCCACCGAGCTTCACGTCGGATTCTTTGATCGTCACGCGTCCCGGCAGGTCCACATCGAACAGATGAATCTTGCGATAGACGGCGAGCCTTGCCCCGTCAGGCCCGAACAAGACGGAGGTGTTGTAGCGCTTGGCCTCGCCCGGCGCATACTCGGTGATCGATCCGGCAAGCAGATTGATGCGCAATTCGCGCGCCAGCTGGGCCATCAAGGTGAGCGTCTCACCTTCGAGAGTCTCAGCGGCAGCCGGTTCTTCGGGCCGCTTGCCGCGCCAGTTGAAGACTTCCGGCAATCCCACGAACTGCGCCCCGCGCGCCGCCGCGAGACGAATCAAACGCTCCGCCTTGGCCAGATTCGCCGCCTTGTCGGCGCTGGTAGTCATCTGGATTGCTGCTGCCAGACAGGTCATCACGCCATTCTACTCGCCTATCGCAAAATTCTCCGCAACTGCCGGATTACCTCATTTCAATAGCGGGGCGTTGATGGATCGACTGTCAACGACCACTCCTCGATCCCCCCGCTCAAGTTCGCAACCTTCTCAAACCCATTGCGTGCCAGGTACATTGCGACGTTGGCACTGCGCACCCCATGATGGCAAACAATCACCCAATCGGCCTCAGGATCGAGTTCAGCCAGCCGCGAAGGCACTTCACCCATCGGCACGTTGATCGCTCCCGGGAAGGCCGCAATCGCCACTTCCTCGGGCTCGCGCACATCGAGGATAGACAAGTGCTCGCCGCGCTCGATCCGGCGCTTTAGTTCGATTGGCTCGATTTCAATGATTTCTGGCATCGTGGCCCTTTGACCTGAATTCTTTCCCCAATTCCAGTTAGTATTTATCATTCGATGGCTATTAAGCGAATCGCTTTCCCGCTTCGGCGGCTCGCAGGCGGGATCGCGAAGGAATCCGAGTTACTACGGATGACCCTTGACAGAGTGCGTCAATACAAGCCGGAGCGGCTCAGCGACGCCGCTGCGATGGATCTCGCGCTCGGCGAGGCAAAGGACGCTGCGGATGAAGGCGAAGTCCCGGTCGGCGCGATCATCGTGGCTGATGGCAAAGTTATCGCGCGCGCCCACAATCAGCCGATTGCGATGCGCGATCCCGCGGCGCACGCTGAAATTCTCGCATTACGCGCAGCCGCCAGGCTGCTCGATAGCTATCGCCTGACCGGCACTACCTTGTATGTCACTCTCGAACCCTGCCTGATGTGCGTCGGTGCAATCGTCCATGCGCGAGTTGCGCGAGTCGTTTATGGCGCCCGCGACCCCAAGGCTGGTGCCTTCGGTTCGGTTTTTGATCTCGGCCGCGACGGCCGCCTCAATCATCAGTTAGAGGTGTACGGCGGCATCCGCGCCGACGAATGCGCCACGCTCCTCCGCGAGTTTTTCCGGGGCCGCCGCAAAACCTGAACCGAACCTTTCAGCTCGATAGGTGGCCGTGCGGCGATCAGATCTTCAGGAAGATTTCGCGGGAACCTTCGAGCGTCAGTTGCTTCACGCTGCTGACCCGGTCACTGAACTGCGCCAAGGTTGATAGCTCGCTCGATCCGACATCGACCAGTACAGCATAAATCGAGAAATCGAGCTCGTCCTTGCGCTCGCGAAGAGCCTCCAGCCATTCAGGCGACACTTGGCATTCGCCGTCCGTGATCACCACGATATCGCCGCGCTTGAGGCGCTTATCCATGAGCAGCCCGACCGCCGCATCGATCGGCGCCTGAAAATCGGTTCCACCGCCGGGAAAATATTCGGCCATCTCAACCACCTTGGCCAATTCCGGCTGATAGCGCCGCGCGCGATTCAGATCGATTACTTTGAGGGTCTCCGCCCCCGACGAAAAGAGTACCGCGCGGAACAGGCGCCGCTGCCGGCGCGCGATATCCATCAGCGTCAGCCCGACAGCTTTAGCCCATAATTCCTTGTCCCCCTGCATCGACGAACTGCAATCGATACAAACGACCATCGGGCCGCGCCCTTTCTGCTCGTCCTCGCGCAGCCGATACTGAAGCACAGTCCCTTCCAGCAGCCGCCGAAAAAAATCCGCCTTGAGTCCCGGATGGTGCAGCGCCGCAAGCTCTGCTGGAATCAGCCGTCCGATCTCCGACCCGCGTTCGACGTCGTAAGCCTCGGCTACTCCACGGTCGAGCGTTTTACGCCGTAGCGCGCGCGCATCCTGCTTGAAGCGGCCGACCAGCCGCGCCAATTCGCCCAGTTTTTTGTTACGCGCGAGCCGCCGGCCCAATTCTAACCGCTCGCCGGCCGAGAGTTTGCCGCCCTGGCCGAATTCGAGGCTGAAGTCGTGACTGTCCTGCGCGACCTGATCGATCTCATCTGCGAGCTGCATGCTCCGCAGCTGCATCCGCTTGAGATCGCCTTGATCGCTATGCTTAAGGCTGTCCGCGAACATCCGGGCCTTTTGCCTTAGGCGCGCTTCGGCGACCTGCGTTCCTCGCTGGGCCGCTTCCTTTAGCGCCCGGATGGCGCGTTCGGCCTCAGCATCGGCCTGCTTTTCCGTGCCCTGAGCTGTCTTGTGAAAATCCTCGTGATTTTCTTCGCCTGGCGGTTTTTTCTGATCCTCCTTTAGCTCTTGCTGGCGCTCTAATTCATCGGCGTTCTTGAGCGCCGCCGCGCTCTCTTCCAGTTCTTCCTCCTGATGCTTCAAATCCCACAGATCGAGCATCTCGCGCCGATTAATCAGCCGCTCCGAGCGGACCAGTTCGAGCACTTGCTCGCCGAGCACCAACGCTGCGATTACCGCCTTGTCCTCTTCCAGCAGGGTGCGCGTCTTGAGGATCTCGAAACTCGGTGACGGCACGAGCTGCTCGAGTATGGTCTTATTCAACGCGGCGCTCTCGCGAACCGCGGCCGGTTTATTCCACACCAGGTTGTACTTGAAGAGGCCAAAGAACAGATCCTGCAGCAGAGCACCGAAATGAGGGATCAGGCGCTCTCCAGCCTCGATCAGATCATTGATCGCTGAAGCCGTCTGCCCCAGTTCACGCCATGCGCGCCGATCATAGCTGTCACTTTCGATCCAAGACGCCTCGGCTGGAACGACCGGTATATAGAGCTGACGTGGTTTGACTGGTTTGCGCTTGCGCGCCATCGCAGGGTTAACTCTCGCACCGGTTTGGCGCTATCAATTTCGAATTAGCCTACCATCTGTCCGCGCAGATGCGCCACTGGGCGGATTAGCTGGTCTGCTTTTCATCTTAAATCTTACTCTTGGGCGCGGCACGATAGCTGCGTTTGCTCACATCTGCTACTAAGCTCAGCAGGCGGTTGGACCGGACGAAATGGGCCATAATCGTGAGGCGGCATATGAAACTATTTACCTTCGCGACCAGTCCCTATGCGCGCAAAGTCAGAATCGTACTCGACTACAAAGGGATAGCTTACGAGCCGATCGAGCGATGCTACTCGCTCGATCGCAAAGAGGACCTGCGCCAGGCGAGTATCCGCGCCGAGGTGCCGGTGCTGGTGCTGGATGACGACCGCACGATCGTGGATTCCACGATCATTTGTGAATACCTCGAACAGGCTTATCCGCAGCCGGCAATATTTCCAGCTGAGGCCTACCAGCGCGCGCGGATGAGGCGAATTGAGGACCTGTGCGACCGCACTTTTGACGCTGTCGGCTTTGGCTATTTCCTTGGCGTCTTACGCAAGGAGGCGCCTGAGGCCGAGGCGATCAAGCAGGCGGCGCGGGAGGAGTGCAGGGCTTTGCTCGGCGTACTCGAACGTGAGTTACAAGCCGGCGGCGATTATTTCTGCGGGGCGATGAGTCTCGCGGATTTCGCTGCGATCTGCCATGTCCCGATCGTGCGTGCGATGGAAATCGGCCTAGACGGTTTGCCCCGGCTGACGGGGTGGAGCGATCGCATGAGGCGGGTGCCTGCGGTCGCGGCCGATCGGGAGCGCGCGTCGAAGGCATGGCAGGGAGTGCATAATATCGCCGCGGAGTTTGAAGGACCGGACGGCAGAATTCACTGGCGCGACAGCCGCCTGGAATGGCCGGTCCGCCACGGCTTCGGCGATCTGGTGATGCGTGAATTTCACGCGGGCAAAATGATGTTCCCACCTGATGCCGCTTAGTGCAGGATCAAAGGCAGGAACCGTGATTATCGAGGAGCGCAGCAATGCCGGTAGCATACATCCCCCGCACCCGCGAGCTATATAATAGCTACACACCGTATCGATGGGTGGTGAATGAGGGGACGCCGCCGTGGACGCCACTGTCGAAACCGCTATCCGAATGCAAAGTCGCTTTGATCGGATCGGGTGGGTTGCTCTATCAGGATCAACCACGATTCCATCGTGAAGATACGACTTATCGGCTAATTCCCAAGTACGCCACTCAGGACGACCTCAGCGTGTGGCATTTCGGTTACCGGATCGAAGACGCTGCCGCCGACCATAATTGCGTCTTTCCTTTAGATGCGATGCGTCAACTGGAAACCGAAGGCGTGATTGGTGAATTCGCGGATCCGGCCTACAGCTTTATGGGCGGCATCTATTCGGCCCGCAAGGTTCGCGACGAACTCGCACCCGCGTTCGTCAGCGAACTGAAGCGAGCGCACGCCGATGCGCTATTTCTGGTGCCTGCCTGACCGGTATGTCATCAGTCCGTTGGACTGATTGCACGCGCAGTCGAAGAGGCCGGGATCCCGACGCTCTCGATGACTTCGGCGCTCGATATCACACAGGCGGTCAAACCGCCGCGCGCCGTTTTTCTGAATTTCCCGCTGGGCCATCAGACTGGCAAACCGCATCAGCCGGATCTGCAGATGCAGATAGTGCGCGACGCAATGGCGGCCTTCGCCACCATTGAGATGCCCGGCACGATCGTCGAGCTTCCATACGTGTGGGACCCGCACGATCGTGGATGGGAGGAGACCGACTATACTGGCAACTTCCTGCCCCCGCGTCCGCCGAAAGAGGATGCCGACTTGATCGAAGCGGAGCGGCGGTCGCGCTTTGCCCATCCCAAGTGACGGTAATGGCGGGTTTGGATCCTGCGCAATCTGTCATTCCCGCGCGTCTGATTGCCTGGCGCGCGAGGGTGACAGAATGGCCGTGCGCCTCAATTGTGAGATGGCAAAACCGCCTACTCAGGTGACGAGCCAGCTTGAAGTGAACATGACGAAATGGTCTGATCAGCGGCTACGCGCGTGGCGCGAGGTAAAGGCCACAAGCGCTGCGCCAGGTGAAAACGCATGGGGATGAGCTGGTTATCGCTGATCACAGTGGCAGCACTGATTGAGTATTTCGTTTTCGTATTCATGACCGGTCAGGCCCGAGTCAAGTACAAAGTGGAGGCTCCCGCCACTACCGGCGACCCGGTCTTCGAGCGCTACTATCGCGTGCAGCAAAACACGCTCGAGCAACTGGTCATCTTCATACCGGCGCTATGGTTATTCGCGGAATATGTAGGGCCGCGTAGCGCCTTCGTGCTCGGGCTGATCTTTCTTGCCGGGCGCGCGCTCTATGCGAGGGGGTATATACGCGAACCGAGCCAGCGCCAGACTGGCGCGATGGCAACTTTCGCAGCGAACGGGATTTTGGTGTTGGGCAGTTTGATCGGCTTGATCGTGCATGCGCTCTGAAGCCGAGTGAACCACTTCGCGACGATAGAATAACCGGGTGCTTTCAAAACTTAATGGTCTCGATTATGCGATTTTAGCAATCGTGGCGCTCAGCGCTCTGCACGGACTCACGCGCGGTGCGCTCCGGATGCTCACTTCTATTCTCTCCCTCGTACTCGGCATCTATCTGGCATCGATCTATTATGCCCAGGCCGCTGCCGTGGCCCGGCGGTACCTGGCGGCCAGTCCCACAGCAAGCGCGATTATCGGTTATGCCGCCATTTTTATTGTTGTCTTTCTGCTAATCGAGATGGCGGGAAACCGGCTTATCCAGCTCGTCCGCATTGTCCACTTAAGCTGGCTTGACCGGCTTGGCGGTGCGGTTGTCGGCGCTGTGATCGGCGTAGTCCTTGCCGGATTAGTGGTAGTTGCTATGACCGCTGCGTTACCTGCAGAATCGCCAATCTTGGCTAAATCTAAGCTGGCGCCTCAGGTGGCCGGCTATAATCATGAATTGCTGGGCTTTGTGCCACCCCAGGTCGAACGTATGTATGAAGAGAAACGTGCCGAGCTGTTCCGCGATTGGGCTGCGGCATCTACTGAAAGCCCCGCTCCCTCTCCGTCGCCGGCGAAATAGCGGGGCTGAATAAACGATCCGAGATTCAATCAGGCAATCGCGTTGTCGACAGCCCGGACCAATTGCTGCTTGGGCACGGCGCCGAGAATCTGCTCTTTCACCTCGCCGCCTTTAAGAATCAGGAGGTTGGGAATACCGCGCACGCCGTAGCGGGCCGGAGCCTGGGGGTTGTCGTCTACATTAATCTTAACGACCTTCAGGCGGCCATCGTATTCTCCCGCCAACTCGTCAACAATCGGGGCGATTGCACGGCAAGGGCCGCACCAAGGCGCCCAGAAATCAACCAGCACCGGCGTCGGAGCCTTGATCACTTCCTGTTCAAACGTTGCGTCCGTCACATGAACTACTTTATCACTGGCCATCGTCAGCCTTCTCCTCGCCTGCGCGTGATGATTTGAACGTAAGGTTCCGAAGCGCGATAGTCAAGGCTGTCAAAAATAGACGATTGGTTTAGTTGAATTTTATCCAAGCAGAATTCAAAGCTGGTCACGATAGCGATTCGTGTGCAGCTTGAAACAGTTTTTTCGCTAATGGCCGGGATGGGCTGCCTCGCTCAATCTTCCGGACTAGTGCAGGCGGCGCGATGCACTCCCTCGACCGCTATCGTATTCGCAATCGGATAGCCCATTACAGTTCCCTCGACTTTGATCTTGCCGGTGTAGTGGAGCCGCGTATCAAACGTAATCGATCCGTGGCTATTCAACTTAGCGCTCGCGCCAGTGCAGGCGTATTTCCAACTGATGCTTTTGCTAGTCTGCGAATAGCTGGTACGCGTGCAATGCCCATTCGGTGCGGCCGGTTTGCCGAAAGCGGTGCCGGGATCGTCCATCTGTTCTTCGCTGACGCATCGCCATTTGACAATCGCGGGATCGGGCTCACCGGTAACCTGGGTGCGATAGGTGACTTTCCACAGGCCAGGAGTCGCTTTAAATTCGACCCGTTCACCGCGGACGGGACTCGCAAGCGACGCTACTACGATTAGCGAAAGCGTGGCAATGATTGATTGGCCCATTCTTCTTTCTCACATCAGCATTGATTGGCTGCGGAGCGCAACCCTGGCGCCACCCTCCGCAGCGGTTTCAGAATTAACGATCGTCTCGTGCCAGGCCTTCGTTAACTATTTCGATTTGGACTTCCCCGATGGGAAGACGAACATATCCATTAGATCTCCGATTGCCGGCGCATTGGCAGGCACGTATGGATTCGACGCGCTGGCAATTGGATTCGGCAAATTGTCGCGGCTGATTTGCGAGATCGTCTGATGAATCAGCCAGTTGGCTTCGACAAACTTATCGAAGGAGACGTGGTCATAGTACGTATGCACCACGCGCCCGCCTGCCGAGTACGGGGAAACGACGATGAATGGAATGCGGGTGCCGTCGCCAAAGAAATCGAGCGGCTGGATGTACCCGGAATCATAGTAGCCGCCACCCTCATCGACAGTAATCATGATCGCGGTATTCTTTGCGTACGTGGGGTTAGCATTAACTGCATCGATAATCTTCTTGCAGAAGGCCTCGAACAGGTCGAATTTAGACGACGCCGGATGGCCGTCGAGCAGGCCGTCAGGTTTGACTATCGACACCGCGGGCAAACTAGTATTGGAAATGTCGTCATAGAGATTACCGAGATCCTGGTTATTCGCCCTTAGGATCGGATTAGTCATGATCTGCGTAGAGTAAAGAAACGGATCACAGATGTTGCAGAAAAGTCCCTGGCCATCAGGCCCGTCTTCGGTGCCGCCATCCCATCCCTCGCCGTAGTATTTCCACGACACCCCATGATAGGAGAGGAGCAAGCCGATATTGTTTTCCATTGTAGGTGGGACTGTGAATTGATCCGCACCTAGAGGGGCCGGCGTGCCATCACCAAGGTAGCCGGGGTTATAGTTATTAACCAGGTAATATGCAGTCTTTATACAGCGCGGATTCGGCTTATAGGGCAGCGAACTCAGGTAGTCGAGAATCGGCGCGACTCCGGGCTGGCTGCTGTCGGCGCAATTGACGTATGAGCCGCCATTATCCTGCTCTGCCGTACCAGGATCGCCCCCGTAGCCGTCCTCAATATAATAATTATTGGTGCCGGACTGCGGGTTGGGATTTTCGATCTGGCCCGAAGGCGGGGTCGCCGGCAGACCGAATCGGTTGGCATAAAAGATGGGGTAGCCGAATCCGAGTTCGATATGGTTTGTGCCGGTCCCGCCCATGACCGACTGATGGAAATTGTCGCTCAGTGCATACTGCTGGGCGAGTGAGACAAAATAGGGCACATCACCCTGCGCGACGCTTTGATACTGCATCGAGGCGGAGCCCTCACCCGTCGATATGTCAGTGAAAGGAGATGGCGGAGGGGCGCCATTGCTGCCGGCCCCGATAGTCACTTCGACCCATGGAAACAGATCGCTCAAGCATCCACTCGGATTAGCTGAAGTGGCATAGGAGATATTGCAGTCAGTTTGTTGCCACATCTGGAAGAACCGGTGCACAGGACTGGCGGCATAACTGTCGTACGGAATCGAGTTATGCATATCGACCGGGCCGTTCGGCGGAGCGGTGGGAAAGCGCGTGTCGATAACGCCGCCTGGCAGGCCGGTGCCACCGGTAAGAAGCAAACCGAGATCTGTGCTTTCCAGCGCGAGGCTTTCGACTGCTTGTGCTTCGGCGAGCGAGCTTACATAAGGATCGGCCGGAGCGCCATCGGTGCCCATTGGCGGGAGATCAGTATATGCAGCCTTGCCTCCCGGACTGTTTGAATACGTAGTAGTATCGCTGGCGCTGAACTGCTGGCCCTTGGTGAAGTTGGCCCCTTGGGAGCCGTCAGCAGTGACGATGCCTTCAGAGAGCAAATTGTTTACGGTTTGGCCTGACGGCGGAGTATAAGTCGCGAAGACATGATCAAAGGTCCGATTTTCGCCGATAATCAGAATGACGTGCTTAATTGGTGTCTTGGTTCGGAGCTGCTCCGCAGCCACCGATTCAGCCTTGGCGATCTCTGCGGACGCTGATCCATTTTCGGTGCCTCCCGAGAGCGCACCGGTCAAGCTGTTGAGATTGCCGCGGAACCTGGCGTCCAAGCTGGGGCCGCTGTAGTTTTGAGCCTGAGCCAAAGGAACGCCAATCTGGCCAATTAGCATTGAGCCTAGCGCTAATGCAGCCGTTCGCCGTTTCCACTTCTTTCGAACGATGCGCATGTTGTTGCTCCTCCCGATTTGCGCTGGATGCGCTTCAAGGCGCGCAGTGTCGCAGGCGGCTTTTACGAAAAGAGCTTTGGCAGGCTAAGCAATGGTTACGATTATTTGACTAAATGTATGTCGAAGTAACTATTAGTTAATATTGCCGGGGGTAAGCAGATGAGCCGGCGGCTGCACAAAGGTAACGCCCGATACTTATGATAGCTTTAGGCATCAGACACCCGAGGGCTCTCTTTGTTACTTAAGTGTTATAGAAATACCGAGCGCACGGCCCTTGAGCATATAAGCGCGGAGGCGAAGTCTAAGCTCAAGGAAACGCTCAATTGGGCCGGGGAGACTCCGCTATGGAAAGTGCGGGCCGTTTTCAAAAAAAGAACCATAGCCGAACGTGCTGAGAAGTTGCACCCGGCTAGACAGGACGGGAGTGCCGAAAGAGCGTCGATTAAGCTAAAATGAAGCGAGTATGAAGTGGACTACCGACAGGATCCGTCAGTCGTTTCTTGATTTCTTCGCGGAAAGGCGGCATCAGATTGTGCCTTCCGCCCCGCTGATACCCAAGGGTGACCCGACGTTGCTTTTCACCAACGCTGGGATGGTCCCGTTCAAGGACTATTTCCTCGGCCTGCGCACGCCAGCCACGCGCCGGGTGGCGGATTGCCAGAAATGCCTACGGATCTCGGGCAAGCATAACGACCTTGAAGCGGTCGGGCGTGACAGTTATCACCATACGTTCTTCGAAATGCTCGGCAATTGGTCGTTCGGCGATTATTACAAGGCCGAGGCGATTCCGTGGCATTGGGAGCTGGTGACGAAGGTCTGGGAGATACCGGCGGAGAAGCTGTGGGCGACGGTATATAAGGATGACGACGAGGCCTTCGCGGTTTGGGAGAAGGTCCCAGACTTGCCGGCAGGCCGCATCCTGCGCTTTGGCGAAAAGGATAATTTCTGGGAGATGGGCGAGACCGGCCCCTGCGGGCCTTGCTCCGAGATTCATATAGATCGGGGGGATGAGGCGGCGCAATTCTGCGAGCATCCCAGACAGGCTTGCGGCGTCAACGTCGATGGCTGCGCACGCTTTATCGAGCTCGGCAATCTGGTCTTTATCCAGTACAACCGCGACGGCGGAGGCAAGCTAACACCATTGCCGATGCGCCATGTAGATACCGGCACGGGCCTCGAGCGGGTCGCGTCGGTAATGCAGAGCTTAGAGACCGCGCGGCTGCTGGGGAATTACGACATCGACGTATTCCAGACGATAATTGCGACGATCCAACAGTTCATAATTGGCGATGACAAGAAATACGGCAAGCATGAGGAGAGCGACATATCGTATCGTGCGATCGCCGACCATTCGCGCGCGATTAGCTTTCTAATCGCCGATGGCGTCTTGCCGGGGAATACGGATCGCGAATATGTGTTACGCCGGCTGATCCGGCGGTCGGCGAGGCACGGCCGGCAACTGGGGATCGAGCAGCCCTTTCTTGCGGAGATTGCGAACGCGGCCGCCGAGGCAATGGGCAGAGCTTATCCTGAGTTGGTCAGCAATGCCGCAAGAATCCGCAAGGCCATAACCGAGGAAGAGACTCGTTTTGGAGAAACGCTCGATCGGGGCCTTGAGCTGATTGATGTGGAAATTGAGCGACTGCAGGGTGCCGGCCAGAGCGTGTTGCCCGGCGAAGTCGCCTTCAAGCTTTACGATACTTATGGCTTTCCACTCGATCTGACGTCGGACGTTCTGCGCAATCGCGGCTTCACTGTCGACGCGAACGGGTTCGATCTGCTGATGGAAGAGCAGCGTGAACGTGGAAGAGCCGCGCGCATGACAATCAATGAGTCCTTGCGTATTAGCGAGGGTCCAATGACGCTGCAGCTGGGCTCCACGCCGATGCAAGAAGCATCGTCTAAATTTATCGGAAACCACCTATATCAAGGTGAGTCCGAAATCGTAGCCGCTAATACATTTCAGCAGCAGCCAGAATCTGAACTGGTGATTCGAATTGCAGCAGCAGAAACACCCTTCTATCCGGAGGGCGGTGGACAGGTTGGTGATCGGGGCGTAATCGAGACAGAATCCGGCGCACTGGCAGAAATCATCGACACCCGCAAGCAAAACGGCGCGATTGTTCACGTCGGACGAATCCTGCGGGGCCCAATTGGCGACTTCCATCCGGGAAAACGCATCAAACTGCAAATCGATCGCGAGCGGCGCGACGCCGCGATGCTCAACCATTCGGCGACGCACATCCTCCACTACGCGCTGCGCGAGATTCTCGGCAACGAAGTCCATCAGGCGGGCTCGATGGTTTCGCCGGAGCGTTTGCGCTTCGACTT